>JAATGG010000199.1 GCA_015654835.1 Terriglobales bacterium
ACGAAGCCGGGGTCTTCGCGGCCGCTCTCTCGCGCCACAATCGTTGCCGCCGGCACGCCGACTGCAATCGAAAGCACAATTCCCGCAAAGAGAATGATCTGCATGGCAATGACGCCGGGATGGAAGGCCAACTCCACGGCTGCCCAGAGAAGGACAGCCGCCACGGAGCCCCACGTACCGGGGCCGGGCTTGCCGAGGCCCGCGCCAAACCAGGTGGCAATGGTCCAGGCCCAGAAGGTTTTGCGGCCCGAGGGTGTTTCGCCGCTCGCGGCTGTCGCGCTAGTTGTCATAGGAATCTTCGGACCCTCTGGTTTGCCCGCCGGAGAGTCCGCCCAAGTCTTCGAGCACTTCGGGGTCGAGCACAGGCGAGCTGATCTTGTAAACGCCCATCGCCCACTTGCCGAGGTCGATCTTGCGGCAGCGGTCAGAGCAGAAAGGGAAGTCCTCGTCCTTGGGCTGTACGAGCATTCCGCACGAGGGGCAGCGGAGGGTCTTTACGGATTTCTTCTTCGCAGGCATGGGCTTCGTTCCCAGTTTATAGGGCGCTATTTCAAGAGCGCCAATTTACAGCACGCCATCTTATAACGCGTCAGAGATGATGCGTGCCACCACGTCGTACTCGTGCGCTTCGGTGATCTCAGCTTTGTAGAAGCGGCCCGCGGTGAGCGATTCCAGATCGCCGAAGTCGTTGATATAGACCTTGCCGTCAATCTCCGGCGCGTGGAACTGCGTGCGGCCCTCCCACAGAAGCTCTGTCTCTTCGCTCGGCCCTTCAGCCAGAACGACAACCTCGCGGCCCACCCACTCCTGCTTGGCCTGTTTGCTGATTTTCTGCTGCGTCTTCATCAGTCGCCGCTTGCGGGCTTCAATCGAGCGCTTTGGCACCTTTGCGTCGAACGCGTGTGCCTTCGAGCCTTCTTCGTCGGAGTAGTTGAAGACGCCGAGCCAGTCGAACTTCGCCTCTTCGATGAACTGTTCCAGAATCTCCACGTCCTCGGCAGTCTCGCCGGGAAATCCGACGATGAACGAGGTTCGCAACACAATGCCAGGCACAGTGGCGCGCACCTTTTCCAGCGTCTTCAGAAAAATCTCCGCGCCCGCACCGCGCTTCATCGTTTTGAGAACCGAAGGAGACGCGTGTTGCAGCGGCACGTCGAGATACTTGCAGATGTTGTCGTGCTTCGCGATGGTTTCGAGCAGCTTGCCTGTGATGCGGTTCGGGTAGGCGTAGAGGAAGCGCAGCCAGCGCAGGCCGTCGATCTGGGCCAACTCATCGAGAAGCGTGGCGAGCCCGTCCTTGAGGCCGAAGTCTTCGCCGTAGCAGGTCGTGTCCTGCCCGATGAGCGTGATCTCCTCCACGCCGCGAGCCACAAGCTGCCGCGCCTCGGCAACGACGGACTCGAATCGCCGCGAGCGGAATTTGCCGCGCAGGTTAGGAATCACGCAAAACGTGCACGGATGGTCGCAGCCCTCGGCAATTTTGATGTAAGCCGAGGTCTGGCCTGTCGAAAGCAGGCGCGGCGTCGTCTCGTCGTAGAGATAGGTGGGCAGCAGATGCGATGCGCCCTGCCACTCCTCACGGTCAAAGCGCCCCTGCGCCTCGCGTGCGTCGCCTTCAGCCCGAAACACGGTCTTATGCGTTCCAGCAAGCGCTTCCTGACCCGAAAGAACAGTCGAGCCAGCGTGAATCGCCGCGCTGCCGGTCAGAATCGTGAACGGCGAAGGCGCAACAGGCTTCTGTTCGATGCCCGCAGCGGCAAGAATCGATTCCAATTCGCCGGTGCCGACGACCGCATCCACCTCGGGAATGTTCTTGCGAATCTCGTCGCGGTAGCGTTCCACGAGGCAGCCGGCGACGATCAGCTTCGTGGCGCGGCCTTCGGTTTTGTGCCGCGCCATTTCGAGAATCGTATCGACCGACTCCTGCTTGGCCGTATCGATAAAGCTGCACGTGTTGACGACAAGAATCTCGGCCTCTTCGGGCCGCGACGTCAGTCGTGCACCGGCGCGATCCAGCAGGCCCATCATCACTTCGGAGTCAACGAGGTTCTTGGGACAGCCCAGCGAGACAAAACCCACGATGGGAGCTGTCCTTATGGCTGTTTCTTCTTCTTTTTCAGCAACAATACTCACCTTTCCATTGTACCGGGAAGTGAGATTCCGCGCTCCGCCGTAGCGCTATTGTCCCCGTGCCCCATCCTTGCGACTTCTTTCTGTCGTAAGGGTGGGACAGCGTGAATCTTCTCTCTCAGCACGAATTGTGCAAGACGCTGTCCGCCCCACGCGGAGTGGTAAAATCAATCAGTGCCGGGTCCTACGCGACGTAATCCCGCCAACCCCGCCAGGTCCGGAAGGAAGCAACGGTAACGGGCTAGTACGGGCGCAGTAGGTCACCCGGTACTTTTTTGCGTTCTATTCGGCGGATGTACCGAAAATATGCTGAGCGTGAGCCGGGTCCCTCTTCCGCTGTTTGCGCCGCAAGGAGAAATGCATTGAGCCTCACCGTGCGTCCCGTGGTGGGCCGGCGTGCCAAAATCAGCGCGCTTGCAACCTACGTTCCCCCTCAAGTGATTACGAATCAGGATTTGGAAAAGCTGGTGGATACCAACGACCAGTGGATTCAAGAGCGCACGGGCATCCGGGAGCGGCATAAGCTGGCGGCCGGGCTGGGCACGAGCGATATGTGCACCGAGGCGGCCAAGAAGTGCCTGGCGGCGCGCGGCATCGAGCCCAGCGAAGTTGAAGTGATTATCGTGGGCACGGTGACGCCGGACATGATGTTTCCCTCGACGGCGTGCCTGGTGCAAAACAAGATCGGGGCCAAGGGCGCATGGGGATTCGACGTCTCCGCAGGCTGCTCGGGCTTCGTGTTTGCGCTGCAGGCGGGCGTGAAGCTGGTAGAAAGCGGAGCGCAGTCGAAGGTGCTGGTGTGCGGCGCGGATGCCAACACCCGCATGACCGACTATACCGACCGCTCCACCTGCGTGTTGTTTGGCGACGGCGGCGGGGCGGTGCTGATTGAGCCGGCGGAAGAAGGCGAGATCGGCATGATCGACTTTATCCACGAGATCGATGGCGCGGGCGGCGTGGCGTTGAATCTGCCTGCCGGCGGCAGCCTGAATCCGGCGACCCATGAGACGATCGACAAGAAAATGCACTTCATCCACCAGGATGGGCAGGCGGTCTATAAGTTTGCCGTGCGCAAGATGGCCGAAGCCACTGCGCGGCTGCTGGAGCGCAACGGCGTAACCGGTGCGGACCTGGGATGCTTTATTCCCCATCAGGCGAACAAGCGCATCATCACTTCGACTGCCGAACGGCTGGGCATGGACCCGGAGCGGGTGATCATCAATATCGACAGGTATGGCAACACGTCGGCTGGAACGATTCCGCTGGCCATGGAAACGGCTATCGAAGAGGGCAAGCTGAAGAAGGGCGACCTGGTGCTGCTGGCAGCGGTGGGTGCCGGTTTCACGGTGGGTGCGGCGCTGCTGCGGTGGGAGATATAAGCACGCAGCTTTTCGCCGCCTGCCCGTGAAACGATACTCGCTGGGCCAGTACGATTACGAGAAGTGAACAGGCCGATCCGCTTTGCGGACCGGCCTTGTTTTATTTGACGGCAAGCGCGTCCATCGAGAAGTCGTAGCGCGGCAGGGCGCCGGCGTCGGCAGCCATCCGGAAGAAGGCTTTCATTCCGGCGAGACACTCCTCATCGAGCACATAGTGAATGTTCGCGGTGAGATAGGTATGGATGGTCTGCGCCGACAGGGGAAGTTTCCGGGACCACTCGGCGACCAGCGCATCGATATTCCGCAGGCCATGGTCGCGGGATTGAATGAAGTCCTCGGCGAGGCTCTCGTCGGCAATGCCGGGGGCGACTGCCCAGACGGCGGAAACGAAGGGCAGGCCGGTGAGGGTGTGCCACTCGGTGGCCAGGTCGTGGTAGACCAGCTCTTCGCCGGTGCGCTCGAAGCGGGCTGCGCGATCTTCGAGAGCCATCAGCGCCGGGTCGCCGATAAGAATGGCCGCGTCGGCGCGGCCAAGCATGGCGTCGAGGTTGCCGGCCATGGGAACGAACGGAACCGCCGGATTCCCCCATTGATGAAAGAAAATGCGGGCATAGGTGACGGTGGCGCGGCTGGCGGTATCGGCGGCCACGGAGCGCAAGTTGGCGAGCGGCTGCGTGGCGCGGCGCACCAGCAACAGTGAACGGACCAGACCTTTGGAGGCAATGGTGCAGCCGGGCAGGATGCGCAGGCCGGGCGTCCTGGCGAGAGCGGCGATGGGCACCAGTCCAATGTCGGCAGCGCCCGAGGCCAACTGATCGGCGCACTCGGAGGGAAGCATCCATTTGAGTTGATAGCGGTCGGCCAGCCTGGCGTTGAGCGGGGGATGTTCGAAGTCCCACATAAGCGGAGCGGGATTGAGGAAACGGATCGCGGAGAGCACTAGCGGATGATCAGCCCGGCGCTGTCTAAGTCCTCGCGAGACAGGGGAAATGCTCACATCCTTAGCCTAGCAGACCGGAGCTTGGCAGACTGACGCGATGGAGGCGCCGACGGGCGCATCCCGTCTGTTTTGTGCCCGCTTTGCCTTTGTGGCTTGACTTCTCGTGTCGCGGGGGCTACTGTGAGCGAAATTATCCAAAAGGGCTGCCCTGGATTTCCCGAGAAGAAAAACCGGATGCTCGGTTTGTCGGAGAACTGGACTGTGCGATGACGACGTTGCCGCAAAATGCGACGCCCGCGGTGGTTCCTCAACTCGATGAGGACCGGCTTGCCTGGTTGGCGCTTACGCTTTCGCCGGGATTGGGGCCGAAACGGATTTTGGATGCGATGAAGACGCTGGAGGCGCCGAGCCAGCTCTTCGCATTGCCGCTGACGGCGCTCGAAGGGCTCCGGTTCCCGGCGCCGGCGGCACAGTACATTTTCGACGGCAAGGCACGGGCAGCAGCCGAAGAGGAGTGGGCGCACGTCGCGGCACAGGGCGCGACCCTCTTAACGCTGGGGTGTGCGGCCTATCCGGAGCGGCTGAAGGAAATTTACGACCCCCCTCCGGTGTTATGGGTGCGTGGGGAGATCGCCCTGCTGTCCCGGCCGGCCATTGCGGTGGTAGGCACCCGGCACCCCTCCCCCTATGGCTCGGGCATTGCAGAGATGCTGGCGCGAGATCTGGCGGCGCGACGGTTGTTGATTGTGAGCGGGATGGCGCGGGGCATCGATACCTGCGCCCATATGGGCGCGCTGTCGGCGCGTATGCCGACGGTGGCCGTGTGGGGCACGGGAGTCGATGTGATCTATCCCAAGGAGAACAAGAAGCTGGCGGAAGAGATTCTGGCGACGGGGGGCACGATCGTGAGCGAGATGCCGTTGGGTACCTTTCCCGCGCCGCAGAATTTTCCCCGAAGGAACCGGATTTTGAGCGGGCTGAGCATCGCGGTGCTGGTGGTGGAGGCGGCGGAGAACTCGGGTACGCGGGTGACGGCCCGCTGCGCCGCCGAGCAGAACCGCGACCTGTTTGCGGTGCCGGGCAACGTGACCAACAAGAACTCCTGGACCCCTAACACGTTGATAAAACAGGGCGCCAAACTGGTGGCTACATGGGAAGACGTGTGGGAGGACCTGCCGTCGCAGGTGAAGCTCGAACTGGAGTCTGAAATTGGAGGTGAATCCAACTCCGAACCGGCCGCATCTCTTCTGCCGGACCCGGTGTTGCGGCCGGAAGAGAAGATGACGCTGGAGGTTCTGCGCTGCGACGAGTCCTTCCAAATCGATGAAATTCTTGAGATGCTTGAGACGCAACTGACGTCTTCCGAGGTATTTACGGCGCTTTTCGAGTTGGAGATCAGCGGGCTCGTACGGCAGCTTCCGGGCAAGAACTATGTACGAACCATGTGAAGACGACCGTTTTCCGGTTCCGCCGGATATACATTCAAGATATAGGTTCAATTGAGGGATTTTGTGCAGATTGGGGCACTCTCAGGAGATTTTGCGCGTAAAGTAGTGGGGGCGTAAACACGGGAAAGGCGTTTGCGAGTGGCAATGGAGCGGCCTTCCGTGGTAGCTTGCAAGCTTTGCGACTCCTTTTGTCGCAGGACCGGGAAGATGGCTGGCTGCACAGGCAGGATAGCCTTGCTTCGAACGAATGAAACCGAATGGCCCTTTCCCGAGTCCAACAGGCCTGACAGGGTAGTGGGGAGCAGTAATTTAAGGATGGCAATGAGCAAATCACTGGTGATCGTCGAATCTCCCGCCAAGGCGAAGACGATCGAGAAATATCTTGGCAAGGGGTTCGAGGTCCGTGCGTCCATCGGTCACATCATGGATCTGCCCAAGAACGACATCGGGGTCGAGCTGAAAAAGCGGACCTTTGTGCCGGAGCTGATTGTGTCGCCCGGCAAAGAGAAGGTCGTTGAACAGTTGAAGAAGGCCGCCGAGAAGGCCGACGAAATTTTTCTGGCGCCCGATCCTGACCGTGAGGGAGAAGCGATTGCCGCGCACCTAGCGCTGCAACTGGGCACCACGGCCAAGGAAAGAAAAAAGATTCGCCGCGTCACCTTCAACGAGATCACGAAGAAGGCCGTGCAGGAGGCTTTCAAGCACGCGCGGGATGTGGATCAGAATTTAGTGGACGCGCAGCAGACACGGCGCGTGCTGGACCGTCTGGTGGGTTATCAGATTTCACCGCTGCTGTGGGACAAGGTGCGGCGAGGCCTGTCGGCAGGACGCGTGCAGACTGTGGCCGTGCGACTGATTGTGGAACGCGAGCGGGAGATCGGCGCTTTCAATCCCGTGGAGTATTGGACGCTCGATGCGCTTCTGCATCCGGAAAAGCAGGCGGACAAGAGCTTCAAGGCGCGCCTGGTCGGCATTGACGGGCACCGGGTCACCGTCGATACGGTGGGCGCCCCTGCGTTGCCGAACGAGAAGGAAATCAAGGCGGCGCTGGCAGCGCTGGAAAAGGCGTCGTGGACGGTCGCTTCGGTCGTCAAGAAGGAGCGCAAGCAGAGCGCGCCGCCGCCTTTCACGACCAGCCAGTTGCAGCAGGACGCAGCACGCAAGCTGGGATTCAATGTCCGGCGCACCATGGGCGTGGCGCAGAGGCTATACGAGGGCGTGGAGATTGGCGCCGAGGGAACGACCGGCCTTATCACTTATATGCGTACCGATTCGCCGCGTGTTTCGCCGGATGCGATTGCGGGAGCGCGGGAGTGGGTCGGCAAGCAACTCGGGCAAAAGTATTTGCCGGAGACGCCGAATGTCTACAAGGGCAAGAAAGACGCGCAGGATGCCCACGAAGCGATTCGTCCGACCGATGCTTCGCGGACGCCGGAGTCGATTGCGCAATATTTGAGCGACGAGCAACTGAAGCTCTATAAGCTGATCTGGCAGCGCTTTGTCGCTTCGCAGATGGCCCCGGCGCAGTTGGCCGTGACGCAGGTGAATATTGCCGCGGCCAGCAAACTGGACAAGCGGACCTACGACTTCAGGGTGAGCGGAACGACGGTGATCTTCGACGGCTTTCAGAAGGTGTATGAGGCTTCGAAGGAGAAGAAGGACGAGGACGACGAGTCGCTCGCCAACAAGCTGCCGAACCTGGACAATGTGAAGGCCCTGGAACTGGAAAAGCTTTTGAATGAGCAGCACTTTACCGAGCCGCCTGCGCGTTACAACGAAGCTTCGCTGGTGAAAGAACTGGAAGAGCGGGGCATTGGGCGGCCTTCGACGTACGCCTCGATCATCAACACCATTCAGGATCGCGAGTACGTGGTGAAGCATGGTGGACCGCGCGGCCGGTTCTATCCCACCGAAATTGGGGTGGTGGTGTGCGAACTGCTGGTGGAAAGCTTCCCTTATATCTTCGATACCAAGTACACGGCCAAGCTGGAAGAGGAACTGGACGATATCGAAGAGGGCAAGGAGAAGTGGACCGTCCTGCTGAATGGTTTTTACGACCATTTTGAGGACGAACTGAAGGATGCCGGCGACAAGATGCGCGACATCAAGCGCATGGAGCAGGTGACCGACGAAAAGTGCGATCTGTGCGGATCGCCACTGCTTTTAAAGTGGGGCAAGTTCGGCAGCTTCTTTGCGTGTTCGGCCTATAACAAGAAAGATCCGTCGAGTTGCACGTTCACCAAGGAGAACACTGCGGCTAAACCGGACCTGAATACTCCGGAGGCCCAGGAGGCCGGCGAGCAGGAAGAGTATTGCGAGAACTGCGGGCGGGTGATGGTGCTGCGGCGCGGACCGTTCGGCATGTTCATGGCGTGCCCGGGATATAACGAAGACCCGCCCTGCAAGACGATCCGCAAACTGAGCCAGAAGCAGCAGCAGAAGCCGCCGCAACCCACGGGCGAAGACTGTCCGCTGTGCGGCAAGCCTTTAGTGCTGCGGCAGGGCGCGTATGGAGAATTCGTCTCCTGCTCGGGCTATCCGAAGTGCAAGTACGTAAAGCAGAACCTGATTGAAGGGCTCAAGTGCCCGAAGTGCGGCACCGGCGACATTGCGGAGCGCAAGGCGCGGCGGGGCAATCTCTTCTGGGGCTGCACGAATTATCCCAAGTGCGACTTTACGTCGAACTACAAGCCGGTAGCGCAGCAGTGCCCGGAGTGCAAGAGCCCTTACCTGATCGAGAAGACGCTACGCTCGGGGATCTTTCTCGAATGCCCGAACAAGAAAAAGGCTGCCGAGGAAGAGACGACGCCGAAGAAGCGCGGCAAAAAAGCAGCAGCGGCGCCGGAAGAGAATGCGATTGTCTGCAGCTATTCAAAGCGCATCGGCGATGCGCCGCCTCCACCGACGGCCGAGACGCATGGGCCGGTTGTCGAGCAAAAGAGCGGCAAGAGGGAATTGCAGCCCGCGTAGCGCTTTGACGGCAATTCAGGAGAGTATGTGTGGCCTTGGCGCCCTGGATTCCGGGGCCGCCAAGGTGCCGTGGCGACCTGCGTTCAAGGGAAGAGCTTCTTTCCGGACGCGCCTTTCCGCTCAATCCGTTAGTATGAGGCAGCGGTGCATGGTGATTATGGAACGTATGCAAATGGAAAGAATGCTGGCGACGCCGGCAGATGCTGAAATCATTCTCAGGCTTTATGAACTCCGCAGAGAGACATTGATGCGCCAGGCGAGGGCTTGGATCACGGGCGAGTTTTGGCCCACGACCGCGGAAGAGTATTTCGCGGTAGCCGGAAATGCGGCTGATCCGCACAACCCATGGTTGCGGCAGGTGCTGAGCTATTGGGAAATGGCTGCGGCGATGGTGTTACATGGGGCGGTTTCGGCTGAACTGTTTGTGGATTGCAACGGAGAAGGCTTCTTTTTGCTGGCGAAGTTTGCGCCTATTCTGGACGAGATTCGGAAGAAGAGCCCGGGATTTTTGATCAAGACGGCCGAATTGGTGAAGCGGTTCACAGCGGCGACGGCGCGCTACGAAATGGTGCTGAAGAATGTGGAAGTCATGCGCAGTTGCCGGTAGAAGCGCGGTGTTTGGTGGCAACGCGCAATTCGTGTGGCCAAACCCTGTTGCGGAGGCATTCCGTCCTTGCCGAAACGGGGTTTGGGGAGCATGATGGTAGTCGAAAGAGCATTCCCTCATTCCTTGGAGGTTCTTGTGAAACGCACCGTTGCTTTGCTCGTTGCCGTATTCTCCTTCGCCGCAGTCGCGGCGCGCGCTGCCGATTCCACCAAAATCAGCGGCTGGATTTCCGACTCGATGTGTGGCGCCAAGCACGCAGGTACGGGCGCAGCTTGCGTTAAAAAGTGCATTGAGGGCGGGATGACGCCGGTGTTCGTGGACGAAGGCAAGAAGGCGGTCTGGAGCATCGATAATCCCGACGCGGTGAAGAGCTTCTATGGCGATCATGTGACGGTGACGGCTACTACGGATTCGAGCAAGAAGAGTGTCCATATCGACTCGATTGCCGAGGCGAAATAGGATTTTCCGCAATCCAGGCTCGCCATGCCGGGTCGTCTTCTGCTAGTGTCGTATCCGTCCCCTTGTCAGATAGCCTTTTCAGGGCTGTGCAGCGAGGGGGCGAGACGGATTTTGACCGGGAAGCGTATGGCTAGAGCAATTTGGAACGGCAAAGTCATTGCCGAAAGTGACACTACGGAGACGGTTGAGGGGAATATTTATTTTCCCGAGGACAGCCTCAAGCGCGAGTATTTTCGCCCCAGCACAACGACCTCGACCTGCCCATGGAAGGGACAGGCACGTTATCTGAGCCTGTTGATCGACGGACAGGATAATCTGGATGCTGCCTGGTACTATCCCGATCCGAAGCCGATGGCACGCAGCATCAAGGGCTATGTCGCTTTCTGGCGCGGCGTGGACATCGAGAAATAAAAACGGCCGGAGTGCGGAGTCCGCTCCGCCGGCCGTTCTACTGATAGACATGCTTCCGCTGCCGGGTGCTTACCGGTGAGCGCTATTCCTGCGCAACAGGTGCGTTCTGACCGCAGAAGAGGCACGGCTCGATTTTCTGCGGTATCCCAAGAAATCCCATCTTAAATGTTTGAGAGATCGCCGACGCCTGCGGGTTTGAGATGGCGGATCGATCCCAAAATTGCTGCAGGCCGATCGCCGTGCACGGATTTGCGTCTCAGTAAGCCTGCAACTGATCCAAGGGCAAGCGGACGCGGAAACAGGTCGAGCCGGGTTCGGACCGTACGCCGAGGTGGCCGCGATGCTTGCGGACGATGCGCATGGCGTTGTCGAGTCCCAGGCCGAGGCCCTGGCCGGGCGCCTTGGTGGTGAAGAAGGGCTCGAAGATGCGGTCTTGCAGATCGGTAGGGATGCCGGGGCCGGTATCCCAGATTTCGACCAGCATCATTTCACCCTCAAGGCGGCAAGCAAGTTTCAGGTGGCCTCGATTGCCGAGAGCATCGAGAGCGTTCTCGATGAGGGCTGTCCAGACCTGGTTCAATTCACTGCCGTAGGCGTTGATGTGGGGCAGGCCCGGCTCGTAGTTGCGCTCAATCGTGACGTTGGTCATGCGCGATTGGAACATCTGCAAGGTGGCGTCGAGGCCAGCCGGTACATCCACTTCAAGAATCGGCGCACGATCCATATAGGAATAGGCTTTGACGGCGCTGATCAGGTCGAAGATGCGGGCGGTGGAGTGGACCAGCGTATCGACGGAGCGGGTCGAGCGCATGTAGCGGGCAAAGTATTGCAGCGTGATGCAGACCTCTTCGGGACCGAGGATGGTACGCAACTCTTCCAGATCGGCGACGGTTGCACCTTGTTCGGCCAGTTGGGCGGCCACTTCCCAGGCGGTATCGCAGGGCAGTTCGACCAGCCAGTTGCGGAGGTGCTCCTCGCAGGCGATCAGTGCCCCGGCGTCGCGGGTTTCGAACATGCCGGGGCGGCTGAGGATGCGCTGCTCCCAGACTTCGACACCGCGAATCTGTTTTTCATCCAGGCAGAGATTAACCAGTTTGAAACGGTGCGCCCGGTTGGAGCGCAGTTCCGTGACCAGGCTGGAGGCGGCGCGCTGGGCGGCTGAGGCCGGATTGTTCAGCTCGTGGGCCAGATTCCCCGCAAGTTTGCCCAGGGCTGTCAGTTTCTCCGCCTGTTGCTCGATGCGGGTTACTTCGCGCACGCGATCCAGCAATACGGACACGCACCGCTGGGCCATGGAAGGAATCGCCAGCAGCATCTCGGGAAAGACGGATTTA
>JAATGG010000117.1 GCA_015654835.1 Terriglobales bacterium
ATAATTGATACGACTGTAAGTTGAGGCAGGAGTCTCGCCTCTGCTCGCAAGCAAAAGCAGCTTCCGATTTGAGAGAGAGTTTTGATGTCCTGGTTTAAACGAGAAAACGGCGATTACGAGGCCGCCTCTACCGGCTCGGAGTCGGCAGACTCTGCGGAAAAACGGGTACGCACCGAAGGGCTGTGGATTAAGTGCCTCGGCTGCCGCCAAGTGATCTTCAAGGCGGATCTCGAAGCCAATCTGAATGTCTGCCCCAAGTGCCAGCACCATTTCAAGATCGGTGCACGCCGGCGGATCGAGTTGCTGCTCGACCCGGGCTACGAACTGGTGGATACCGGTCTGCGCTCCACGGACCCGCTCAACTTTACCGATGTAAAGCCTTATAAACAGCGGCTTCGCCAGGCGCAGGAGCAGACTGGCCTGAGCGATGCTGTTCTTACCGCTCTCGGCCAGCTCGGACCGCACTCCGTGGTGCTCAGCGCTATGGAATATGGCTTTATCGGTGGCTCGATGGGGGCTGTGGTCGGCGAGGTAATTGCCCGCGCCGTGGATCGCTCCCGCACGACTCGCAAGCCACTCATCATTGTGGCCGCTTCAGGTGGCGCACGCATGATGGAGGGCGTAGTCAGCTTGATGCAACTGGCTAAAATCTCGACTGCACTGGGCCAATTGGACGATGCCGGCGTGCCCTACATCTGTCTGCTCACCGACCCAACCACCGGCGGAGTGACGGCCAGTTTTGCCATGCTGGGCGACCTGAATATTG
The DNA here is from genome assembly GCA_015654835.1 of Terriglobales bacterium. Taxonomy (GTDB): domain Bacteria; phylum Acidobacteriota; class Terriglobia; order Terriglobales; family Acidobacteriaceae; genus Telmatobacter. Next base: position 767 of record JAATGG010000117.1, read on the forward strand.
CCGAACCAGGAGCACTGATCGGGTTTGCCGGCCCTCGCGTAATCGAACAAACCATTCGCCAGAAGCTCCCGGAAGGCTTTCAGCGCGCCGAGTTTCTGCTCGAAAAGGGTTTTCTCGACGCCGTCGTCCCCCGCCGCGAACTGAAGTCCTATCTCGTTCGCGCGCTGGATTTTTTGAAGACTTAAGACCAGCGGTGGCCCCACCGCTGGTCTGGATTTGAACCTATTTGCACAGCAAGTGCTTGTGAGTCTTTTCCTTCTGATTCTCTGTAAAGCTGTCCGCTTGATTTGAATCATAGCCGGGATATATTGGTACCGCAGTCAAAGCTTAGGTTTTGAATTCTCCATAAAAAATGAGGAGAAGGGGCTTAGCCCCTTCTCCTACTCGTTCGAAAAACGATCTAAGGATTCCCGGACTCCGCCTTAGAAGATAAACTTCAATTGGAATTCTGCTGAGCGAGGCGCCCCTTGGTCGAAGGTACCTGAGCCGCGAGAGATGCGGTTCTGGTTTTTGGCGGCAAAGTTATAGGGACCATTCGCGTAGTTGGTTTGGCCCGCATCTGCCACATTAATGAGGGTGCCGAGGGGATTGCTGAAGTTACCCAGGTTGGCCACGTTATAGAAGGCAACGACCGGCTCCAATGTCGCCACATCCGAGATAAACTTGAGCTTGAACGGATAGTTCAAACTGGCATCGATCGAACGATAAGGCGGATTCTCATACGGATGGCTAGGCGGCGGAGCGATAGGCTGCTGTACTGCACCGAGGGCCGTCAACTGGGCAGATGTCAGGACACCGGCGTCGACGAGGGCCTTGCCCGCCGGAGTAAGTTGTCCAGCATAGTGTGCGTTGTAGTTGTTGATCAGGTTGCTCAAATTGTGACCGTGAACCCCGCGACCGTAGGCTCCTGGATTTGTCCCTGGAATGAGATCGCCGGTAGTTCCATCGCCGGTCACATCCGTCATGAAGATCTGTCCTGTGGCGCCAGCCAAGTTATCCAGAGTCAGATTGACCGCCTCAGAGGAGAGAAAGTGCGCAATTAAGGCAATTTGCGGCCCATGGATGACCGTAAATGCACCACCAAATGAAAGGTTGTGCCGATGATCGAGACCGCCGAAGCCGTTATATTGGGTCGGATGGTTGTAATCGTAGGCACTGCTTCCAAAGAATTGGTCAGAACCGCCACTGCTGGTTGCAGTGCTGTTGCTGGTGGTTACAAATTTTGAATACGCGTAGGAGACTTCCAGATTCGATTGCGAGATTCCCCGAAGAGGGTGTGACTTCTGTTCGCGGAGGTTGAGTTGTAAAGCGTCATAACCAGAACGCCCAGCGGGGAAAGAGAAGAAGCCGTTGCCGACATTGGGGTTTTTGCCTGGAAAAGCAGCGCCTTGGGCCGGAGTAATTCCGTAATAAGAAGCTGGGTAGCCTGCCAGAGGAACGTTACCGGAATCTAACCCATTGTTCGAAAAATCGCTTAGCGTTGCACCTGCGGCAAGGGCGTCGGTAAAATTCGTAACATTATATTGCGCATAGGTGGCCGCGACTGCTGCATTGGCCGCCGCTGTATTTAGATAGCTGGCGTCGCCCACGTGATTGATATCGATGTTCTGGGCGATGTGGACGGTTACCTGGTGAACATAGTCGGCGGTGAAAACAACACCGGTACTGAGTTGACGTTGAACACCTACATTGACGTGGATCGAATACGGCGTTTTGTAGTTCGGTGAATAAGCCGAGTTGCCATCCGGGATGGCAAGACGGTTCCCGATGAAACTGCCGTTAGCAGCAGCCCCTGCTTTGGTCGAGGCCAACTGATACTCCTGTTGGATCCCTACAAATTTCGATCCGGATTCGGAGAGAGGCTCAGCGCAAATATCCTGGATGCTTTCGCCCTTATAGCTCGTCACAGAGCCTTCGCCCGGGATCGAGATAGTGTACGTTCCGGCGCAGAGAGTGTGGCTGTAGTCATTGAAGAGGCCACTCTGTAGTTTGAAGGGCGTATCGAACTGGACAGCATTGAAGACGTTGTTCTCGCGGAAGACGCCGACGGCAGCGCGAAGAACGGTCTTGCCTGACGGATCGAGGCTATATGCCATGCCGACTTGCGGACCGAAATCGTAGTTGGGTTGGTTGATACGGTTCCCAAGACCCGCACCAAACTGATCGAGAATCAGTTGGTTACCAGAGCAAGGAGGATTCGGGAATACGGAAAGATCGATCTGAGAGCATGGAATTGGATTAAGCGCGTTGTCGGTACGACCTGTGTCGCGCTGGTAGCGAACGCCGGCGTTCAAGGTGAGCCGAGGAGTCGCCTTCCATGAATCGCCGATGTACAGTCCTACACGCCAATCGGCAGAACCTCCGGCAGGGGCTCCGAATGCCGGCATATCAGTGAAGTAGCCTAGGCCATTGCCAAAGCGAATACCGACCTGTGCATTATAGTCGCTCAAAAGGTTTGTTGCTGTAATGGGTGTGCTACCTTCCGCGCCAGGTCCCACATAAGCTGTCGAGTTAAGGGACACACGAGGACCGAGTCCGAAGAATGAAGCAAATCCACCTTGGAGGATGCGGTTGATGCTGACCCCATAGCGTAGGTTGTGTTTGCCTTTAGTCCAGCTTCCATCATAGCGGAATTGTTTGTCAGACTGGTAGGTATCTTGGGGAGCATTGTCGTTGGGACCGGTATAGAAATCCTCGGCAACATAACGAATCAGTAGACCTGCTTGCGCCTGATAGACACCTGAACCTGAAGCGTCAGTGATGAGGTTGTGGAACTTCTCATAGCTGCCGCGAATGCTGTGTGTAAACGCGCCTGTGATGAAATCGGCGCCGCCAGCAATGCCTGGAGTATTGTCGCGATTAGCGTAATTGGAATAAGCGTCGCCGCCATTGGTTACTGCTGAGTCAACATCATAGGCCAGGCGTGCAAAATAGTGAACGCCCAACGGGCCGTTGTAGTCCAAACGTCCGGTCGAATAGGTGAGGCGGTAAGGGGCGGGCACATTCGGATATGCCTGCTGAATCGAAGTGAACAACGGACCGAGCGAGACCGCACTGGACTCATCTTGCTTGATGCGCTCGGCATTGGCAAAGAAGAACAACTTATCCTTCAGAATTGGACCGCCAAAGTTGCCGCCAAACTGATTGCGTTGGAAAGGGGAATCCACGCCCTGGTACCCAGCAAATCCAGCACGAACATCTTGGAAGTTTCCAAATGCTTCACCGTGAAATTTATTGGTGCCGGAACGCGTACTCACTAGCACTTGGCCCGTCGATCCGATGTCGCCAGATATATCGCTGTTCGAGCGATTGATCTGAAATTGATCGATTGCACCTTCTGAAACGTTGAAGATTGTCGTGCCCACTGTTTCATCCGTGATGTCTTGCCCGTCAAGAAGAATGCGGGTAGTTCTACCCGAGGCACCACTAAATGAAATTGCGGAGTAGCCAGCCTTGGTGGGATCGAAGGTCTGCCCGCTTTGCAGTTGAACACCCGGCTCAAGCTGTGCGAGATCGAGAAAGTTCCTACCGTTCACCGGTAGGCTTTCGATTTGCTCGGTTGTAAGCACGTTAGAAACACCAGCCTGCTCGGTGTTCACCTGAATGGCGCCAGCATTAACTTCGACGATTTCCTGCCCATTGGCAATCTTCATTCTGAGGTTGCCACTGGTTGCCACACCGATATCTACAACTGTGGTGGTCTTAACCTCAGTGAAGCCAACTGCCACTACATCCACAATATACGAACCAGGGATAAGTGGTCCGGAAGCATACAGCCCGGAACTGTCTGTGTGAAATACCTTGGTGACACCAGTATCCGCAGACTTGATCGTAACGGTCGCGTTAGCCAGTGCTGCTCCGGATGGGTCAGTAATTGTACCTTGAATCGAACCATTCACAGCAGTGGCTTGGCCAAAGGTCAGTGCCGGTATGAATACTAACGGCGTGACGACCAAGAGGCCCAACGCAATAACCGCAGAATGAAACCGGGTATATCTCACTAAACTCCTCCTCGGAATAATGAGGGACCACCATGGTCCCGGTATGAGCAGAACTCCAACTTAACTAACGATTAGGCTGCAACGTATCGGCTAGGGAGGCTGGCTCGCAAAAAACATGCTGACAAACTTTTGCTGTTGAATTGGAATCCTTTCTTGCAACTGGCGCGCCAAACTCAAATATCAGATGCATAGTTTGTTAAGTATTGAAAAAAAAAGAGTTACTATATTCGCACCCGAATTATCAGTTTTGTAATCTATGAAAAAACGGATAGAGAGAGCGCTTTCTACTAAAACATATTTTTAAGGCTAGGGCGTGTCATCAAATTAGCCAGATGAGAGTAGCGGCGAAATAGACAGCAGCGAGGAAGTTACGCGCAGTCTTGTCATATCGAGTGGCAATGGCGCGAAAGAGCTTGAGTTTAGCGAAGAAGTTTTCAATCAGGTGACGAGCTTTGTAAAGCTCCTTGTCGTAATCCCGTTGCACCTTGCGGTTGGCCTTGGGCGGGATGACGGCAACCTTGCCCGCACCTTGCCAAGGAATCAAAACCCGTTGGTCAGCATCGAAACCTTTGTCAGCCAGCAGGATGTCGGCTTCCAATTGTGGCAGCAACACATCGGCTCCTTCCAAGTCGCAGGCTTGCCCGCCGGTGAGATGAAAGCCAGTGGGGTTGCCGAGGGCATCGACCGTAGCGTGAATCTTGGTGCTCAGTCCGCCTTTACTGCGCCCGATGGCTTGGTCGGAGCCCCTTTTTTCAGCGCCCCGGCGCTGTGCTGGTGGGCGCGCACGATGGTCGAGTCGATCATTGCATATTCGTTGTCCGCATCCTCCGCCAGATGCTCGAACAGCTTCTTCCACACGCCCCGTTTGGCCCAACGACTAAACCGGGTATGCACCACACGGAAATCACCGAAACGCTCCGGTAAATCGCGCCACGGTATCCCCGCTCGATAGCGATACAGCACCGCCTCCACAAACAGTCGGTTGTCCTCCGCCGGACGTCCTACAGATCCCCGCCGGCCCGGCAGCAAACCTTCAATACGCTCCCACTGATCGTCCCGTAACCCGTAGCGCCTTGTACCCATCTCTCAACGCTAGAGGACTCCTCCAACACTCGCATATATCCAATTTGATGACACGCCCTAG
>JAATGG010000002.1 GCA_015654835.1 Terriglobales bacterium
AGCGACGAGCGGCTGAAGAAGAAGGCCGGCAAGACCGGAGCAAAGTAAGACAGTTGTCAGAGAACAGGGATCAGGGATCAGAGATCAGAGATCAGTTAAAGCGGCGAAAGTGGAAAGGACGAGCTGATCTCTGACAGTTGATCTCTGATCTCTGAAACCCCGAACGGCTCCGCAAGGCGCCGCCGCCAATAGGTGAGAGAAGAGAAATGATTACGCAGACCAAGAGAAACGAGATCCGGCAGCGCATTCACAAGCGCATCCGCGAAAAGCTGGCCGGAACGGCCGAGCGGCCGCGGCTGAACGTCTACCGCTCGGTGAGCCACATTTACGCGCAGGTCGTCGACGACCAGACCGGCCGGACGCTGGTTTCGGCCTCGACCATCAAGCTGAAGAGCGGCGGGAACGTCGCGGCGGCCAAGGAGATCGGCAAGCTGGTAGCCGAACGGGCGGTCGAGAAGGGCATCAAGAAAGTGGTCTTCGACCGCGGCGGCTACCTCTACCACGGGCGCATCAAGGCTTTGGCCGACGCAGCGCGCGAGGCGGGGCTGGAGTTCTAAAAGCAGTGGTCAGTGATCAGTGGTCAGTTTATTCGTGCCGGATTTGCCGAGTTCTGACAACTGTCAACGGATAACTGATAACTCAGAGATGAGAGAGCAATGACGACATTGAAGAAGAAACTCGACGCCAACCAGTACAACCTGAAGGACCAGGTGGTGGCCATCAACCGCGTGACCAAGGTGGTCAAGGGCGGCAAGAACATGTCGTTTGCCGCGCTGGTGGTGGTCGGTGACGCCGCTTCGGGCGTGGTCGGTTATGGTTCGGGCAAGGCAAAGGAAGTTCCCCAGGCGATCCGCAAGGGGATTGAGTCGGCCAAGAAGAACCTGGTCCGGATCAACCTGACCGAGACCACGATTCCGCACCAGGTGCTGGGCCGTTACGGCTCCGGCCAGGTATTGCTGAAGCCGGCTCCGGAAGGTACCGGTGTAATCGCCGGCGGTGCAGTGCGTGCGGTCATGACCTCGGCAGGTGTGCAGAACGTGCTCACCAAGAGCCTGGGCACGGCCAACCCCCACAACGTCATCAAGGCTACATTCGACGCCCTGGTGCAGTTGCGCGACCGCGGCGAAGTTGCCGCCATGCGCGGCAAGCAGGTTGAGGAGCTTTAATCATGGCGGAGACCAAAAAGATTCGCATTCAGTATTACCGCTCGGCCATCGCCACCCCCACCAAGCACAAGCTGGTGGTCAAAGGCCTCGGCTTTACCCGGCTCAACCAGATCGTCGAGCGTGTGGATACAGAGTCCACTCGTGGCATGGTGAAAGCCATCCCGCATCTGGTTCGCATTCTCGAAAACTAGTTCAAAACCAGTCTGAGCCGTGTGCTCAGGCTAATAACGCGAGTCGGCAGGAGCAAGATCCGGGCCGGCGCTATAGCGAGGACATCATGGCAAAGAATCTATCGAATCTGCGCGCCCCCAAGAAAGCCAATACTGGGCGCAAGCGTGTCGGCCGCGGTATGGGATCCGGCATGGGCAAGACCTCGACCCGCGGCCACAAGGGCCAGGGCTCGCGCTCCGGCTTCAGTCTTATGCGCGGTTTTGAAGGCGGCCAAATGCCGCTGCACCGCCGCTTGCCCAAGCGCGGCTTCACCAACATCTTCCGTACCGAATACACGGTTGTGAATCTTGACCGCATCGCGGAGCTCGAAGTGACCGAGATCGGCATCGACGACTACAAGAAGCTTGGCCTGTCTTCCAGCAAGAAGGCGCTCATCAAGATTCTTGGCTCCGGCGAGCTGACCACGGCGATCACCATCCATGCTCACAAGTTTTCCAAGTCTGCCGTCGAGAAGATCGAAAAGGCCGGTGGAAAAGCTGTGATTCTTGGTGGTCCGGCTGCTCCGGCTGCCGCTTAAGAGCGACAGCCCGAGAATTCGCGGGTAAGATGGACTGGCACGGAATGAAAGGGCTCCAAACGCCCTGAAGCGGATACCCAAAACATGCTTGAGAAGTTTCTCAATATCTTCCGGATTCCTGACCTGCGCAAGCGGGTGCTCTTCACGCTAGGCATTCTGGCCGTTTACCGTCTGGGCGCGCATATTCCTACCCCCGGCGTCAACGGCCAGTTGCTGGAGCAGCTCTTTAACCAGCAGAGCGGCTCGGCACTGGGCTTGATGGATCTGTTCGGCGGCGGCAATCTGCGTCGCATGACCGTGTTTGCCCTGGGCATCATGCCCTATATCACGGCCTCCATTATCTTTCAGCTCCTCACCGTGGTTTATGAGCCGCTAGCCCGCATCCAGAAGGAAGGCGAACTGGGCCGTCGCAAGATCACCCAGTGGACCCGCTACATGACGGTCATCCTGGGCGCCCTGCAGTCGATCGGCATCGCGGCCATCCTCACCAAGCAGAATCTGGTGCTCCACCCGGGCATCGGTTTCAGCCTGATGACGGTGTTGACCTTGACCACCGGTACTGCCTTCATCATGTGGCTGGGCGAGCAGATCACCGACCGCGGCATCGGCAACGGCATGAGCCTGCTGATCTTCGCCGGTATCATCGCCGGTTTGCCTCATGGCGTAGGTGAGCTGGTGCAGAAGGTTCAGACCAATGCCTGGGGATCGTTTACCGTCTTCGCCGTGCTGCTTCTGGTTGCCGGCATGATTGCGGTGGTGGCCTTTATCGTTTTCGTGGAGCGCTCGGAACGGCGCATTCCCATCCAGAGCGCACGGCGCATCGTCGGCCGCCGCATGATGGGCGGCCAATCCAGTCATCTGCCTCTCAAGGTGAACTCCGGCGGCGTCATGCCGGTCATCTTCGCCAGTTCTATTCTCTCGGCCCCCATGCTTTTCAGCCAGGTGGAGTGGGTGCAGAACAGCCGCTTCCTTCAGCCCATCGTGACCGCTCTCCAACCCGGCTATCCGTGGTACGAGACGCTCTATCTGCTGGGGATCATCTTCTTTGCTTACTTCTATATCTCCATCGTGATGAAGCCGGACGACATTGCCGATAATTTCCGTAAGTCGGGTTCGTTTATCCCCGGCATCCGTCCCGGCAAGCGCACTTCGGACTTCATCAATGACATTTTGACCCGCATCACGCTCGTCGGCGCACTCTACCTGATTGTGATTTCCCTGGTGCCCACGTTCCTGATCTCGGGTATTCGTTTCGACAAATTGTTCCTGGTCGGCCGGTTCTTCGAGAATCTGCCTACCTGGACGACGCATGGTTTGGGGGTCAATTTCTACTTTGGCGGCACCTCTCTGCTGATCGTGGTAGGTGTGGCCATGGATACCGTCAACCAGATCGAATCGCAGCTGATCATGCGGCATTATGACGGCTTTTCCCCGCGCTCCGGTCGCATTCGCGGAAGGAAAACCTGGTAATGTCCTCCTCTGCAACTGCTATCGCAAACGGCCGGGATTCGGGTATGAAAACCCTTCCCGGCCCGATTCTTTTATTGGGCGCGCCCGGCGTGGGAAAGGGAACCCAGGCCAAGGAACTGGTGAAGCTCTGGGGAATCCCCCAAATCTCCACTGGCGATCTGCTGCGCACCAATGTGTCTCTCGGCACGACCCTGGGCAAGCTTGCCAAAGAGATCATGCAGCGCGGGGAACTCGTTCCCGACTCGCTGGTCAATGAGATGGTCGCGGTCCGTCTGCAGCAACCCGATACCGCCAATGGCTACATTCTGGATGGTTTTCCGCGTACGCTGCCCCAGGCCGGCTGGCTCGATGGCCGCCTGGCTACGCAAACCCAGGCACTGCCTGTGGTTGCTGTCAGCATCCGCGTGGATTATAATCAGTTATTGCGCCGAATCACCGGGCGCAGGAACTGTCCTGTCTGCGGGACCATCTACAATGTCTACGTGAAGCCGTCGAAAATAGATGGCCGTTGCGATGTAGAAGGCGCGACCCTGGTCCAGCGAGCCGATGATACGGAAAAGGTCTTTGTAGAGCGCATGCGCGCCTACGAGGCAATGACCGCTCCCGTTGTCGAACACTATCGGACTCTGGGACGTTTCGCGGAAGTGGATGGAGACCGGCCCATCGCCGAAGTGGCAGCCGGAATTATCGCCGCCGTCGAGCGGTTACGCGCAATCGCGTAGCCGGCACGGCGGGTTTCTGTGTGTGAATACACACTGAAAGTGAAGTGAGCAGAGTGGCTGTTCTACTGAAGTCGTCGAACGAGATCGAGAAGATGCGCCGCGCGGGCCATGTGGTTCGCCAAGTGCTTGAGTTGGTGCGCAGTCATGTGAAGCCGGGCGCTACGACTCTCGACCTCGAAAAGGCGGCAGAGAAGCATATCGCCGATCTCGGCGCCAAACCCGCATTCAAGGGCTATCACGGGTTTCCCTGCGTGTTGTGTACCTCGGTCAACAGTGAAGTGGTGCACGGTATTCCTTCGTCCAAGCGGGTACTCAAGGAAGGGGACATCGTTTCGGTCGATTGCGGTGCGATTGTAGATGGATATTACGGGGACTCCGCCATCACCGTCCCGGTAGGCGAAAAGATCGATCCGGACACCGCACGGCTGTTGCGGGTCACCGAAGCATCGCTGCAATCGGGCATCGCGGCCGTCAAGCCGGGAGCGACTTTGGGCGATATCGGCGCCGCTGTGCAGGCGGTTGTCGAGGCCGAAGGGTTTTCGGTAGTTCGGGATTTTGTCGGCCACGGCATCGGCACGCACATGCACGAAGATCCTCAGGTGCCGAACTTTGGCCAAAAAGGTCGCGGCATGAAGCTGCGCACAGGAATGGTGATCGCCATTGAGCCGATGGTCAACATCGGCAAGCCGGAAGTCATGGTGTTGGAAGATGGCTGGACGGCAGTCACGGGCGATGGAAGCATGAGTGCTCATTTTGAGCACACGGTGGCCGTTACGGCGACCGGGTCGAAAATTTTAACCGAGTAGGGATACTCGGCTAACAAGCTGGTCGCGCGGGAGCGTGCTGGCAGAAGCGGGATACGGTTTGTCCAAAGAAGACATGATTGAGGTAATGGCGACGGTACTTGAAACGTTGCCCAACGCCATGTTTAAGGTCAAGCTCGAAAATAACCACGAGGTGTTGACCCATGTCTCGGGAAGGATGCGCAAGAATTTCATTCGCATTTTGCCTGGCGACCGTGTGGCTGTGGAGCTGAGCCCCTACGACCTGAATCGCGGGCGGATCGTTTACCGCTACAAATAAGTTTTTAATACCCCGCGCCGCGGTTCTGGTGCGCGGAGAAGGGCAGCAATCATGAAGGTCCGTGCATCGGTAAAGAAGATTTGCGTCAAGTGCAAGGTCATCACCCGCCGCGGTGTCGTTCGGGTGATTTGCGAGAACGCAAAGCACAAGCAGCGTCAGGGCTAAACGGCCTGGCATATCCGGAACCCTCCACGGGAGAGAGCAGAAAACAGGAACTCTGGATCAGTGGACTCAAGCTGGTGCAAGTGCTGCAAACTGATCTCTGACCCCCTCGAAACTGATCTCTGGGAAGGGGCTAGTTAGCCTGGGTCAAGGCTTGCGATGAACCCCGGAGGTAATCCGAATCACCCGTGCGAACCGGTTAAGGCCGGAGGCACCCAACCTGAAGCGGTAAAGGAATCAGCATGGCACGTATTGCTGGCGTCGATCTGCCCCGCAACAAGCAGGCACGGATCGCGCTCACATACATCTTCGGCATCGGCAATCCGCGCGCGCAGAAGATTCTGGAAAAAGCCAATGTAGAAGGCTTTAAGAAGATCCAGGACCTTGGCGAGGACGAGGTAAACCGTATCCGTCAGGTGATCGAGGACGAAGGAAACGTCGAGGGCGACCTGCGTAAGGACGTTTCGATGCACATCAAGCGTCTTATCGACATCCAGAGCTATCGCGGGACCCGCCATCGGCGTTCATTGCCGGTGAACGGTCAGCGTACCCACACCAATGCCCGCACCCGCAAAGGCCCTCGTAAGGGCACAGTTGCCGGCAAGAAGAAAGCGACGGGTAAAACCTAGAAATGGCGAAGCCAGAGCAAAAAGCCGGAGCCGGCAAGGCAGGCAAGAACAAAAAGTTCAAGAAACGCGAGCGCAAGAATGTGCCGTTCGGTATTGCGCACATTCAGGCCTCGTTCAACAACACCATCGTCACCATCACCGATCAGGTGGGCAACACGCTGAGCTGGAAGAGTTCGGGTTCATTGGGATTCCGCGGTTCGCGCAAGGGCACGCCCTTCGCGGCTCAGCAGGCAGCCTCGAACGCGGCCAGCATGGCGCGCGATCACGGCCTGCGTGCGGTCGATGTCCGCGTTGCCGGCCCCGGTTCGGGCCGCGAGTCGGCCATCCGCGCCCTGGCTGCCGCCGGTATCGAGGTCCGTTCCATTCGCGACGTCACCCCCGTGCCGCACAACGGCTGCCGTCCGCCGAAGCGCCGCAGAGTCTAAGAAGCAGCTACTAGCTTCTAGCCTTCAGCTTTTAGCTCGTCATCCTTCGGTTGAGCAAATGCTCAGTCGCGGGCGAACGAGCTAGAGGCAAAGGTTAGGAGTTAGCGGTAGACAAAAAATCGGGCCGGGACGACACGTCCCATGCAGTAATTCCGCCGCCTCTAGTAGAAACCGGCGTGTTGGCTGACTCAGTTCGCCAACGCGTTAGAGGCTAGGAGCTAGCAGTTAAAAGCTGCATTACGCGTAAACCGGCCGTCATCCGCAGTCAGGAGAAGAAATGGCTCGTTACACCGGAGCAGTTTGCCGCCTTTGCCGTCGCGAGGGCACCAAGCTTTTTTTGAAGGGCACCAAGTGTGCCACTGAGCGTTGCCCGATTGAGAAGCGTAACTTTCCCCCGGGCATGCACGGCAAGGACCGCAAGGCCAAGATCGTGGGCTACGGCCTGCAGTTGCACGAGAAGCAGAAAGCCAAGCGTATCTATTTCACGCTGGAGAGCCAGTTCCGTGCATACTACGAAAAGGCCAACCGCGCGCCCGGCGTCACCGGCGAATTGCTTATTCAGCAGTTGGAGCGCCGTCTCGACAACGTTGCTTACCGTCTCGGTTTTGCCGTCTCGCGCCGCCAGGCCCGCCAGGTCGTTCGTCACGGCCATGTCCAGGTCAACGGCCGCAAGGTCAACATTCCCTCGTTCCAGGTGAACGTGGGCGATGAGATCGCGATCCGCGAAGGCGCCAAGAAGCTGGTGATCGTGGAGCAGGGCGTGCAGTATGCCGCCTCCAACCCGGTTCCGCCGTGGCTCGAAGCCAACTTTGAGAACTTGTCCGGTCGCGTGCTCTCTTTGCCGAAACGCAAAGACATCGCTCTGCCGATCAACGAGCAGCTCATCGTCGAACTTTACTCGAAGTAAGCAACACAGCTTTCAGTTGTCAGCCTCTAGCTTCTAGCCATTTCGTGTGGAATTGGCAACGCTGGTTCCCGCGAGAATGAGCTAGAAGCTGGGAGCTAAAAGCTTGAGGCTGCATTTCAACCGAAGGAGAACTTGCGCGGCCGCCGCAAAATGCATCGCGACGCTTCTGCCGCGCGGGAAACGAGACACATATGCTTTGGAGAGGTTTTCAAAAGCCGAAACGTCTGGCAGTCGATGCCGAGACGCTCACCGACACCTTTGGCAAGTTCAGCGCCCAGCCCTTTGAGCGCGGCTTTGGCACCACCATCGGCAACGCACTGCGCCGCACCTTGCTCAGCTCTATCGAAGGCGCCGCAGTCACCGCGATCCGCATCGAAGGCGTACTGCACGAGTTTCAGTCCATCGCCGGCGTTGTTGAAGACGCGACCGACATCATCCTGAACCTCAAGCAGGTTCCCTTCAAGCTTTCGGGCGAGGGTCCCAAGGCGTTGTATCTGCGCGCCGACCAGCCCGGCATCGTTACCTCCGGCATGATCGAAGCCGACGGCGACGTCGAAATCCTGGACAAGAACGTCTACATCGCCACGGTTTCAGAGGGCGGCAAGCTGGATATGGAGATGCGCCTCAAACGGGGCCGCGGTTACATTTCCGCCGATAAGAATTTCGACGCCGACCTGGGTCTGGGCTTTATCCCTGTGGATTCGGTTCACTCGCCTGTGCGTCGCGTGAACTACCTAGTCGAAGCTGCTCGTCTGGGCCAGATCACCGACTACGACAAGCTCACGCTCGAAGTGTGGACCAACGGGGCCGTTCTGCCCGCCGATGCAGTTGGCTTGGCCGCCAAACTGCTCAAGGACCACATGAACATCTTCATCAACTTCGAAGAAGAAATCGAAGCGGAAGCGCGTGGTGAAGAAGGCCGCATCCTGCTGCGCAACGACAACCTCAACCGCTCTGTCGAAGAGCTTGAGTTGTCGGTTCGCAGCTACAATTGCCTGAAGAACGCCAACATTCAGACCATCGGCGAACTGGTGCAGAAGACCGAAGCCGAGATGCTCAAGACCAAGAACTTTGGCCGCAAGAGCTTGAACGAGATCAAGGAAATTCTCGCTCAGATGGGTCTGTCGCTGGGCATGAAGATCGACGAGAACGGCAACCCGGTCCCCGGACCCACCAGCATCCCGCCCGCCACCGCATTGGCTGCCAACTACAGCCGGTACGACGACGAAGACGAGCCGCTGGATTCGGTCGACCTCCAATTGCCCACCGAAACCGAGAACTTCTAGTACGGTTCGTTTCGGGGTGTACGCGGTTTTGGGTGCCCCGCGCTGCAAGGCGTGGGGCGATCCCACAAATGACTTTTTCTGAAAGAGAGTTTCACCATGCGCCATCGCAATGCAGGATTCAAGCTCGGGCGTAACACCAGCCACCGCCGCGCTCTCTTGCGCAACCTGGTCACGTCCGTCATCATTGAAGACCGCGTGGAGACCACCGTGGCCAAGGCCAAGGCTGTCCGTCCCCACGTAGAAAAAATGATCACCCTGGGCAAAAAGGGCGATCTGCACTCACGCCGCCAGGCTCTCAGCTTCCTCATGACCGACAAGGCCGTTGAGCGGCTGTTTGAGACCGTGGCTCCGCGCTACGGCGACCGTCAGGGCGGCTATCTGCGCATCGTCCGCACCGGATTCCAGAAAGGCGATGGTGCCGAAAAGGCCTTCATCGAACTACTGGGCGCCGAAAAGCAGTTGGACGCCAAGCGCCAGAAGCGCGATGACCTCAAGGCCAAGAAGCGCGCCGAACTGGAAAAGCAGCTCGAAGAGAGCAAGAAGGAAGAAGGCGGCGAAGAGGCCGCGTAACAGCGCCCTTCCTCTGCTGTTTTTCTTTGTTTAGAGCATTCCCCGATTTCGCATAAAGTAGGGGAATGCTGCAAGATCGCATGGGCGCATCCTCTCGCAGGAATGCGCCTGTGTCTGTTTTCTGGATTTGTCGAAAACCGATGGAATTCTGCAGGCTCGTGAACACGCCTGAATATTTGCAAGATAAGCTACTTTATAGGTCCCCCACATGTAGGAGGAATGGTTTTAGGCTGTCTTGATCAGCCGCTTCGGCCATCTCAGGCGCAAGAAGAGATAGATAATCACTTGCAAGGTCAGGGCCCCGCAGCAGTCCAGCAGAACGTCCGCAGGCATACCGGTGCGGTTGGGTAGCAGGGACTGGTGGAATTCATCCGCGCTGGCTACCATCGCTGTCCCGGCCATTGCGAGCGCCGCGTCTACTATAAAACTGGAACGTGGCAGGCTCATCCACCAGGCGCGCAGCCACATCAATCCAATCGTGCCGTAGCCGAGAAAATGGCCCGACTTGCGAATGTAGTGATGCACGGTATCCCATCTGCCATCCGTCACGGTTCCAAAAATAGCCTCGTAAAGCCACCGGAGAGGACCGCTGGTGTGCTCAGCTCCGAGAAACTCGCTCGACTCGACGGCAATGATGACCAGACAGAACAGCACGGGCAACCAGGCACTGATCCAATGGCCGATACCTCTGAGCTTTAAGCCTGTTTCCAACGGGAGTTGACCTTTCATTCGGGACTGCGCATTTTCGATTCCAGTCTTTCCCAAAAACGCGTGGCTCAGCGTTCTTTCAACAGAACGTCGAGCCATGACGCTCAAAGAGAAGAATCGAAAATGCGTTGGCCCGCTACTCTACGTGATAATTGGGGGCTTCGCGGGTAATGATGACGTCGTGCACATGGCTTTCGCGCAGGCCGGCACCGGAAATGCGGACAAACTGGGCCTTCTCCTGCAGGTCGGCAATCGTGCTGCAGCCTAGGTAGCCCATGCCGGACCGCAGTCCACCCACGAGTTGATAGACCATCGACTCCAGCGGTCCACGGTAGGGAACGCGACCCTCGATGCCCTCGGGAACAAACTTGGCCAAACGGTTCTGGCTGGCGCGTTCACGCTGCACCACACCCTCCGTGCCCATCTCCGCGCTGGCCATATCTTCC
>JAATGG010000190.1 GCA_015654835.1 Terriglobales bacterium
CCGCGACCCGCGCGATACCTTCGTCGCGCCCAAGTTCGACGAGCAGGTGAGGGAAATCGCCGACGTGCAGCCCGGCATGGTGCTTGAGGGCGTTGTCACCAATGTCACCAAGTTCGGCGCCTTCGTCGATATCGGCGTCCACCAGGACGGCCTGGTGCACATCAGCGAACTCTCCAACCGCTTTATCAAGGAGCCCTCGGACGCCGTGAAAACCGGCCAGATCGTCAAGGTCAAGGTGCTCAGTGCCGACACCAAAACCAAGCGGATATCGCTTTCCATCAAGGCTCTCATGGAGCCCGCAGGCCGCCCCGCGCCGAAGTCCCAGAACGCGGGTGCCCAGAAACCGGGGGACAGGCCCGCCGGCAAGCCTGCGCCGAAGCCGATGGTCAAGCCTCCGGCGACGCTCGATGAAAAGCTGGCCGCTCTCTCGATGAAATGGAAGTCCCGCTAGTTCTTCGCAAAGGCAGGTTCTTCGAGCACGCTGCCGTCCCATGCAGACGCAGCAGTATTCAAAGAACCTGCATGAAGAGCCGCGTCCAGTGCGAGATCAATCAGGCAAAATGCCCTCAACCGCCCCTTGGATCAGCTCCAGGAATGGGTTTATTATGGAGCCGAAATGTCGTTTCCAATTAGAGTTTGCGTCGTCTGTTCCGAAGAGTTCGAGTTGAAGCCCGACAAGCCTGGTTTCGCCAACCGTTGTCCCTCCTGCAGCGAGCCCGAAGCTGCCGATCCTGAGCCCGCCGACAAGCGTTCCATGGACCCGCTCGAACGCAAAAATGCCGCTGAAGCCAACGAGGCCCGGCGCCAAGCCATGCGCGAGCTTCTTTACCGCAAAGACAGCTAAAACCGTCCCAACCGCCGCTTGCTCCATGCCACGGGAATCAGCTTGTCGAAATTGTCGCCACTTCTCTCAGCTTCCATCCCATCCGTTTTAGCTCCATACGATAAGCTGATTCCCGGGGGGGTGTGGATGCGATTTCGTATCGGGGGAGGGAGAGTCCTTGCCAGTCTGGCGCTCGCGCTCGGGCTGCTTGTTCCTCAAACGTTGACAGCCCAGTTGCCCGGGGGCAATCCTGCCCTGCCGCTCGTTCATGCCCAGAACGGGCAGAACTCGCCCACGGCTCAAAAGCAGCATTATGTGGTACTTGTCTCCCTCGACGGCTTCCGTTGGGATTACGGCAAAGCCGATGGCGCCCAGAATCTTCTGGCCCTCGGCAAGCAGGGCGTCTGGGCTCCTGAAGGCATGTTACCCAGCTATCCTTCGCTTACTTTTCCCAACCATTTCACTCTCGTCACCGGCCTCTATCCCGAACACCACGGCCTCGTTGCCAACAGCTTCTACGACGAAACCAGGCAGGCTCGCTACGCCCTCAATGATCTCAAGGCCGTGACCGACGGCAGTTGGTACAGCGGCACCCCGTTGTGGAGTCTGGCTGAAGGCCAGGGCATGCGCACTGCCTGCCTCTTCTGGCCTGGTTCGGAGGCCGAGATCGCCGGCTACCGCCCCAGCTATTACGCTCGTTTCGATCCCAAGACCGAAGCCACCGATGCCGTCGAGCAAGCCCGCATCGACGATGCCCTCGCGCTGCTCAAGCTGCCGGATGCCGACCGTCCCCACTTCATCACCATCTACTATTCCGAGCCCGATCATGAGGGCCACGAGTACGGCCCCGACGCGCCTGAAACCAAGGCCGCCGCTCTCAAAGTCGATGCGCTGGTGGGCAAACTGAAGACTGCTCTCGACAGCACTGGCCTGCCGATCGATCTTGTCGTCGTGAGCGATCACGGCATGGTGCATGTCGAAGGCGGCTGGATCACCCTCGACCGTTTCGCCGACCTCGCTAACTTTGAAACCGTCGGTTCTCTTCTTTACGGCAAAACCGAAGAAGATCGTGCCAGGGCCTACAATCAGTTGAAGAAGGCCTCCTCACAGTTCGTCGTATATCGCCGCAAAGACGTGCCCGCGGGCCTCGATTTCAACCAGAATCCGCGGGAAGGCGACCCGGTCATCGTGGCCACAGGCCCTTACGCCATCCGCGCACACCTGCCCTCCGCCGGTCGCCCCGACAATCTGCCCACTCCGGGCATGCACGGTCTGGATCCACACAAAGTCCCCCAAATGAAGGCCAGCTTCTACGCTGCCGGTCCTGACATTCTGCCCGGCAAGACAGTCGCCCCGTTTGAAAATGTGAATTTGTACCCCTGGCTCGCGCACCTGCTTGGACTGAACCCGCCCAAGACCGATGGCAGCCTGAATGTGTTGGCTGGAACCCTGCGCGATGGCGGCGGCGATGGCGACAAGTAAAGGAGCAGGAGAAAGATGAATGTAGTTTTAGGCATCGACGGCGGAGGAACGCGGACCCGTGTTTCCATCGCTGCTGGCGATCAGGTGTTGGCATTTGCTGAAAACGGTTCGATCAAGCGGCTGCGCGTTGGCGCCCAGGTTGCCGAAGAAAATCTCCGCGCCCTGCTTGCCGAAGTCTACAAGCAGGCTGGAGTGACCAGCGTCCGTGCCGCTTCGGCCGGCGTCGCCAGTGCTGCCATGCCCGGCACGCCGGAGTGGATCAAGGCAGTCTTTCAAGATTTCGGCGTAGAGCGGTCCGAAGTGGTGGGCGACGAGATCATCGCCCTCGATGCCGCCTTTCGTGGGGGGCCTGGAATTCTGCAGATCGCCGGCACCGGCACCAACTGCATTGGACGCGCTCCAGACGGCAGCCGCGAATGTGCCGGCGGTTGGAGTTCCCGGCTTGGCGACAAGGGCTCGGGTTACTGGATCGGCCTGCACGCCATCCGTCGCGGCCTCATGGCTCATGATCGCGAAGAGCCTACGCGCGTTCTTGAAACAGTCGGACAAATATGGGGTACCACGACGATCGAGGAACTGGTGAATTTGGGCGATAGCACGCCGGGGCCCGATTTCGCCGCGCTCGCGCCCGCCATCAGTCAGCTTGCCGAAGAGGGCGACCCGGTTGCGATGGGCGTGCTGCAGCAGGCCGCAGCCGACCTCATCGAGTCGGTGCTTCTGGTTCGCTCCAAGCTGCGCCGCAAGCACAACCTCACCGAAGAGATTCCCGTTGCCTGGATTGGCAGCGTTGTCGGCAAGGCTCGCCTCGTTCGCGAAGCCTTCTTTGCCGGCCTGCAGGCCGCTGCTCCCCAGATGCCGGTCGGTCAGCAAGAGGTTGCCGGCATCGAGGGAGCGATTTGGCGCGCCCAGCGCCTGGCTGAAGCTTAACCGGCTATCGGCCGGCCGCCCTGGATCGAAGCGATCAGCTTCCCGGCCGCGTCCACCGCTACCAGATCGGCTGGCGCACCCACCGTGAGGGCGCCGGCCTGATCCCCCAAGCCCGTCATTGCCGCGGGATTGCTCGTCAACAGGCGCAGGGCCTCTCCCAGAGGCGCGCCGGTAAAGGCTACAAAATTTGCAAGCGCCCGGTCGAGCGTGAGCACGCTTCCGGCTAACACCCCGTTGGCAGTGGCTTTGCCGCCCTCCACATGCACGGCGAACCCGCCCAACTGGTACTCGCCCTCCGGCATTCCGGTGGCGCTCATCGCATCCGTTACCAGAATCGCGCGCTCCGCACCCTTGGCTCTCCACCACAGCCGCACAATCTCCGGCTTGGTATGAACGCCGTCGCAAATCAACTCCGCAAACAGGGAATCGTCGGTCAGTACCGTGCCCAGGATGCCGGGTTCACGGTGGTCCAGAGGCCTCATGGCGTTAAAAGTATGCGTGGCGCTCGTGGCGCCGGCAGTAATTGCGGCGCGTGTTTCAGCGGCTGTCGCGTTGGAGTGCCCAAGCGAGACGCGCACGCCGCGTGCCGTCGCGTGCTTGGCCAGTTCCACCGCACCGGGTAGCTCGGGCGCCAGCGTCATCAGCCGTACCTGCCCCTCGGCCGCTTCAAAAATGCGGTCGAACACGGCAATGTCCGGAGCCAGCAAATAGGCGGGCGGATGCACACCACGCTTCAAATGCGACAGAAACGGCCCCTCCAGGTGGATGCCGAGCGGTCGCGCCTGACCGTCCACTGCAGGCCGCGCCAGCAGCTTGGCCAGCCCTGAGAGGGCGCGCAAGGTCGTATCCAGCGGAGCAGTTACTGTCGTCGCCAGAAATCTGCCCGTGCCGCGCGAAGCCAGAAAGCTGCCGACCGCGGTCAGCGCCTCGGGAGTCGCTTCCATCACGTCGTGACCGGCCGCGCCATGAATATGTACGTCGAAAAACGTGGGGGACAGCGTCGCTCCCGGATAATTCAACACCCGTGCACCTGCAGGCACCTCGCTTGCCGTGCGCGTCGTGATCGAAGTGAGCCGGCCATCTTCCACCAGCACAACGGGGTGGTCAATCAATCGTTTTCCATCCCAAAGCCGTTCTGCAGTCAGCACCGTAGACATATTTTGATTATTACAGCCAAATGCGCTCAATTTATCGTTAAGTAGTTCCATTTGCAGCACAGGCCCCCGGCCTGCGATGATCGCACCGATCTTTTTTATCGGGAGGTTCTCCGCATGAACAGGAGCTCGCTGTTCGTTTGTGCCGCCATGGCTGCACTTTCCGTCACGCTTTCGGCTCAGCCTTCATCCTGGCCGCCTGAGTCCGGTTATCTCACCCTGCCGGTCTGGCCCGGCGCCATTCCCGGGATTGCCGGTCCTCAGTCGAGCGCTACTCCAGAGACGGATACCACGACTGCGAAGGATGGCTTGATTGCCGGTAAACCGATCATCCGCCTCGGCAATGTTTCCACGCCGACGCTGACCCTCTATGCGTCCCAAGGGAAGAACACAGGCGCCGCCGTGATCGTTTTTCCCGGCGGCGGTTACCACATTCTGGCCATCGACCTTGAAGGAACGGAGGTCTGCGGCTGGCTCAACTCCCAGGGCATTACCTGCATTCTGCTCAAGTACCGTGTGCCCGATTCCGGCCCCTATCCCAAGTCGTCGGCTGCGCTTCAGGACGCGCAGCGTTCGGTCGGCATTGTGCGCGCCCATGCCGCCGAATGGCACATCGATCCCAACCGTGTCGGGGTGCTCGGCTTCTCTGCCGGAGCCCATTTAGCCGCCGCGCTCAGCACGCATTTCGGCCAGCGCCTCTACGATCCCGTCGATGCTGCCGACAAGCTCAGTTGCCGTCCCGATTTTGCGGTTGTCGTTTATCCCGGCTACCTGGCGGTTGCTGAGCACGGCATGGCTCCCAACCCTGACATTGTTGTGACCGCGGCTACCCCCCCAGCTTTCATCGTGCAGGCAGAAAACGATCCGGTCCACGTCGAAAACGCCACAGTCTATTTTCTGGCTCTCAAAAGTGCGGGTGTGCCCGCGGAACTGCACCTTTACGCGGAGGGAGGGCACGGCTACGGATTGCGCCGCACGGCTCTCCCGATAACGGCTTGGCCCGACTCTGTGGCAATTTGGCTCCGCACCATCAAGATGCTGCCATAAACTTGGGCATTGCTGCGCCTGCAGCCGCTAGAATCAACCTCATGCTGCTTGCCGTTCTCACCGTTTCAGACCGATGCTCGCAAGGCTTGATGGCCGACTCCGCGGGGCCGGCCGTGTCTGCCTTGCTGCGGCAACGCTGGCCCCAGGCTGAAATATCGGCGGGCCTCATTCCCGACAACGAAGATGAGATCGCCGAGATGCTCGACCACTTTTGCCGGCAAGGTATAGCCCTGGTACTGACTGTGGGAGGGACCGGCCTGGGTCCGCGCGACCGCACTCCAGAGGCCACTCGCCGTGTCGTTGACCGCGATGCTCCCGGGCTTGCCGAGGCGATGCGTTTCCGCGGTGCCGAACAAAATCCCTTCGCCTGGCTCTCGCGTGGCATGGCCGGCCTCAAGGGGAACACGCTGATCATCAACCTGCCGGGCAGCAAGCGTGCAGCCGAAGAGAGCCTGGCCTCGATTCTCTCCCTGGTTCAACATGGACTTGAGGTGATAGCCGGCGGCCAGATCCATCCGTAACGGCCTTTCCATTGCTTGCGGTGATTTCCGGTCGGGTTGGTTAGGTCGCAGCAAACGCTTCCCAGATCCCGGCATTTTATGTGCCCCTCCCGTATCGGATACGCCGGAGAGCGCCTGAGTAAATCTAACGAAAGATTGGGCTTATTTTCGATGCGCTGGTCATTTTTGCATATTTCTACCTGAGAAACATCAGAAAAGCATACAATCCTCTCACGGTGACTATGTCGGGTAGCGGTCATAACGGTCGACGGCCCGGAGCCGTCAGCATACGCGATGTCGCTGAGCGCGCGGGCGTCTCCATCGCCACGGTTTCTCGTGCGGTCAACAGCATTCCTACAGTGGACCCGGAGCTGGCCCGGCGGGTTTGGCAGGCCATTGAAGAAGTCGGCTACCTGCCCAATACTCAGGCCCGCGCGCTGGTTTCCGGCCGCAGCCGCCTCCTTGGCCTCATCGTTTCCGAGATCACCAACCCCTTTTTCCCTGAATTGGTCCAAGAGTTTGAGACTCTCGCCGTCGCGCAAGGCTATGAGGTCCTGATCGGTTCCACGAACTATGAACCGGCTCGTACCGAGTCCATCATCCGCCGCGTCTTACAGCGCAATGTGGACGGCGTTGCCGTCATGACCTTTGGTATCGAAGAAGATCTGGTCCAGAAACTCGTCCAGCGTGAGTTCCCCCTCGTTTTTGTCGATGCCGGTCCTGACATGCCCAGTATCCGCGTTCTCAGTGTGGACTATGGGGAGGGCATTCGCCAGGCCGTGCAACATTTAGCCGCTCTTGGCCACCGCAACATCGCCTTTCTCAGCGGGCCGCTGCGCCTGCGCTCGGCCGTCGCCCGCCGCGATGCTTTCCTCAGGTCCATGTCCGATCTGGGGCTCACCGTCCCGTCAGGCCATCTGGTCGAAGGCGATCACACGATGGAAGGCGGCATTGGCGCGATGGAAAAATTGGTTGCCCTGCCGGAGTTGCCGACCGCCGTCATGTGTTCCAACGACATGACCGCCATTGGCGTTCTGCACGCTCTCGACAAGACGCCCCACAAAGTTCCCGGCGACATCTCCGTAGTAGGTTTTGACGATATTCACTTGGCGCAGTTCGTGCTGCCACCGCTCACCACTGTGCAGATGTCGTGTAAAGACCTTGCCGCTGCGGCCATTGATGCTCTGCGTGCCGGCATCGAGCCCGACCATCCCAAAGCCTCTCAAAAAGAGTGGCAGATCCCCACCCGCCTGGTTGTCCGCAAATCGTCGGCCTTTCCTCGTGGCACCTTGCCTGCCCTGATGGAACATGCGGCAGGCAGGCGCCTGAACTCGGACCAAGACTAATTCACTAGAGCTTAATTGAGGAACATCGTCCGATAAAGCGTATCCCGCTGCACGGGCTTGAATCCGGCATCGCGAATGATGCGGCGCAGTTCTTCTTCCGTGGTGCAATTCGAAGTTCCCGCGGCCTTCACCACGTTTTCTTCGAGCATCACCGAGCCTACGTCGTTGCCGCCGAAGTGCAGACCGAGTTCCAGCACCTTCAGGCCTTGGGTTACCCAGCTCGCCTGCACGTTATCGATGTTATCCAGATAGAGCCGCGAGATTGCCAGCACCTTCAGATACTCGACCGAGGTTGCTTCTTCCCATCCGCGCCCGCCCAGGGCCGTATGCTTGGGCTGAAAGCTCCAGGGGATGAAAGCGGTGAATCCGCCTGTTTCTTCCTGCAACTGGCGCACCACCTCGAAGTGGTTGATGCGCTGCTCGAAGGTTTCGCCCACGCCGAACATCATGGTGGCCGTGGTTCTCATGCCCAGTTGATGCGCGGTGCGATGCACGCTGACCCAATCTTCTGTGCGGCACTTGAGCCGGGCGATGCGCTTGCGCACGTCGTCGTCCAAAATCTCCGCGCCGCCGCCGGGAATCGAGTCCAGCCCCGCATCGCGCAGCCGGGCAATCGTGTCCCGCAGGCTGAGTTCGGAATACTCGGCGATGGCCAGAATTTCCGAAGCCGATAAGCAGTGCAGCCAAATCTGCGGAAACCGCTGCTTGATGCCGGTGAACAGCCGCTCAAACCAATCGATCTTCAGGTCGGGATGAATGCCGCCCTGCATCAGCACACCGGTTCCGCCCATCTCCACGGTCTCTGCGATCTTCTCGTAGATTTTTTCAAGTTCCAGAATGTAGCCCTCATCGGAGGTGGGTCCCTTGAGCGGCCGATAGAACGCGCAGAAGGTGCAATATTCGGTGCAGAAATTGGTGTAGTTGATGTTGCGGTCGATGATGTAGCTCACCACGCCTTCGGGGTGCAGACGGCGGCGCACGGCGTCCGCCTCAAAGCCCAGGCCGATCAAGTCAGGGGAGTGGAAGTAGTCGAGGGCCTCTTGGCGAGTCAGCGGCATAGCTTCGATTCTACCAATTCGCAGTTGGCGGCGCGAACAGGCGTCTAGCGGTCGTCCGGTTTTCGAAATAGAAACAGGCCCAACCGGCGTACCGGCTGGCTACGCGTTCTGGAGAGATTGGAGGCGGTTGAAATTCCGCTGAACAAAATAAAGAAGTCCAGGAATGCCCGGAAAAATCCCTTCCGCTCTTTCTGCTCTGCGGCCATCGGGGGAAGCTCCTCCTCAGCGGAAACCGTCACGACAACCGATCGCGACCTTGCTTATTCGAGCGCAAAGCTGCGTCATCCGTTGCATATTTTGGAGATCGGGCCTCTTGCCTATTGGCCCGATGGGGGCTGGCCCGAGCCGGGCTTGCTCGCGGGAGCAGCCGGGGCTTTCTTCTCGGGAGTCGAGATTCCCATGCTCATCAGGAGGAACTTCAGTCCCTGCCGCAGTCTGGCGACGATGCTCATTGTTCCGCTCCCCTCTACTCTTCTGAAAGTTAGTCCCCGTCCGGCTTGGCCTCATGGGAGGCTTTTTCTACTTTCCTGGCGGCCGGCGGCACCGCGGGAGGCGGCAAAGGAGCCATGGGCGGATCTCCTCGCAGAATGGTCACTGCCGCCGAAGGCAGGGGCTTGTCGGCATTGGCCAGCAGCAGGCTTACCTGCCATATTTCGGTGTCGGTGAGCACCTTCTTGAAACCGGGCATTCCACTCAGGCGGATGCCGTTCGCTATCTTCCAATAGGTTTCGGCCGGCGGATCGTCGCTCACGCCGATCACATCGCCGGTGCGGTGTTTTTCCCATAGAGCGGGGGCGCTCGGATACATATGCGCGCCAAAGGACGAAGGCTTCCCGTGATAGCCGTGGCAGGCTGCGCACTGGTCGCGGTAGGTCTGCGCACCCGCGACGAAGGTGGTCTCGTCGGCCTGAAACGGAGGAGTCTTGATCAATTCGCGGCCAATTCGCGCTTTCAGGGGAAGGGCTGTGATCCATGCCTCCTGGGGGAGGGGAGAGTCCGCGACCGCTACAGGCACATGGCCAAAGCGCAACCAGATCAGCAAGGCGGCAGGCACAAGCAAGACCGCAAGGATAATTCCAAGTAAGACACGCGCCATTTTTCGGGTGGCCTCCGTTGCCCTTCATCGTAGAGCATTCCCAAGGCTTCATGCGTTCGCGAGGCCTGTTATTTTCTTGGGAAGTCTCTATAAACGAACCATTTGCACCGTTTCGAGCCAGACGGTTCCTGCTTCTGATTACCCCGAGATGCTGTCGCCGGCATGATCCGACGGACAAATTTGTGCCGATCCCTCCCTAATCGTTCCCTTATTTGGGCGGCGAATTCACTCCGCGTGCGTCCAAACCAGTGCCGGTCCGCCCACAAGGTACCCCCAGGTGATTTAATACCTAAGGGGGAGCGCTGTAGATTACGGTTTTCCCAATTGATGTAGCCCGAAGCCACCATGTACAAGCGCCTCCCTTCGCAGGGGGCAGCTTGCACCGGGCCGGCAAGGCTGCATGAGTTGGAAAGCCGCTCTTGCGGGTGCTTCCGTACTGCCGTGGAGGTATCCCGAAAGCGATGTATTCTTTCCGCCGTCTTGCTCTTCTGCTGGTGCTGGGTCTGCCAGCCGCGCACGCCCTTCCGGCCCAAAGCTCGAGTTCGAGCAGCAATCCTGCCCCGCAGGATCAGGCGCAACCGCCCGCCGCTACACAGACGCAGCAGCAAATGAGCGTGCAGGCGCGCATCCGGGCTCGCCGTGCTCAGCGCCGCAGCCAGGCCATCCATGATGCTTATTCGCATCTGTATGAGGCTTACGTCGGCGCTGCCTATCTGCGCTACTTTCCGGGCCCTCACTTGCAGCGCGTCAACGAATACAGTTGGAACGTCGGGCTTACCCGCTACTATAGCGAGCGCCTTGGCGTCACCGTCGATGCACGCGGCACCTATGGCACCCCGTTCGTCGGGCTGAGCGAGGTGGGCAACGGCTCTCTCACCAAGCCTGCCATCAGCCAGTATTCCGGCATGATCGGGCCTACCTACCGCTTCTACCTGAAGCCCAAATATTCGGTCTCCGGCCGGGTAATGGGCGGCATCGACTATGGCAATTTCTCCGGCGATACGAACGGGCAGCCGCCGGCCACGCTTGGCCTCTACTCGAACGGATCGACGTACGCTTTCAGCGCCAGCATCGTCGGCGAGTATAACCTGACCCCGGCTGTCGGTATCCGGATCGCACCGGAATACCTGGCCACCGGCTTCGGCTCAACGGTGCAAAACAACCGCGGCTTCACGGGCGGCCTGGTCTACCGGTTCGGCAAGCAGTAAAAGCAGAGAACAGTAGACAGAGATCAGTAAACAGTGGACGAAAAGCCTGGGCGCAAGCTGCTTTTGCAGCTTGCGCCCAGGCTTTTCGTGATGCTGCAAGAGCCTTAGAGAGGCAGGACCGTTACGGTTTACTGATCTCTGTCTACTGTCCCCTGACAACTGTCTACTGCTCTCTGTTCCTACTGCAGGATCGGAATCCCTGCGATCCGCTGCTGCCATTCGGCAGGTCCGGTCTGGTGTACGCTGGTGCCTTTCGAATCGACGGCTACGGTTACCGGCATGTCGCGCACGTCGAACTCGTAGATCGCCTCCATTCCCAGGTCGCCGAAGGCAAGCAGCCGCGAGCCGTGGATCGCCTTTGAAACCAAGTAGGCTGCGCCGCCCACCGCCATCAGGTAGACCGCGCCGAACTCGCGAATCGCCTCAATTGCCACCGGTCCGCGCTCGGCCTTGCCCACCATGCCGAGCAGCCCCGTCTCCGCCAGCATTTGCCGCGTGAACTTGTCCATCCGCGTTGCGGTGGTCGGACCCGCGGGACCCACCACCTCTTCGCGCACCGGGTCTACCGGACCCACGTAGTAGATAAACCGATCCCGGAAATCCACCGGCAGCTTTTCGCCGCGGTTCAGCATGTCGGTCATCCGCTTGTGGGCGGCATCGCGCCCGGTGAGCAGCTTGCCGCTCAGCAGCAGCACCTCGCCCGGCTTCCAGGTGGCCGCCTCGGCGCGGGTGACCGTGTCGAGGTTCACGCGGTGCGCCGTTGAAACGTCGTAGGTCAGCTTGGGCCAGTCTTCCAGATTCGGCGGATCAAGATAGACCGGCCCGGAGCCGTCCAGCACGATGTGCGCGTGACGTGTGGCCGCGCAGTTGGGAATCATGGCGACCGGCAGGTTGGCTGCGTGCGCCGGCGTATCCAGCACCTTCACGTCGAGCACCGTGGTCAGGCCGCCCAGCCCCTGTGCGCCGATGCCCAGGCGGTTCACCTTGTCATACAACTCGATGCGCAACGCCTCCGCGGTAGTCTTGGGGCCGCGCGCGATCAACTCTTGTATGTCGATCGGGTCCATCAGCGCCGTTTTTGCAAGCAGCATGGCCTTCTCCGCCGTGCCGCCGATGCCGATACCGAGCATTCCGGGCGGGCACCACCCGGCACCCATGGTGGGCACCGTCTTCAGCACCCACTCCACCACCGAGTCGGACGGGTTGAGCATGGCGAACTTGCTTTTGGCCTCGGAGCCGCCGCCCTTGGCCGCCACCGTGACCTCGACGGTGGCTCCCCGCACCAGTTCCACGTTCACGCAGGCAGGCGTGTTGTCCTTGGTATTTTTGCGCGCGCCTGCCGGGTCGGCCAGCAGGGAAGCGCGCAGCTTGTTGTCGGGGTCCAGATAAGCCCGGCGCACGCCTTCATCGACCATCTCCTGCAGGTCGAGAGGCTTCTCTCCGGGAGCAGCCTCGAAGCGCACCTCCATGCCCACCTTCACAAAGGCGTTGACGATGCCCGTGTCCTGGCAGATGGGCCGATGCCCCTCGGCGCACATGCGGCTGTTGATCAGAATCTGCGCCATCGCATCGCGCGCGCCGGGCGCCTGCTCGCGTTCATAGGCATTGGCCAGGCTGGTAATGAAGTCCACCGGGTGGTAATAGCTGATGTATTGCAGCGCGCCCGCGATGCTCGCAATCAAATCTTCCTGCCGGATTACCGTCATAGGGAAGCTCCTCGCAATTCTGACGCTCTAATTTCTGACGCTCTTAGGGTAACGGATGATGGGCGCGGCTGGCGCCGCGTCCTGACCCGAGAGCTTTTCGGGAGGCATTCCTGGAGGCTCGATGCAGTTTTGAGGCGAACAAACGAAGAATCGGACCCCCGGGGGGGGGGGGCGGATACAAAATCGAAGTGCAACAGAATTGGAAACTGCCTGGCGGTGTGTCGAGGGGATGTTTCTCCAGCTACGGCTATCTGCTAGTTTCCACCGGTGGAGCGGAATTTTCTGCAAGGTTGGAGTGCCGGGCGAGGTGCCTGAGAGCCGGGCCGGCTGCCAAGGCGGGCCGATAGTATTTATCGAAAGCCTCTTGACCTGTCTAGAACTAGAGGGTTCACAGTGAGGATGGACGATGTGGACAGTCAGCAAACTCGCCCGGCGATGCGGTCTGAGCCGCACCGCCCTCTTGTACTACGAATCCGTCGGCTTGATGCCAGCGCCGCAGCGTAGCGAAGGCAATTACCGCAGTTACGGGGAAGCGGATATGCAGCGTCTGTTGCAAATCCGCGCCTACCGCGACGCGGGGCTCAAGCTGGACGACATTCGCATGATTCTGGATCGGCCCGATGGAGAGGCGGCCGGGGTGCTGAAGCACAGGCTGTTGGAACTGGACGCCGAGATCGGCATGCTCCACGCGCACCAACAGGCGATCCTCAAACTGTTGCAAAACAAGAACCTGGGGAAGGAAAAAATGATTACCAAGCAGAAATGGGTTTCTATCATGAAGTCGTGCGGATTCAGCAATGAGCAGATGAACCGCTGGCATGCCGAGTTCGAACGTTCCGCGCCGGAAGAGCACCAGGAATTTCTGGAGTTCCTGCACATCGCACCGGAGGAGATCAAAACCATCCGCGAACAGAGCCGAGTGCCTGCCTGAGGTGAAGTAGCTTTCTTCGGGGGTACAGGAATGTTTGTATCCCTGAGGAAGGCTGCCAGCTAGACTGCGGCCCGCAGGTCCGTATGCTCAAAGCCGTTACCCTTGAACAGCAGAGGCTCGCGTTTATCCCGCGCCAGCGCATAGCTGAAGCAGTCGCCGAAGTTGAGTGCGGCGGGGTGCCCGCTGCCTCTGCCGTAGATACGCCTGGCGGGCCACCTTGGCCTGCTCGACGGTAACCGGCTCGATGACGATGTTGAATCTTTCGATCAATTCGTCGACCGCGCGGCTAAGAACCGGGTCGTTGCGGCCATCGATGACAATGGAAAGCTCCAGATAAGTGGCCGCGGAGAGACGCAGACAGCCGGCTTCATCCAGCGCTTTGGCAAACGTCAAACGTTCAGGTTCATGCCGCAGTATTGCGACGAGCGCGGACGCATCGACAATCATCGCGGCAATCCAGTCTCTCGATCGAAGAGCAGATCGCCAATTTTGTCGAAAGAGGGCAGGTCTTTGAACAAAGGCGCAGTCCGCTCCGAAAGTTGCAGCAGCCACTTCAGACGGCCATCCTGCTCTTTCACTTTTTCCTGCCGCTCCAAGCGCTCTTTGAGTGCAATCGTGACAGCGAGGGTTACGGTTTCACTCGTTTGGCGGGCCAGTTCTCGCGCCAGCCGGTGAGTTTCCTCGTTTTTGATGTTCAGGCTCATCGATTTCTACCCTTCCACCAAAATTCGCACGGATCATGAAATCGTCTTCCTCTTGCTCGGAGACCCCCAGATGCCCAAATTGGGCGGATGTCCTAAGCTAGAGACATGAGCGATTCGACGGTGGGTGCAGCGGCGGATGAAATCCGGAATATCCTCTCAGATTCGACCGGGCAGCCGGATTCCGGCCTGTTGCCAGACGCGGACACGGCTCCGGAGCCGGTCTTCGACCTGCTCGTGATCGGTGCCGGGCCGACCGGCCTGGCTTGCGCCATTGAAGCGCAGAGGGCGGGTTTTCGCGCCGTTCTGGTGGACAAGGGCTGCATCTGCAACTCCCTCTTTCACTATCCGGCGCACATGACGTTTTTCACCACGTCGGAGCTGCTTGAGATCGGCGACATTCCCTTTCCCAGCCCCAACGCCAAGCCCTCGCGCAATGAGGCACTGGAGTATTACCGCAAGGTCGCCGAGCATTACCGGCTCGATATCCGCCAATATCACCTTGTCGAGCGGGTTACCGGCACAGATGGAGCCTTTACGGTGCATATCGAAGACCGGTTTGGCCGCCCCAGCACGCTGCAGGCCCGCAAACTGGCCATCGCCACCGGCTACTATGACCTGCCCAACTACATGGGGATTCCAGGCGAGGATCTGAAGAAAGTTTTGCACTACTACAACGACCCCCACCCCTATTTCGGGATGGATGTGGTGGTGATTGGCGGCAAGAATTCCGCGGCCATTGCGGCGCTTGAACTGTGGCGTCACGGAGCGCGCGTGACGCTGGTTCACCGCGACAGCGAAATCCACCATCATGTGAAGTATTGGATCAAGCCGGACCTTGAAAACCGCATCAAGAATGGCGAAATCAAGGCCTATTTCCGCAGCAATGTGGCAGAGGTTACGCCCGACACGGTGGTTCTGCAAACGCCGGAGGGCAGCACTATTCTGCACAACGATTTTGTTTTTGCGATGACCGGCTATCATCCGGATTTCGATTTTTTGGCGGCGCTCGGCGTGCGCTTCGACGGCCCCGACCGGCTGCCGGTTTTCGACGCGGAGACGCTGGAGAGCAACGTGCCCGGCATTTACCTGGCTGGGGTGATTGTGGCGGGCTCGCGCACCAACGAGATTTTTATTGAGAATGGCCGCTTCCATGGTTGCCAGATTGCACGGGCGCTGGCCGCCAAGTGAACATGGCGAACAGAGTGCCGGGAGCGAGGGTATTCCAATACACTGGGGCATTGCACCCTAATCAGGGCAGGGATTCTGAAAGAATGAGGATCGAGCAGGGCTTTGAGCGAAAAGCCGCTGTCTGTAACATTCTCAGTACGAAGGCCGTGACTCTGTTCTAATTCCTCAGGAGGATTGGGCTGTGCCCATGCGCTGGTGGCCGCGATCGATACGATGGCAGATGCTGGCAGGTCTCGTTCTGCTGGAGACGCTCTCCCTCCTGCTCTTCGCTTTCCTTCTGATTCGGGAACAGGGGCGTGCGGTGCACGGGCGCG
This sequence comes from Terriglobales bacterium, assembly GCA_015654835.1. GTDB lineage: Bacteria > Acidobacteriota > Terriglobia > Terriglobales > Acidobacteriaceae > Telmatobacter. The sequence goes on from JAATGG010000190.1 coordinate 15,485, forward strand.
CCCTGCAGCGTCTCGACCATCAGGCCACATCCATGGCAATGCAGGCCAGGGAAGCCCTGCTCCAAAACCGCCCCGAGTGGGTTGGTTTGTCGGTAAAAATGATGGGTGCCGCCCCGAGCGTGGGCAGCGCCAAAATCACCGATCCCGCCGGCAATGTGCTCTATGCCAGCACGGGCCGGTCCGATCAGGCTTCTCTCGATCCGGCGGAGCGCGCCCAGATTCCGCTTATGGTTCAGGACCAGCCCCGGGTCTTTTCTTTTGACCATGGCCGGCTGGAGGGGGCCAGGCCCATCTATGCCGGGGGGATGCTGCGCGGGTATGTGTGGGTGGAAAGCGACCGCTCCTGGGACCGCGTGCAACTGGAGACGGTTTTTCATGCCACGCTGGTCTTCGGCGCCATCTGGGTCATTGCCTCCGCGCTGCTGGTTTCGTTTATGGCGCGCTCCATTTCTCAGCCGCTGGCGGTTCTGCATCGGGGCACCCGGGCGTTGATGCGCTCACCGGAGAGCGCCGGCAATTTTCCGCTGCCGGTCTCCATCCACAACGAAATCGGCGACCTGATGGAGGCATTCAACCGCATGGTCGCCTCGATTCAAGAGCAGCGCGCGGGCCTCAACGACACACTCTCGCTTTTGGACTCCATGCTGGCCAATGCGCCTATCGGGCTGGCCTTTTTCGATCGCCGCTGCCGGTTTGTTCGCGTGAACCAGGTCTTCGCGGATATGACGAAGATTCCTTTGAGCCGCCACCTGGGGCGCACCCTGCCGGAGCTGCTGCCCCAGCCGGTCGCCCAGCAACTGGAAGATACCGTTCAGGGCGTCTTTCTGCGCGAAGATCCGGTGCGCAACCTGGAGCTTACCGGCGAAGGCCCCAACCCGTCCCGCTGCTGGACGTGGCTGGCCAGCGCCTACCCGGTACGCACCAATCCCCACCAGGTACGCTGGGTGGGGGTCATCGTGCTCGATGCCAGCGACCGCAAACGGAATGAAGAGGCGCTGCGGAAGACGGAGAAGCTGGCTGCGACGGGCCGCCTCGCCGCCTCGATTGCGCACGAAATCAACAATCCTCTTGAAGCCATCACGAACCTGCTGTTCCTGATGCACAATTTTTGCCAACTCGACGAGGCTACGCTCAACTACGTGGTGATGGCGGAGCACGAGGCTCGCCGCATCGCGGAGATCACGCAACAGACGCTGCGTTTCTATCGCCAGTCCACGCTTCCCGTCCGCGCCAACATGAGCGATCTGCTCGACTCCGTGCTCAGCCTCTACCAAGGCCGGCTCAGCAACCTCAATATCCGGGTGGAGAAGAAATACGATGCGGCGATGGACCTGTTCTGTTTTGCCGGAGAGGTTCGGCAGGTTTTTGCGAATCTGGTGGGCAATGCCATCGACGCCACAGCCGACGGAGGCCGCCTGGTCGTCCGGGCTCGCCGTTCACGCGATTGGAAAGCCCCGGCTACGATTGGCGTTCGCTTTACGGTTGCCGATACCGGGGTGGGCATGAGTCCTGAAGTGCGAGCGCGCATCTTCGAGGCTTTCTTTACGACCAAAGAGGTGACAGGCACGGGGCTTGGCCTCTGGGTGAGCCAGGAGATCATCGTCAAACATCGGGGAATGGTGCACCTGCGCAGCCGCACTGCCTCATCGGGCAAGCTCTCCGGCACCGTCTTCCAGATATTCTTTCCAGACGACGGCGATCTCAAGCCCGCCGCCAGCGAGACGGCCAGCGCAGAAGTGTGAACGGACGCAGGCCCGTAAGTGGAAAGCTGACAATATGGCTGGCTCGTTTACTCAGTCTCAGTTAGTTGATCTGCCATCTGCGCAGCTTGAATCCGCTCAGCGGATCGAAGGCGGCGGTCTTTCCAGGCGCCGGGTGGGCGACGCAACGAGACCTCGACGGCAGCGGCGTCGCATACGAGCGGGTTACGTGCAGGCGGTCCATGACGATGTAGCGCGTGCGCAGTCCGCCTACGGTCTGCGGCAGGGTGGCGGGCATGTTCTTGCGGTCCACGTAAATTACCAGGGCCGCCTCTTTCGGGTTGTCCAAGCTTTGCCCGACGCCGACGCCGAAGAAGGCGGGATTTTGCCGCATCAGGCTGCGCGCCATCTGCTGTTTGATGGCTAGGGCCGGGTTCAGCACCGCCGCTGCCAGTCCTGCGACTGCGGAGTTGGTGTGCGGAGCCGTACCGGCAGCCAGCGCACGGGCATTGGTGGGAATCACCAGCGTTCGCACGCCGCCGATGATTGCCGGGGCGCTCGCTGGCGCGTTTTCGTCCACGTAGACGATCACGGCGGCTTCTCCCGGATGGTCGTTGCTCTTGCCGGTGGCGACGCCCAGGACGCCCGCCGAGGGATTCACGAGCATGTGAGCCTGGCCGAGGGCCTGATGGGCGCGCCAGTTTTCCGATCCGCTTAACAGGCGGGCCTGGGCCACAGCCGCTGTGCCGCTGCCATAGCTCAGGCAACTGACGGCATGATCGGCGGTTCCCACAAAGGAGTAGCTCACCGTGCCGCCACCGACCTGCGAACCCAACTCGCTCAGCACTTCGGTGGCGGGATTGGCTACGCCCTGTCCGACGCCCGAGGCGTCCGTGCCGCCGGCAAAGAAGAGGCCGACCGGCTCGGCGTTGCTGCTGTCCACTACCAGAGAGCCCGAGTCGCCGGCATCGCTGAACTGGTTGCCGCTGATGGCGATCTGATTCGTATAGGTCTTGTTGAGGTAGGGCTGCGTCTCGGCGCAATCGCGGTAGTAGCCCACCTGCACGTCGAGATTGATTGCGGAAATGCTCGCGCAGGTCAGTCCCGTGGTACGCCCGCTCTTGGCTACCTTCAGGCTCAGCGACGGAGCCTCGCCCTTGCCACCTGTCGAGGAGATGCCGGGCGGTGCGGCAGCCAGCGTTCCGTCGGCCTGCCTGCCGCCGAGCTCAAGAATGCTGCCGCTGGGGTCGACAGCACCGGAAGCGGCCTGGGCGATTGCCGCGTCCACGTTGTTGGCATTGTTGCCGAGCGCGACCCAGCCGGTCAATGAACCCACGGACGCGATCCCGGAGCCCTCGCCATACGGGGTGCAGTTGTTGTCGATCAGGCCAGGCTGCACGATGGTTTCGCCCACGCCGGCCTGATCGCTGCGGGCCAGCACATGGTTGTTGCTCAGCAGGTATTGATTGCCGTTGCTGCCTTGCAGCAGCGAGCCCAGGGTGCCTCCACAACAGTCGGTGACGTAGGTTTTGCCGTTTTGCGTCGCGGTATCGTAGTCCTTGTTGTTGCCGCCGGAGGCGCCCAACTGCACGGGCGTATTCAACTGCGCCTGATGGGTTGCGGGATTGCTCGAAATCCCCGCGGTATTCAAGAGAATTTCGGAATTGGCCTTAGAGGGCGAATTGCCGATGGTCGCCACGAGATAGATCGCTTCGGTTGCGGCAATCGTGGGCGGCGCGGTATAGGTCACGGTGCAGGAGGTGTAGACCGGATTGGAGCTGGACACGACGCTGCGCTGGCAATTGACGTTGCTGAGCGAGCCTTGCCCGCCGCCCGATCCGGCGGCGGAATTCGACACGGCATAGCCGATTCCAGTGCTTCCGCCTACCTCGGCAATGAAGCCGGTGACGGTGACGGTTCCATTTGCCCCCAGCGCTACGTTCTCAGGCGCGAGCGGTTGCAGAAAGCCCGGTGTCACGGTCAGCAGAGCGGAGGCAGCGGTGCCGGGGCTCGATGTCAGCGTGGCGGTGACCTTGACCTGGGCACTGTCCTGGGTCAGATGGCTGGGGGGGGTATAGCGACCGGTCGCGGCATCGATGCTGCCAGCGCCGGCATCCGGGTCGCCGCCGGAGATCGACCACACCACGGAAGCGGGGCCGCCGCCCGCCAGGGAGGCCGTGAATTGCTCGTAGCCGGTGCCGGCGGAAGAAGAGGAGCCGTTGCAGCCGGTGCAGTTGGTGTCGATGGAGCCGGTACCCGGGGAGATTGAAAACAGGGCATTGGAGGAATTTGCCGCCGTGCCGCCGCCGCCGCAGCCAGTCGCAGCCAGGGCGATTGAAGCCGCAACCGCAAGCAGAATCCGCAACAAAAATGGCCGCATACACGAGTCCTCTGGCTTCAATCGGGCGAATTCACCCTTCAGGATGGCTTGCGTGTCTTGCAGCAATTTGGTCCGGGTCCCTTTCGCAGGGCCTTCCATCAATTCGATTCCAAGGTCGATTCCAAGGAGGTGAAGAACGTACGACGCGCAATTCGGTGCCGGGTCAACGTCACAATTCTAGACCCAGCTGCGCTCAAAAAGATTGCGCATCTTTAATTTACGAGATCACTCTTCGTAAAAATCCGCGCAACCCCCAGCGCCCGAGCACAGCCAGGAAAAACACCAGCGCGGCCAGGAATGCCCACCACGGCATGTGCTGGATGCCGGGGGTGACCGAGGCGCGGAGGCCCTCGCTCATGTAGACAATCGGGTTGAAGAGCACGGCCACCTGCAGCCAACGAATTTTGTCCAGCCAGGCCCAGGGATAGTAGACACATCCTAAAAAGGTGATGGGCACGACGATGATCGAGAACACCAGCCCGATGTGCTTGGGGCTGACCGTCGAGCCGATCACCAGTCCCAGGGACCCCGCCAGCAGGCTCGAAAGCACCAGCACCAGCGCCAGCAGGAACCAGTTGGAGACATGGGCATGCACCGGCACGGCGGGAATGTAATAGGCCATCGGGATCACCGACAGCGCGGCCACGATGCTTTGGATGGCGCTGAAGCAGACTTTTTCAAGAGCGACGGCCCACAGCGGCAACGGGCACATGACCCGGTCGTCGATCTCCCTGGTTATGCCGAATTCGCTGGACAACGGCAGGGCCACGGCGGAGATGCCGCTGAACATGATGGCCACGGCCATCAGTCCGGGCAAGATAATTTCACCGAAGCCGTGGGCCGAACCGGCGGAACCTGCGGCCAGCGGGTTGCCGCCGGCCATGCGCGGCAAAATGAATGTAAATACAAACAGGAACAGCAGCGGTTGCATCCCGACACGGAGTAGAAAAGGCGCAATCTCGCGCATCAGCACCCGCGAATCGCGCAGGAACAGGCCGAAGAAGGACTTGAGAAAGATGCTGGAGCCTAATCGGCCCATGGAGCCCGATGTGCTCGATTGATTCGAGTCCAGGGGAGGGGGATTGAGTTCGGAGGCGCTATTCACGCAGGTCCCTCCCCGTGAGCTGGATGAAGACCGTCTCCAGGCTGGGTTCGGTGATGGTCAAGTCGCGCAGGCCGAGGCTGCCGGCGGCCATCACGATCTCCGATAGCAGGCCGTCGGCGTTGGCGGCTCCCACGCGGAGCCCATCGCCGGTAGTCTCGACGCTGCGGATGCCCGGGTTTGCCTTGAGCGCAGCCATGACCGGGTCCAACCCCTCGCGGGTTTTCAGTTTCAGATCGTAAAGGGTCAGTGCGCCGAAGGTCTGCTTCAGCCGTTCCGGGGCTCCCAGGGCCAGCACCCGGCCATGATCGATAATGGCCACGCGGTCAGAGAGGGTGTCGGCCTCTTCCATGTAGTGGGTGGTCAGCAGCAC
>JAATGG010000196.1 GCA_015654835.1 Terriglobales bacterium
CTCATACGATCCACAATGTCATTTCGCTGCGGATATTCAGGTACTCGATGGCGTTGGAACACGGCGTCAATAAAAGCCGGCCTCGGAATTTCTCCGAGGCCGGATTCGAAGCATAAGTCGCACGATTAAATCAATTCGCTTTCCGCGTCTCGAAGTAGGCCTCGATTTCCTCAAGCGTCTTACCTTTGGTCTCGGGCAGAAAGAATACCGCGACCATGAAGTAGGCCACCGTGAAACCGGAGAACAGGAAGAACATTGAAGAGTAGCCATACTTGCTGACAAACGGAAGAAAAATGCCGGCGAGGGTCGTAGAAACCAACTGGTTGATGACCAGGGCAACGCTCATGCCATTGGAACGGATGCGAGTCGGCATGAGTTCAGAAAGAGCGAGCCACACGCACACGCCCGGCCCCAACGCATAGAACGCCATAAACGCATAAAGGCCCAGCGCGACCTGCCATCCATGGCTCGCCGTGGGCACTTGGCCGATCAACGCCTTATCGATCTTGAGCGGAGCGGATTGCGCCGCGGCCAGATTGGCAAACGGGTTCTTGAAGAAAGCTTCTATCTTATTGGCCGGGACGCAGCTTTCGCGCGTGATCTGGATCGGCGCAGCGGCAGGATCGTCGGACCGCACGAAGCTTGTGGCGGCCGTGAAGTCCCCATACGAATAGATGATGGCGAGCGAAGCACGATTGCTGGAGATGCCGCTCCCGGTCGCTCCTTTTGCGGCCAAAAGACGGCTGGCTTCGGCCTGATCGAAGCGCAGGCTGAGTTCCTGATTGAGCCCAACCATCGTTTGCACCACGTCGCGGGAGTCGAGGCTCAGCTTCTCCGTGCTGAGAAATAGCACGCCCACACCGATCAGGGAAACGATGATTCCACTCGTGCCAAGAATCAGCAGGAACTTGCGGCCTTTGCGATCGACCAGCACCATGCCTACCACCGTCATAAGGAAATTGACGAGGGTGAACACGACATATCCCCAGTGGGAATAGAGGTCGGAGAGGCCACTCTGCAGAAGGATCCCGGCGTTGTAACCGATGATTGAATTGATGCCGGTGGCCGTATTGCAAAAGAGAATGACGCAAGCTAGCAGGAATGGAATCACGTACTTTCTGCGCAGGAGCGAATCTTGAATCTTGTGGCCCGATACCGGTTGCGTCATAGCACCGGCGGCCGTCTCTTCCATCTCGTGCAGTTCTGCGTCGGCCTGCGCTACGCTGCGAGAGCGCAGCAGAGCCGCATAGGCGCGTTCCTTTTTGCCGGTACGAAAGAGCCAGCGCGGAGACTCGCTCACCAGCAGACTGCCTAACACGAACAACGCACCGGGCGGCAACGAAACCCAAAAGATGCGCCGCCAAGCCTGGTCTTTAAAAGCGAAGAGAGCTGCAGCATCCGCAGCCTTGGTCACCGCCTCAACGCGATAGCTGTAATAGATGCCAACCACAGCCGCCGCAACGATGCCGAGCGTGAGCAGCCATTGAAAGGCACCCGTGCCTTTGCCTCGATTCGACGCGGTCAGGCATTCGGCCAGGTACAACGGAACCACCACACCGATGAGGCCACCACTGATGCCTTGCAAAAGCCGGCCCATGAACAGAGGTTCATAGCCATGAGAGAGGGCGATAACCGGAATGCTCGCAACGAACGTAATGCCACTGAAGATCATGAGCCGCTTGCGGCCCATCCAGTCGGCGAGCACTCCCGCAAACAGGGTGGAAATCACGCTCCCCAGCAGCACCGCCGCCACAATAATGGAGAGCTGGCCCGCGGTCAGGTGCGACGTAGCCTCCAGGTAGGGCAGCGCGCCCCCGATGATGCCGACATCGATGCCGTAGAGCAAGCCCCCAAGTCCTGCGACAAGCAGCAAAAACAGGTTATACGCACGCTTTTCAGAGGAATCGGCAGATGGGTTGTTCATGGAACCGGATGCGTTCATCAGTCACCTTGGTGTGAGTCCTCTTGCGTTGGCTCGGCTTCCCTGGGCACATGACGAGACGGAAAAACTGGTTCAGAGCCCGTCTCCAGAGGGACTCGCTTGTCAAAACCGGAGAACTTTGCGTACGACCAGCATACAATGATCGCATCGTGCGCAAACGATCAATTTTGCGAATACATATCCCGGAACGGATTTTCGCCGGCCGCCCTGACCAGAAAACGCTTGATGACGGGCAAAACTATCGGCTATGACAACGGCTGAGGCAATAGCACCATGGGAATCGCTTCAAGGGCAATGGCGATTCCGCCCCAGAGGGCGGCCGTGTCCTCCGCCAGAACCGCAGCAGCGATCCGCGTAACCGCAAATTCGCACCGCTCAAGTTCCTGCTGCACGAGACTCAGGAGGGCCGGGTGGCTCCCCACCTCTCCTCCCAGCAGGATAAGGCCCGGATTGAGAATCAGGGAGAAGTTCACAATGATGTCGGCGACAATGTCGGCGCGCTGACGAACGATCTTGCGGGCGATCGGGTCGCCGGCCTGGGCGAGATCCAGAACCGCTATCGCGTCCATCTGCTTTCGCGAGCCGTTTAAGCCGGTCTGCGCCCCGGCGGTAGCCTCCTGCCAACTCTTGAGAATTCCCGACTTCGTCAGCACCGTCTCAAGTTCGCCAAACTCATGCAACGTCGGATTTCGGCGCGCAACTTTTGGCAACCGCAGATAGGCAATTTCGCCTGCCGCCCACTGGGCGCCGTGATGAATCTTGCCATCCAGAACAATGCCGGCGCTCACGTTGGCGCCAATGTTGACACCGACAAACGTCCGCTGGTCCTGGGCCGCACCGCAATGATGTTCGCCCAGTACCGCGAGGTTTGTATCGTTTTCAACGACGACCTTGCAATCGACAATCTTATTGAGCAGCGCGCGCAACGGGACGGAACGCCAGTTCGCCAGGGTGCTGATCGACAAGACAATCCCGTCGTCCACATTGGTGATCGCAGGAACCCCGACCACCAACAACAGCAACTGCTCCCGCGTCTTCTTATGTTTTTTGAGCAAGCGCCGGATCTCGTCGCCGATGAAGTGGCAGACTGCCTCCGGGGTAGTCTGCTGGCCCCCAAGGGAGACAGTTGTCCGGTCCAGTTCATTTCCGCTCAAGTCTGCCAGCAGAAACACCAGCGATTCCGCCGTAATTTCGACAGCGAAGATGCAGCCGCGCTCGGCCTTGAAACTGATCATGTCAGGGGGACGCCCGCCGCTCGACTCTCCCTCGCCAAGCGGCTTGATCAGGTTGGCCGCCAGCAGATCGTTGACCACGTTGGTGACAGTCGGCGCACTCAGACCTGAGGCGCGAACGAGGTCTGCTCTTGAACACGACCCCGCCTGGCGCAGAAGCTTAAGCACCGTCAACGCGTTGGTGTGGCGAAGGAGCGAGGGCCTGCCGACTGGAATAGTTTCTTTCTTCACGCGGACTCGATCAAAATTGAAATTCCCGAAAATGCCTCATCGGTTAACGGCTTGCACTGCAATGAATTCCCTACTCAAGGTAGCAGCAAGCGCATTCAACAGACAAGGCACAGTCATCAGAGTTGCAAACGGACCTTCGCTTTGGTAAGTGCTCCCGCTGCCATCAGCATGACCAATGTGAAGACAAGGGTTTTCGCAACTCCCTGCCATCCGAAGCTGAAATGCGTATCGAGATAGGTGATTCCTAACGACGCCGTAAGGAAATACCAGAGATCAGGAAGCAGATAAGTCAACAAGGTGTTCGAGCCGCCGGCACGGATGAGGAATGCCCATTGCGTGCGCTGCTTGATGTCGCATATCCAGTAAAGAGCCGTGAACAGAAGAACGCCAGCCCCAATGCTATAGAGACACCAGGTCGGTGTCGCCCGAATCTTTGAAATGCCGAGCGGCGCGAGGGCATAGCCAGCGGCTAACATAAGGACGCCGAAGGCAGTCCCGGTCGACAGGATCTGGCGGGCACCGGAGCGGTGGTCTGTTCCCATAAAAATAAAGGAAGTCACAATGCCCGCCATCACGATGCAGGGCATGGCTCCATTACCAAACGGCCAGAAATAGAGCGGAAGATGCTGCGGAAACTGAATAATCCTGGCGGTAGACAAGGAGCACAGCCCAACCAGTAACGCGAACCAGACGAGAGGCGCCCACGTCCAGCGCCGCGTTGGGATATAGAGGAGCGCCACCGCAAAATAGCTGTAACCGATGAGACCCAGTATCTCGGGATAGGAACTGTCGAGCCACGCAACTTGACCGCTATGGGTTGTCCTGCGGAACAGAGCAAATAGGATAATCACTCCGGCCAATCCAATGAGGCGCAGAATCAGTGCATAGGAGGGGAACCGTTCCGACTTAGGATAAACATTCAAGTAGAGTGCGGCTGCGATCAAGGCCAGCAATGCCCAGGCACTTCCACTGAGCCCCATCCGCGAGGAATCGCCTTTACCTGCATTCGCAAGAATGAACCCCAGCACGATCAACCCAAGCGAGCGCACGAACACATGAACCCACAACAATGGCATCGACGAGTTATTTTTGAGCCTCTGCTTGATTGCCAGAGGCAGAGAGAGGCCAACCGCAAAGAGAAAGAACGGAAAGACCATATCGACATAGGTCATCACTTCTACGGCGGCGGGGGCGTGATAGGTCCACCACGGCAGTCCTCTTACCTCGGCAAGAGCATTAACGAAGATCATGACGGCAATCGTCAGGCCGCGAAAAATATCGATCGACATAACTCGCGATATGCTAGGGCGAACGGGCTCACCTATGGTGTTCATCAGGGTTTCTCGCTTGCGGCAACGGATTTATAAAGTGACTGATCGATGGTCTCCAGAAGCTTTCCTGAAGGATCTCCGGAGTAATCCCAAAACATGACGCCGCCCAGCTTATGACTAAGAACATACTTACATTTAGCCGCGAGAGATTCGGCATCTTCGTAGGAGATGAAGATCTGCTTATCGGCGTTGTAGAGGTAAGGAACCGAGGCAGCAGGGTCCCAATACCGCGTATATCCGGGACTCTGCGCCGCATCTGCAACCACATGATAGGGCGCGTACCCTTGCGGCACCGGCTTGCCCGGCTGAAATAGCCCATGATTATGTCCTGCCACCTGTCCCCACATATGCCCATAGAAAGGAACGCCCAGAAGTATCTTGGCCGCTGGAACTCCTGCCCGCTCAAATGCCTGAATCGATGCGTCGGCAGAGACGTGCCGCGGATCGGCGGGATTTGTAAACAGCGGCGCGTGGTGCCCCGTAAGCGGGTCGGAGCTTGGCTCATAATAGTCATAAGCCATCAGATTGACGGTATCGACATAGACCTGCGCCTTCGCCATCTCGGTATGGGCAAGATACTCGTCCGAAGCGCCGGCAGCGAACGTGAGATAGAGCTTTTTGTGAGTCTTTCTCGTTTGCCGATTAAAACGCTGGCGCAGATCCCTGAGCAAGAGTGTGAAATTGCCCTTGTCTTCACTCCTGAATGGATGGCCGGAACCCACCATTCCGGGATATTCCCAATCGACATCGAGCCCATCAAGGCTATAACGATTCAAGAAATCCATCACGCTGTCGACAAAGATTCGCCTGCTCTGCGAAGTTAGAGAGACATCGGAAAAGTTGGTCGACCAGAGCCACCCACCGACTGAGACAAGAACTTTCAGCGAAGGGTTCTGCTTCTTGAGCCCATTCAGAAACGCAAAGTTCTTGTCGTCCGAGGCAAACCCAGCCACCATACGCCCATCTGCAATGTTGGCAAAGGCGTAGTTGATCCGCGTGAGTTTGCTCGCCTCGATCTGCCCCGGTTCGAGAGCCGCATTTTGCGGAAAGACGTATGCCACGACTATGGGCTTGACAGACGGCAGGACGCCCCCCGCATACAATGCGGGCACAGTGAGAATCAGGCAGAGAACAGAGGCACAGGTTTTAAGCATGGTCACTTCCTAAATAAAAATACCAAAGATTGATCCGGTTCATTAAACTAAATTCGAAATGAGACCGCTTTGGCTCCTGGGAAACCAAGTCCCCCACCCATGGGCACAAGCATATACCGGCAGATTAACGGGCGGATGGCTGCGCCGGAGGCATCGTGGACAGGATTGCATGACGTGAGGAGAAAGGATGGACGATGATCAAAATTCTGACACTATTGGTAGCAGCTTCTTTGGGGAGCCTCTCCGCTCAGATATCGCGGGGACAGGTTCATGTGCTGGTGGACCAAGTCGGTTATGAGGTGCAGGCGCACAAGCAGGCAATCGTGTCCGGATCTCCGGAAGATCACATGCAACAGTTTTCCTTGATTGATGCCGGCACGGGAAAGAGCGTTTACAAAGGAGATCTCACGCCTTCCGGAGAAGTTCACGGGTGGGAGGATGGTGTCTTCTGGACAGCCGATTTCTCTGCCTGGCAAAAGGCCGGACACTATACGGTCGAGGTTCATACGGCCACATCCGATGTGCGTTCCTGCCCCTTCGAAATCAATGAGAATATTCTTGAGCGCAACACTCTCTCAAATGTAGTTTTCTACTTCAAAGGGCAGCGCGCCAGCGGGTTGATCGATCAGACCGATCGTCATCTGGCAGTACCTGGCAGCCCAGGCACGTTCGTCGATGTGCACGGCGGCTGGTACGACGCGACCGGAGATTATGGCATCCATCTCTCGCACCAGAACCCTACCTCCTATTTCAACCCGCAACAGATTCCCTTAGTCGCCTGGAGCTTGCTGAAGAGCTATAGCGCGTTGAAGGCTCGCAAAGACGACAACTTCACCGAATACGAGCGCCGTATGCTGGACGAAGGACTCTATGGAGCCGACTTCCTCGTGCGGATGAAGCGGCCCCATGAATCATTTTTCGAGACGATCTCTGCGCCAGGAAAAGACAAACTTGCTGAAGATAGGGAAATCGGGAATCCCAATTGGCGCACGCGGATCAAGACAACGACTGCCGAATCCACTGAGAGCATCGGGAAAGCCGAGGGGCGCTATGCCTATCAAGCGGGCTTTCGTTCTGGCGGAGGCATGGCGATTGCGGCTCTTGCGGTGGCGAGCACAATGCCCACCGATGGCGACTTCAAGAGAGCGGAATATTTGAAAGCTGCCGAAGATGCCTTTCAGTTTCTCGATGCCCGCAATCGCGACCTTGTGAATGATGGAGTCGAGAACATATTGGACGACTATTGCGCGCTGATGGCGGCAACGGAACTCTACAATGCGACCCACGCCGAAGCCTATCGGGTCGCCGCCGGTCGTCGCGCGGTCCAACTAATGGAGCGGCTTACTACATCCGGTTCGTGGCGAGATTACTGGCGCGCCAACGCTGACACTCGCCCTTATTTCCATCCTTCCGATGCTGGCTTACCAGTGATTAGTCTGATCGAATATGCGCAAATCGCTGCCCCCGCCGAGCGGCAAAAGGTACGTCAAACCGTTGAGCGTTCCCTGGGATTCGAACTCTCTGTTACACATGAAGTGGATAACCCATTCGGCTATGCGCGTCAGCTTGTGCGGATGAGTAACGGCCAGATGCGCACCGCATTCTTCTTTCCGCACGACACAGAGGCTGCCCCATGGTGGCAAGGAGAGAATGCCCGGCTTGGCTCTTTGGCAGCGGCAGCAAGAATGGCAATCCCTCTCTTTCCCGACAAACCGGAATTTCAGTCGCAGTTGAATGACTATGCATGGAACCAGTTGCACTGGATCCTGGGCAGAAATCCATTCGACTCCAGCATGTTGATGGGCAGCGGCCATAACAACGCGGCCTATATGTTTTTCCGCGCGTATAAGTACACCAACGCTCCCGGTTCGGTGATCAACGGCATCACCTCCGGCTTGCAGAGCGAAGATGGCATCGCGTTCAATCAGGGCTTTGCAGTAACCGGCAAAGATGAAGATTGGCGGTGGAGCGAGGAGTGGTTGCCACACGCCGCATGGTACTTATATGCAATAAGTCTTCCACATTAGCTGTCTTTCTCCTTTATTGTCGCCTATTTATAGTTCCGCAATTAGCAATCCATAAAAGAGGCCGCGGTCGATGACATCGACCGCGACCTCTTCGTTTGTGAAACTACGAGCAGATCAAAAATCAAAAGGCATACTTAAGCGAAAGCTGAATATGCCGCTCGGTAGAATTCGTTGTTGTAATCTGACCAAAATTTGCATCGGTGACCAGCCCGTCGGGCTGGCCGTAGCTGGCAATATTGAAGAGGTTGAAGAAGTCGCTGCGGAAGTCAATGTGATGATCCTTGATCAACCGAAACGTCTTCTGAATCGACATATCGATCTGCTCATAGCCAGGCGCCCGCAGTGAACCCGGCCGTACATTGCCGAATGCATCGTTAGGCTGCTGACTGAAAACGCAGGTGCCATTGTCCTGATTTGGACCGCAGGCGTATCCAGGGTTCGGCTGACCATTCGTGGGATCTACTTGCACATTTGTTCCGTAGTAAGCCTTGACAGAGCGATTGGTTACTTTCAACGGACGGAGTTGGTTCGGTCGCGCTGCCCCGGCAAACGCATAAACTTTGGCAGAGTAATTTGCGGGAGAACTGGCCGTGAGAGGGAAACCTGTATAAGTCACATCGGTACCGCTTAGCTTCCAGCCGCCAAGTGCGGCATCGACTATCCGGTTTGTGTTAGCGCCAAACCTCTTTCCACGGCCGAACGGCAGTTCGTATTCGCCCGTCACATTGAGCGCATGACGTACGTCGAATCCTGCCGGGCCCCACTCCGACCTGAAGTCGTACGCATTTTGCTGGTAGTATTGGCCACTGCCTACATTACTTACGCCATAGAAGCCAATGTCATTGGTTAACGACTTGGAGTAAGTATAGTTGGCAGTCAACTCAAGCCCCCCTGTGAGATGTTGTCGCAGGGTAGCCTGCAGGGCGTTGTAGTTACTCGAAGAATCCGAGCCGGTGATTTTCACCACGCCATTTTGCCCAACGACATTAGCGTAAGGAGCCACTGCATCGGGCGAGGTAAGTTGGTTGCCAAATTGCGGATCGATAAGGTGCTGGCCCAGAATCAAAATATATCCCACATTCAGGGCTGTCGTTTGAGTAAGTTGATATTCAGTCGTCAGGCTTGCTTCTTGAGTAACGGCAGGCCTCAAGTGCTGCTTCCATGCGTAGAACGTACTGGTCGGAACAGCAGTGGTTGGAAAGCCGGCTGTCGTGGTGTAGAACGTTCCCGGCGAATAGGTTTGCGGTGTCGCACCCTGGGCTAGGGTGCCGGTAGGATTTTGTCCCTGCTGCTCAAAGTCCGTATGAAAAGGCGGATTCTGCGTCAAGCGGAGATTAGCGCCCGAACCCTCAAGGTAGCTGGTAATGCCATAGCCGCCGCGAATGACGATGCGGCTTTTCACCTGATAGGCAAATCCGATGCGAGGCTGCCATTGACTGTATACAGCGTCGTACAGGGCGCGACTATTTCCATCGACGCCGGCATACTCGATGGCGCCCGTCTGAAGATTCAGGTTAGCCATCTTGTTGTTCACCTCATAAATCGGCTGGTCAAACTCCCAGCGCAGTCCGATGTTCAGGGTGAGGTTAGGGAGTGGTTTGAAATCGTCCTGGGCAAACACCGCGTCGCGCCATTGACGCTGTCCGGTACGGCCTGTGACCTTTCCAACCTGCACATCGTTCACGCGATTGGTCAAGAAATCGGCAAAAGGATAGCCTTGCGCGCCGTCTGTCGAGAGTGGGTTGCTGGAGTATTTTCCGGTATAGGTAAAGTCGCCAAGTTCGCCGTCGTTGCCTGGATAGAAACTATTCTGTTGATAGCGAGTGAACTCGGCGCCGAATTTGAACAGGTGGCGTCCCTTTTGCCACGTCAGATTGTCTGAATACTCAAATACATTATCGATGAATATTTCAGGCGTTGGATTAGCACCAAAGCTGCTCGGATAGCCATCGATGGTGGGAGTGCTGGGGATACTTTCTATCCCGTCAAAAGACTGCAGGCTAAATCCTGCGGTCTGCTGTGGCGGACTGGGGATGCCGACTACCGAATTGCCATTGAGCCCAAAAATCCCGCTAGGATCGGTCGTAACACCGCTGTTGAAGCGGATGCGTGCGTAGGACGCTCGCAGCGAATTCACAATGGATGACGACGCCGTATGAGTCCAGGTGGCTGTCGCCAGGTGATCCGGATAGTCGGAAGCGCTTGGGAAGTAAACCGGAATTGGATCGCTCACGGTAGCATCGCGTGCCGTTCCCTGAGAATACCTGCCCGAAATAATATCGTTGCCTCTGAAGTGATAATCAATTTTCACATCGCCCTGATCATTCTTCACGGTGCTGCCCGCGGGGCCTATCAAGTTATTGTGGATGCCCGCTGGATCATCGGTTGGATTGTTGGGCAAAGGATAAGCTTCAGGATGGTTGAATAGGAACTGAGCGATTGGATTTGTAATCGGAACCTGATTATTGGCATAAGGAACAGGCTGGCCATTGGCGCCTATAGTCTGCGAATCGTACAACTGAATGCCAAGGACGTTTTTGACGAGAGAGAGGTCGCCGGTACGAAACGCAGCCGGCACCACACTGAATGTCTGCTCTCCGCCGGTGTGCTCTCGCAGCCCTTCGTAGTCGATGAAGAAAAATAGCTTGTCCTTTAGGATTGGACCACCCAACGTTCCACCGAAGATCGATTGGGTATAAGGATTCTTGGGGGTGGGAATGACATTATTGTCATTGGTCCAACTGTTCGCATTGAGCTTGTCATCCTCCAAAAATCCGAAGACGCTGCCATGGAACTGGTTGCTGCCACTCTTCGTAACCATGATCACATCGCCGCCGTTCACGTTGCCGAATTCTGCATTGGCGTTGGAGGCGATTACGCGCATTTCTTGCAGCGCATCTGGACTGGGGTTATACCCGATTGTGTTATTCAGGTTCTCGTTGATCTCCTGCCCATCAAGGAGGTAGTTGTTTGACTGCTGGCGGCTGCCGTTTACCGAAGCCTCATTATTGGCGTTAATGGAGCGCTCAGTGGAGTTCTGTTGGCCGTATGTGCCGTAGGCTGTCGAAACAGCGCCTGGAGTAAAGACCGTCAACTGCGAGAAGTCGCGGCCATTCAACGGAACGCTGTTGATAGTATTTTCAGTGAACGTTTCGCCCAGGGTCGGGCTCTCCGTGTTGAGGATCGGCTGCATCTGCCCCGATACGTTGACGACAGCCGTGGCCGCACCGACGGTCAGCTTGATATCGACCTTGGCCGTCTGGTCGATTTCAAGAGCGAATGGCCCGTAGTTAGCGGTTCCGAAGCCGGGAGCTTCAACCTTGATCTTGTACTGCCCGATCTGCAAAAAACGAATCGAATACTCACCAGCCCCATTAGTCGTCGTTGGAGTAACAACGCCGGTGGCTGTGTTAATAGCCGTAACTGTGGCGCCCGATACGATGGCACCCGAGGAGTCGGTAATAGTACCGCGGACTGTGCCGGTGACCGTTTGCGCTATAGTCGCAACGGTTCCCCAACACAGGAGAAGCGCGATCAACGCTAGACCAATACGTTTCATATGCCAGTGGCCTCCTTTATTACGTTTGTATAGAAAGTTGGTCAAGCCCGCCCGAGAGGCGAGTTTGGGATGGATGTGGGAAACCAACGTTGAATGCAAAGTACACTGAAATTTGCAACAAAACAAGATCAATTTACGTTCAAATAATCAAGAATTACGGCGGCAAATGAGCAAACGCTCTCCCGCGAATTTGGCGCGCTTTTCGCAGGCACGACTAGGCTGAGGCCCGTCGAGTGAGTGCGGGCCAAGAAGAGTTGTGAGCATTGCCGAGGCCAAGACCGCCCCGTTTCCTACTTCTTAATCGCCGGCCTGATAATTTGCCGGACTTACTCGCCAAGATGCCGGTCGGCACCTCTTGGCAATAGCAGCGAGAAACAACACGCCTTAGGGATGGGCGCCGTCTTGCAAAGAGCTGAACCTTGCCACATCTGCGGGGGATGCCGCTGCAACTGTGGATTTCTGCTATATGACCATAAGATGAAAATTACTGCAAGCAAATTTGTAAAACTGCTCGACAAATGCGGAACAGCGTGATTGAATTCATGAAATACGATCAAAACAAGCTGCATCGACCGTTTGGATCTTAGTAGCTTGCCGGAGTCCGACGCACCGCACTTAGGGGCCTTGTCTTCCCGGCAAAGTATCTCCGCCAACTCATCAGAGCGGCATGGCTGGAGTTGCCAACCCTGACAAGATAGCTCAGGTTCCGGTGATGGCACCTCAGTTGGGATCTTATTGGACTGCACCGAGGGGACAAGCCTGCATGACCAAGATACAAATGCTGCGGAAAAATCACCGCCTCCCACTCTGCCTGGCTGGCGCGTTCTTATCGCTAACTTTCTGTGCAGTTCATCCTCTCAACGCGCAACGTGTCCCAGGCGGCCCTCCGATCGAGGCGGTGAATGAAGATGGCGCAGAGTTTCGCTGGCTTCATAAAGAGGTTTTCAATTCCCGCGAGTTGGATAACATGGAAGACCTATCTAGATGGTCTCTAAAAGGAGAGGGCGAGATGGCGCTCTCCGGTGCTCCCGTCAAAGAAGGCAAGCACTCGATTCAGATTCGCTCGACGTTCAACATAGGTCGCGTGGGCGGCGACGGCGACTGGCAAGACCTCGTTGCTACGCGCAAATTTCCGTCAGAGGATTGGACGCACTACAACCGTCTCTCTATTTGGGTCTATCCCGATGTAAATGGGGCGCCGGCTCTCTCAGCGTCTCTGGTTCTGCATAACGAAGGCACTCATATTCTTCCGGATAACACCAATGAAGGCCGCAACGACTCCATTCCGCTTAAAAACCATGAGTGGAATCACGTGGTGTGGGAGATTCCCTCTCTTGCTCGCGACAAGGTAACAGCAGTCGATTTTGGCTACGGACTTCCGAAGATGCTTCCCGATCCCGGAGATAAGACCATTCTCTACATCGATCAACTGACGCTTGAAAGTGTTGCTCCC
Source organism: Terriglobales bacterium (assembly GCA_015654835.1). GTDB lineage: Bacteria > Acidobacteriota > Terriglobia > Terriglobales > Acidobacteriaceae > Telmatobacter. Next base: position 12,930 of record JAATGG010000196.1, read on the forward strand.
GATCATGTCGAGGGATGGGAAGTGGCGCCGGATAAGATTGCCTTCAGCCACGCCGGTTACTTATCTGGATCGACGAAGACCGCAATCGCAAATGGCCTTGCATCCAGCGAGTTCTCGCTTGTCGACGCAGACACTGGGAAAAGCATGTTGACCAGGGCGGTCGAGCAAAAAAAGACCGCCCTGGGGACTTATCAACTCCTCGATTTTTCAGAGGTGCAGCGACCGGGAAGATATCTTCTGCGCTCGGGAGCAATCAGCACCCAGCCATTTCGCATCGGCGACGATGCATGGCGCAACAGCATCTTGAAGGCTATAAACTTCATGTATAGCGAGCGCTGCGGAACCGTGATACCGGGAATCCACGGAATATGCCATCAGGACGACTACAGCATCCATGGCGATAAACGCATCGTCGTAAACGGTGGCTATCATGATGCCGGAGACTTGACCGCAACTGGGAATACTCCCGGGATGTCGTATGCGCTCTTTGAACTCGCGGACCGGCTCAAGCAACAAGGCGAAGATCAAGCTCTCTATGACAGGGTAATCGACGAGGCTAAGTGGGGCTTGAACTGGATACTCAAAACGAGGTTTGGCGACGGTTATCGAACGACGGGGCAACTAATCAGTTACTGGACGAATGGAATCATGGGTGACGCAGATGATCGCTTCGGACAGGCCGTCAATGATCCCGAATGGAACTTCAGAGTTGCCGCAGTCGAAGCGCTTGCCGCGCGCGTTCTGAGAGACTCAGCCCCTGAACTCGCCCATCGCAGCCTGGCCACCGCACAAGAGGATTGGACATTCGCCATCGAAGGTCTGGAGCGCGCTCAACCTTTGCCTGAGGTCTACGGTCAAAAAGATGAGTTGGAACGAATTTCCTTCGGTGCTACGGCGTCGATTGAGCTATTCAAGACCACAGGCGAACAGCGTTACGCGGACGCGGCAATCGGACTCGCAGATCAGATACTCGCCTCTCAGGAACGAACGCTGCAACCTTGGGCCGTTCCATTGACGGGCTATTTCTATACGGGCCCCCACAGCAGGAATCTCTTTCATCGCTTTCATGTTGGCGAGGAGGAGCAGCCCATCGTCGCCCTCGCACATCTGTGCGATGCGCTCCCCAACGATCCGCACTGGATCAAATGGTACTCTGCCGTCGTGCTGCATTCACGCTATTACCAGCAACCCGCGGCTCAGCTTGACGCCCCCTATGATATGTTGCCGGCTGCCGTATATCAGGAAGATGAAGTTAAGCTGCTCCCTCAGTCGAAAAACTGGACGCCTCTGCGCACAGCCGACAGAGACGTTTATCTCGAAGAGGTTCACCGCGGGATGCCTCTCGGCAATGGATACTATCTTCGACGGTTCCCCGTATGGTTCGATTTTCGCGGCAACTCCAGTGTTCTACTTTCCGAGGCCAAGGCGCTCTCTGTTGCCGGCCAGCTTCGCGGAGATATCGACACAGAAGACTTGGCGCAACGGCAGGCACAATGGATCGTGGGAAGAAATCCTTTCTCCGCCAGCATCATGTATGGCGAAGGATACGACTGGACACCTCTCTATAGCGTTCGCTCCGGACAAATGGTTGGCGCGATCCCGGTCGGCATCGAAACGAGAGGAAGCGCGGACGTGCCTTATTGGCCTGCTCAGGCTTGCTGGACCTATAAGGAAGTGTGGACGCAACCAGTTGGAGAGTGGGTTTGGCTTATGCATGATCTGAGCGGCCCTGGAATCGTGCGAGGCTTCGCCGACCCCGTTAGTCGCGCGCCCGTCCAATTAGTCGATCAAAGTACCGGAATTACCACGAAAGCAATCCTGGACGATAGCAATGGGCATTTTCGAGCGGCTGTCCCGCAGGGACACTATGTCGTAGAACAAGGTGGAGTCCATCTTGCACTGACGGTGCTTTCCGCGGGCTCCTACGACGTTGATCTGCGGCCAGATCAGGCTACGGACTTTTCGGTCGATACCAAGTCAGCCGACGGAACCAATGTTGTTCTACATGTCTCTGCCAACGGAGCGGGCACCCATACGTTTTCTGTCCGGGCAGACAATCTCGAATTCGCAGATCCCGCTAACGTGACGATCAAGCTGGGCTCGCATGGCAAACAGGAAGCTAGCTGGCATGCCCATATAGCCAACGTGCGAATGCCGTGGGTCGCCGTGATTCTCGAAGATGGAGCAACCAGCAAACGGAAAGAACTCACAGGTATTGCACATACCAGGTAAATTGTTGAAGCGGCTTCACGACGAAGCTGGCTACGATCAGGGCACTGAGCATGACTATAGGGCAGGCAGTCCTGCGCTGCCGGGCAGTGGGATGTAGATCATACCGGCGGTATCATTCAGGGCCATCCCCCAAAGATGTGTTCCCCCGCAGGTATCTTATCTCAACTCTTGACTCGCTCCATCCATCACAATGAGAGTTATGCTCTCGTACCCCAGTAAATAAACTTTGTCTGTCTTTACATTGAGGGCGATCATGTCAGCCGGTCCCGTTTTCACGGACGTGGCGATGTTGAAAGTGGAAACTTATCCGCGACAGTATACCTAAAACGGGAGCCTCAAAAACGCGACGCTCGCTCCACAGCCTGCATCGATTCCGCAATAGTTACGGAGACGCTTTTCGCCGGGCATAGCCGGCCAATCTCCAGATTCAGCCCGATTTCTTGAACAATATCCCCAGGTAGTACCATAGGTCGCAGTGGCAATCCGCACTTAGAGAGAATGCCCAAATTCATACCGCACAATGCGCTCCTGCAACGACTGATTGATTGAGTTCAATGCGGAATACGTTCGTGAGCGAAACGAAACAAGAAGATGGAGCGCAAAGAGTGAACCAGAAGCCCACCATGAGCGACGTAGCCCGGCTCGCCGGCGTCGGCACCATGACTGTCTCACGTGTGCTCAACGGAACAGCCCATGTTTCCGCAGAAACAGCACGGCGCGTGCGAACTGCGATTGACCAGCTCCGTTACCGTCCGAATGAGTTAGCGCGTGCGTTCCGAGGGCAGCGCAGCAAATCGATCGGCCTCATCCTTCCTTATCTCTATGACCCCTTCTTCGCGATCTGCGCTCACGCTGTGACCACGGTTGCAAAAGAGCACGGGTACTCGGTGCTTACCACCACTTCCGACGAGAACGCGGACACGGAGTACAGCGAAGCGGAACAGATGTTACAGCGGCATGTCGAAGGATTGGCCATCATTCCTGCGCGGGCCCGCGAGTCGCGTCTCACGCGCACCTTCTTCGGCAAAACTCCGGTTGTGGTCTTCGACCGTCCTGTTTCCGACCCTTCGTTGGACGTTGTGCTCGTACAAAACAACGCCGGTGCCCTCCGCATGGTGCAGCACTTGATCGAACACGGACACAAGCGCATCAGCTTTATGGGACTCAGCCGAAGCTTATTTACGATCAATGCGCGGTTTCTGGGTTATCGCCGCGCATTACAAGAGGCGGGTCTGCAGGAAGACTCCTATTTTGGTTGCGAATCCCAACAGGACACTTTGCGAGTTGTCGCGGATAAGCTCCATGGAGCAGATGCGCCGACTGCTTTCTTTACGTCCAATACTCTGGCGACCCGGCACGTCTTCTCTTCTCTGCTCCACCTGGGTGTAAAGGTTCCGGGGGACCTCGCCCTGGCCTGCTTCGACGACTCCGAATTGGCGGAACTTACGTCTCCCCCGCTCACGGTTGTTCGCCAGCCTACCCAGGAGATGGGACGAGTCGCCGCAAGTCTGCTGTTCGATCGCATTGCCGGCGGAGAACAGCAGCAAACCGGAGGCAGGATTGTGCTGCCGGTCGAAATTGTTTTACGGCGCTCCTGCGGGTGCAAACACCGCACTCCGGTCGAGATTCATTAGGCTTCAGCCATAGCTCGCTACGAGCGCTGCTGCAAGAACGAAATCCGCACCGGACTACGGCCTATAATCATCTAGTAATCAGTGGCTCGCAACATGGAGCCTAATTTTTCGACAAGAGAGAATTAGCCTTGGCTCGCGAGCTTTATACAGCACGTCTTCAGCGGAAAGAATGCATCTCAGATTCCGCCCAGTGTTTTCACTTTGAGTTTGTCATTGATGAGTTGGAAAGCTTTCCATTCAACTCCGGCCAATTCGTCTCGGCGGTCGCTACTGATCCCAACGGCAAGCTGCAGACCCGGGCTTACTCCATTGCTTCTGCTGCTAATTCAAACCGCTTCGAACTGTGCGTGAACCGTGTGGAGGGGGGCTTCTTCTCGAACCACCTCGCCGATCTCACGGACCTGCCTGTCGGAGGCACGGTTCAAATCCACGGACCGCACGGATACTTCACGCTCCGCGAGCCCATTACGGACTCGATCCTGATCTCCACCGGAACAGGCATCGCTCCCATGCGCGGATTTGCGCAGTGGCTTTTTCCCGAGAATGGACCGGATCGCAGCAACGGCAAAGATATATGGATGGTCTATGGCACGCGACACGAGACCGAGATTTACTATCACGAGGAATTTGAGACACTCGCCGCCCGCAAGCCCAACTTCCATTACCTGCCGACGTTGAGCCGTGCCGGTGCATCCTGGCCGGGTCTGCGCGGCTATGTGCAAGATCATGTCGCCCGCATCGTCGAAGAACGCGCTGCACACCTGGGCCTTTCGTTGCCGGTGCCCCCGGTCGATCCAGCCATTCCCGCGGCAGAACTGCATTTCGACATCCACGCCTATATCTGCGGCCTGAACAACATGGTGGCCGGTGTGCGTGAGCGTCTGTCCGGCTACGGCTGGCATCGTAAGCAAATCATTTTCGAAAGATACGACTAAGAAGCAATCTGACGAGATACGATTGAGTCCGAACGCAGGGGCAATTCCCTGCCGTGAGAGACCCCATTCCATGACTCTCCAGACTGAAGTTCCACGTGGCTCTCGCGCGGCGCTCGCACTGTGCCTGATTCTTGCAATCTATGCCTACGCACGGATTCTGGAGATCGAGCCCGCTGCCATTTTCGGCGTAGTTCCGCAGCTTGCCATTGTGGCACTGCATGTTGTGCCGGCGCTGGCTTTCGCTTTGGTTCACGGCACCCTGCACTATCGCGTGCGCGGCATTCTCGTGTTTACCGCAATCTCGCTCGCGGTCGGCAACTTCATGGAAAATCTCTCCGTGGCGACCGGATTTCCCTTTGGCCACTATGAATTTTCCTCGCTGATGGGGCCGAAACTGCTTCAAGTCCCCGTGCTGCTGGGGCTGGCCTACGTCGGCATGGCCTATGTCTCCTGGACACTGGCACGCCTGATCGTCGGCAACCCGTATGCGCCCGTTGCGGGAATGCGCGTGGTCACGCTGCCGCTGGTCGCGAGTTTTATCATGATCGCCTGGGATCTCGCGCAGGACCCAATCTGGTCTACCGTTCTGCGCGGCTGGGCGTGGCGCGATGGGGGCCCCTGGTTTGGTGTTCCTTTCTCGAACTATGGGGGCTGGTTCCTCACCGTTTTTGCGATGTACCTGCTATTTACCTTCTATCTGCGCCGCGTTTCCTCCCCGGCAGTTCCCCCGCGTCGTGCATACTGGTCCCTCGCGCTGCTCTTTTACGCGCTCTGCGCAATGGGGAACCTGTTGCAGGTCGTTTCGCAGCACCCCAGAACCGTCGTTCGAGATCCCACAGGATATGAATGGCGAGTCGCCAACATCACAAGCGCCTCCGCCCTGATTTCAATTTTCGTGATGGGCGCCTTTGTTGTCTTCGCAGCCGCCAGGCTGGCGGAGGAACACAAGCCTATTACAGATTGAAAAGTTCCCGCAGCCGCCGCGTCTGAGCCCGGCTCACGGGAATCTCGGTCTGCTTTTTGTCGTTCATGCGCAACTGATAGGTGGACTTGAACCACGGCACCACCTCGCGGATGTGGTTGATGTTCACTACGAAGCCGCGATGCGCACGCCAGAACAGCGCCGGGTCCAGCAGTTCCAGCAACTCTTCAAGCGTGCGGCACTTGGACTGCCCCTCGAAATTCTGCGTTACCACGCGGATCACGCCCTCATCGATAGCCGCGTAACAGATTTCAGCCTGGTCCACCAGCAACAGCCGGTTTTGCGCCTGCACAATGAGCTTGGCCGGCTGGGCAGCACGCGCGCTATTTTGGGGACGATTGAGCAGCCGCAGCAATGCATCGATCTGCGACTCGGGCACCGAACCTGTCGCACCCGAACTGCCGTTCGTCATGCGCCCTCGCACCCGTTCCAGTGCCTGCTCGACCCGCACGCGGTCGAAGGGCTTCAGCAGGTAGTCAACGGCGTTCACGTCAAAGGCGCGCACCGCATATTGGTCGTAAGCGGTAGCGAAAACGATCTGCGGAAGTGGTTCAGGCTCCATGCCCGGCCGAGGCCGATTGCGCTCAACCAATCGTTTGATCACTGCAAATCCGTCCAGCCCAGGCATTTGCACATCCAGAAAGACAAGATCGGGGTGATGCTCCTCGATCAGGTCGACGGCCTCGATGCCGTTGGTTCCCTGCGCAACCACGTCCACCCCGCCCACTTGGTCCAGCAGGTACTGGAGCTCGTCGCGGGCCAGTTGTTCGTCGTCGATGATGAGTACGGAAATGGACATGCCAAGCCAAAACTTGATTGTAGGAAGGCCGTTCCACCGGGTCAATTCCCATAGGGAACGAAGAAGCCTGGGCATTCCCTGCTTCCAGGCATTTTCTGCCTGAAAATGCAGAAAATAGCAGCCCAGGCTCGCGGCACGACAACCGCTGCTTACTCGCCCAGAACCCGCAATCGGGAGGGCATATGATCTCTTGCCAGCTCATGTCCGCACCGCGTGCAGAACTGATCGGTGGCGCGCACCGTGCGGAAGCAGTTACCGCAACTGGCTGAAAGTTGATAATCGCACTGCGGACAAAAATGGAAGTCGCTTTGAACATGCGTTCCGCAGGCCTGGCAGCGCGAAACCACCGGTGCCCGCAACAGGAAATAAAGCACGGCCCCGATGCCGCCCGGCATCACGAAACACAGCACCATCCAGAACCGCGAGCTCATGGCCCGGCGCGGAGCGTCTTTGCTGACATAGCCGACCATCAAAAAATAGATGGCTGCCAGCAAGCCCCAGGAGAGATTGAAGTAGATGCGCAGCCCGATAGGCGGGCCCGGATGATGCCGCTGCTGCGGCAACACCATCCAGAAGTAATACTCCACCAGCGTGAAAGCCGCAATCGAAACTACGATCGACCAGACCGGAATCAGGCGGGCGTCTTCATTGACGGTAATGGATTCTGGGTTATTCATAAACAATCCCTCCCTCGGAGGGGCTTTCAGAAGCTTAAGCACAGCTTAACCTCTATTAACGATGGACGGGCAATACATTTGAGAAGTTGCGACTGCAAGGAGTCAAGTTAGCTTTATTAATCCATACAGTGTTATGAATTGTCGGCTGGCCGACTTATAGCTGTTCTCCTATCCCTCTAGAG
>JAATGG010000182.1 GCA_015654835.1 Terriglobales bacterium
CCCGCACCCGCCATGCCGCTGGTCTCAATGTGGCCATCAATGGCTAGCTTCGATGGCGATCATGGCGAGTGAACGGAACCGAGAGAACCGCACCGTCATACGGAGCAGCTTCTCAATAGGAGAATAACTAGTGAGCTTTGAAATCATTATTCTTCGCGTGCTTCTTCATCGACGCGCCGACCGGCAGGTCGTCAATCCAAGCCTTGACCATCATGGGGCGGGCGTCCAAAAGGCGTGTGTCACACCATTTTGGCTCGATGTGGTATTTGAGCAGGGAGCGTTCTGTGCATTGCGTGGACCATGCTGCTTCGGCAGTTCGTCCTTCTTGTATCGGGCGATTAACTGCCCCCAGGTGTATCCAACTTTCTGTTCCCTTGTTCCCTCGTTGATGGAGCCCATCTGGTTTTCGAGGGCCGTCCACACGGAGGCTTCCGTGGGATATTCGTCCGACACGAAGGTGATGGATTTCAGTCTTCGCTTCCCGTCAGGATCCGTCTGGCGGAAGCGATACTTCCATGCAAATCCGCCACTGGATCGTGGTACCTTTTCAATATGATCGTGCTGATACCGAGCGTTCGCCATGCGTTTCTCCGCCCCTCCACGGCGGTGAATCACAAGACGATTTTTAGCATTGTTCCTCTTGTTCCCTCGGTACTTACGGTAAGTTGTTGATTATAGAATGTTGCGTGAGTAGTTCAGTGGCAGAACGTCAGCTTCCCAAGCTGAATGTCGCCGGTTCGATCCCGGTCTCCCGCTCCAGTACATCAGCCGCTTGCAAAGTCCCCTCAAAAACTTATTCTTTAATAAGATTCAGTCACGGAATGCCTTGCAGTCACCGGTTTCGCGCGGGCCGGTGGGGGGGATTTCGCGCATTCGGCCGGACAGGCATGGCTTATCTTTTTGAACGTTTCATATATCTGAAATATCTGGAACTATCATTTTTCTTTACGTTCTCCGATCTGGCGGATATCTTATAGGGGCAACCCCGTTTGGTCAGAGAATGGACATAAGTTGAAGGTATCCGGTGGTTTGGGGCATCGGGGCTATTTTCAGCCTGTTCTTGGCGGACTAAGGTCGCGTGGGTAAGACTTCTTCCGGGACGATTCATCGTATCTGACAAAAAATTAGATACTGCGGCAAGAAACTGCCGCAGTTATGTACCGCGGTTTGCAAGCGAGGGACATTGGGCCGTTCAAGCAAGCAGGGGGAACAGATGGGCCGCACTGGCGGGTTGCAGGCTCAGGCTTTGTCTGAGGTGGAGAAGAGGGCAAGGAGAAAAGGCGGCAGCCTTATCTGGATTGTCACCACCCTTTCGCTATTGATTGCCGTTTTTTTGATAGTTGCTTTCTATCCGTGGCTTTTTGTCACCATCCATGCGGGCGAGCGCGGAGTGATGTGGTCACGCTGGACGGGCACGGACCTGCATTCGGTGTACCTGGAAGGCACCCAGTTTGTGTGGCCGTGGAATGAGCTGACGGTTTATGACATACGATACAGAACCATCCCGCAGACGCTTACGCTCCTGACCGATGACGGACTTCCGATCAAGGTAAGCATGATGGTGCGGTGCCGGCCGGCAGACCGTATGCTGGCCCGGCTGCATGATGAGGTAGGGCCGGACTATGCCAAGACCGTGGTTCTTCCGGAAGTGGCAACGGCACTGCGCCAGATTGTGGCAGAGCACTCGATGGAGGAGCTCTACAAATCCAAGTTCGGTGAGATTCGCGCCGCAATGCTGGAGGATGCCCGGATCGAGGCCGGCAAGCGTTACGTCATTCTGGACTCCGTAATGTTTACCGACATCGAGCTTCCAGCGACTGTTTCCGCGGCCATCCAACACAAACTCCAGGAGGAGCAGGGCTTTGAAGAGATGAAGTACGTGAACCAGACTGCAGAACTGGAAGCCCAGAGAAAGCTGATCGAGGCCAAGGGCATCGAGGAGCAGCAGCAGCACATTAACAACACGCTGACGGACCGGATTCTGCAGTTCAAGAGCATCGAAGCCGCGAAGGCCCTGGCGGAGTCGCCGAATGCCAAGATCGTGGTGATGGGCGGCGGGCATAACGGCACCCCAATCATTCTGAATTCCGGGGATTCTGCGGCTTCGCCACGGAAATAAATGGAATGTTAAGACTGCGGATGGAGAACGCATGTTGAAAGAGAATGTACGTCCTTCGCGCCACACCCCCTGGTTGCGGTGCATGGCTCTTGTGGTGATTGCCTTGTGCTGGCTTCCGGTCAGTTGCAGGCGCGATGAAGTGTGGTTCGGAGCTGATTACGACTCGTCGGGCAAGACATTGAAAATTGCTTCCGAGGAGCCTTTTTGTGGCTGTCTCGATATGGTCAATGTATCCTCGCAGCCGATCTATATCCGTTCCAATGTTCTTCTTGAAGAAAACCGCTGGCATCCGGTGGAACGCGGCGGGGTAGTGCTGGCGGCAGGCCAGCAGTTGAATGAGCGCGTAGACTGGGCCGGCTCGAACTCCAGGGATATTTTTACGTTGGATGCCTGGTCCGCCAAGGGGCAGCAACTGCACATTCGAGATGTGATTCGCATGAATGGTTTTGGATGGCCTTTTGAGCCATGTGAACTAACCAAGTGCAAGGTCGGCCGTTTGTATATGAACACCGGTGGGATTCATCGCCACTAGCCTGGAACTGCCAAGGGGAGCTTATGAAGGCCTGGGTCACTGGTTCGGGAGGGTTGATCGGCTCGCAGTGCGTGCGCGTGCTGTGCGAGCAAGGCTGGGAAGTCACCGGCATTGATAACGATATGCGCGCGTGGTTCTTTGGTCCCGGCGGCAGCACCAAGCTAGTGGTCGAGGACTTGCGCGAGCGCTATCCGTCCTATCGGCATCAGATCCTGGATATCCGCGACCGGAACGGCATTCTTGATCTCATGCGCGCCGAGCGACCGCAGTTCATTATTCACGCGGCCGCGCAGCCCTCGCATGACAAGGCCGCGGCAATTCCCTACGAAGACTTCGATGTAAATGCTGTAGGGACGCTGAATATGTTGGTCGCGGCAAAGGCATGTGTGCCGGAGTCGCCGTTCTGTTTTATGAGCACCAACAAGGTCTATGGTGACCGTCCCAACGCGCTGCCGCTGGTAGAAAAAGATACGCGCTGGGATTACGCCAACGGTCTGGACGGAATTGGCGAGGGCATGTCGATTGACCAGAGCCTGCACTCGCTCTTTGGCGCATCCAAGGTGGCGGCGGATGTTCTGTGCCAGGAGTATGGCCGCTACTTCCACATGCCGGTGGGCGTTTTTCGCGGCGGCTGCCTGACCGGCCCAGACCATGCGGGGGTGGAGTTGCATGGGTATCTGAACTACATCATCCGCTGCGCCGTTTTCGGAACGCCGTATACGATTAACGGCTACAAGGGCAAGCAGGTACGCGACCAGATTCACGCGCGCGATGTGGCAAGCCTGTTCCTGGAGTTTTACCGTTCGCCGCGTTGCGGCGAGGTATACAACATGGGCGGCGGACGAGCCAACAGCGTTTCGATTCTGGAGACAATGGAACTGCTGAAGGAGCGCGGTTACGAGCTGAAAGCCGCATACGCGGAGATGAACCGGATTGGGGATCACATCTGCTATATCTCCGATCTTGGAAAGCTGAAAGAACATTTCCCGAGCTGGAAGCTGGAGTATGGGCTGACGCGGATTGTGGATGAGATGGTGGCGCATTTCGCCGCGCAGGCTGCGGCGCGTCCGGTTCCGGCATAAAGCAGGCGTGACGAGAGGGCAAGAGTGGGCGTCGACGTAATCAAGGTTCTCTATAACGAATCACCGAAGGAATGGAAGCGGATTCTGTCGATTGCCGCTCTGGCCGGCCTGGCCAACTCTGGAGTGCTGTGGACGATTAATCACGGCGCGGCGGTGGCTTCCACGGACAGCGGCATAGCCAATCTCCGGCTGATGCTGATGTTCCTTCTCTGCCTGCTGACGTTTTTTATTGGCAAGCGCTTTGCGCTGATTCAGGCTTCCGTGCTGGTGGAGCATGTAGTGCGGGACCGTCTGATGCGCATCTTTAACCGAGTGCGCAACTCGGAGCTGCTGACGATTGAGAACCTGGGCCGGGGCGAGCTGTATACGAAGATTACGCAGAATACGAGCTTGATTTCGCAATCCGGCTTCATTCTGGTGAACGCGGCGCAGCAGGCATTCGTGCTGTTTTTCTGCATCTGCTACATCGCATATCTCTCGATCCCCGCGTTTGTGGCCACTCTGCTGGCAATCGGCATCGGAACGCTGATTTACATGCAGCATACGCAGTCCATGGATGGATTGCTGAAGCAGTTGGCTTCCAAAGAGGCGGAGCTGCTCGACACGCTCGCGCACATCGTGGACGGGTTCAAGGAGATTCGCCTCAATCGAAACAAGAGCGAGGCGGTGTTTCGCAAATTCAGCGGCGTTTCCGATACGGTCTGCGGATTGAAGATCGATGCGCAGGTGAGCTTTTGCCTGGACATCATGTTCGCGGACATCTTCTTCTACACGCTGCTTTCGGTGGTTGTCTTTATACTGCCGCGCATGGTGCCTACTTATGCGGCGGTGGTGCTGATGATTACTGCTGCGATTCTGTTCATCATCGGGCCGCTTCAGATGGTTGTGCAGGCTGCTCCTGTTTTTGAGCGTGCCAAGTCAGCCCTCACGCGGATCACGGAGCTGGAAGACAAGCTTGATGAGCGTATGCACTTGGGCAGCGACGCAACGCCCGTGGATTTTTCCGGCTTTACGACGGTGCAGCTCGCGGGCCTGGTTTTTCAGTACCCGCCGGAAGACGGCAGCGAAGGCTTCCGCCTGGGGCCGCTCAACCTCACGGTGCGGCGCGGCGAGCTGATCTTTCTGGTGGGCGGTAACGGCAGCGGTAAAACAACGATGCTGAAGCTGCTTTCCGGCTTATATTTCCCCACAGGTGGGATGGTGCGCGTGGATGATATTGAAGTCAGCGAGGGAAAAGCGCAGAGCTACCGCGAACTGTACGGAACCATCTTCAATCAGTTCCATCTCTTCGATCGTCTCTATGGATTGGAAGGTATGGAACCGGAGCGGGTGCTGGCTGCAATTGAGGAGATGCAGCTCAGCCACGTAACCAGTTATGAAGACGGCCGGCTGACGCACCTGAATCTATCTACGGGGCAGAGAAAGCGGCTCGCGCTGGCCATTACCTTGCTCGAAGATAAAGAAATCTTCATCTTCGACGAATGGGCAGCGGATCAGGACCCGCACTTCCGCCAGCACTTTTATGAAGTGCTGTTGCGCCGATTGAAGGAGAAGGGCAAGACCGTGATTGCGGCAACGCACGATGACCGCTACTGGGGGCTGGCCGACCGGGTGGTTCACCTGGAGTATGGAAAGATTTCCGAGGATGTAATTCGGTAAGGGGAAACAAGCAGCATTATCTGGCTGGAGGAAAAAGTGATGATTGGGATTGCTATTTCTGCATGGATTTTCCTGAGCCTGCTGATTGCAATAGTGGGCCGGAAGTACCGCTTTGGATTTTGGGGATATTTCTTTGGATCGATATTGTTGACACCATTGATCGGATTTTTGTTACTGCTTGCGGCAGTTCCAGCGCGTGCGGCAGGCACGCGATAACTCTGGAATATTGACTTGCGTAATTTTTGTTGCTAACTCGTCTGTGTTGTGCCAAAGTATTGTCAGTTCCGGAAAATAGGGCGCTCTGGGGTCTATGGAATGGAAGTTTATCCCGTAGAAATGCGCTCACACGTCTTTGGCGATAACAAATTCATCGCTCCTTAATTAATCTTGCTTCTACCTTTCGCAACGCCTGAGAGATGAGGCTTTCCCCGTGACTCGTGCGACAAAAACACCGAAACCGTGAAAACTGCGAAAAGAGGCAAAATGACTTCCACTCCTCCCGTTCCTGACGAGCCCAGCAGCGTGGTAATCGAAGCGTCTGTGCCCGAGTCCGTTCCTGTGGTTTCCGAGTCCATTGAGGCGCCAGCTGCGGCTGTAGCCACCCTTGACCAGCTTCGTGCGGTGCAGGCGGAAGCGGCAATTACGCAGCACGTTGCCCTGGCTGCGGGCACGGGGTTCATTCCGTTTCCCATCTTTGACGTAGTTGCCACAACCGGCGTGCAGGCTGACCTGCTTTTGAGCCTGTTCAAGATCTATGGCCAGGAAGTTTCCAAAGAACGCGCTCGCAGCGTTGTGACGGTACTGCTTGGCTCCTCGGTTCCGTCGCTTGCCGCTCGCTCTGTCTCCAGTGGATTGAAGTTTATTCCCGGTGTTGGCACAGCGCTCAGCTTCTTTACTTCGCCGTCGCTTGCCGCCGCCTCCACTTACGTGGTCGGCAAGGTTGTGCAGGAACATCTCGCCAAGGGCGGCAATATTTTCGATCTGCAGCTTTCCAAGGCGAAGGCCAAGGTTACCGAGGAACTCGGTAAGCTAAAGACGAAATCCGGCGAGACGGTAGACAAGCTGAAGGCCAAGTCGAGCGAAGTGGCGAGCGGGATCAAGACAAAATCCGGGGAAGCTTTTGAAGAAGGAAAAACCCGGGTAGGTAATGTGGTCCTGGCGTTGCGCGGCAAAAAGTTCCCCGCTCCCGTGGTGATTGAAGAGCATGCCCCGGCACCAAGCCAGGCCTGATCTTTTCCTCAAGGCTCGCCGTATTGTTGTGCTGCATGTGTGGGGTGATGTTTATATCGCGCAGCAGTCTCAGTCATTAGAAAATTCTTCCCTGAAATTCCCATCTGCGGTACGGAATGACATTCAGCGTTATCGCCGGATGGAAGATCGCTGTTTGCGGATTCTTGGCAAATGGCTATTGCTCCAGGCCTGCCAGGCTGCGGGTCATTCCAACGTTTCCCCTGCTCTATTAGGTGACTTATCGAGGGATGCCTTCGGGCGTCCTTCGATAAGGCGGCTTGGGTTGGATTTCAACCTGTCGCACTCTGGGGCATGCGTCGTCTGCGCGATAGCTGCGCAGGGCCGTGTGGGTGTTGACGTAGAGCAATTACGTAAAGTGCAGGTCGGGGACTTTAAGAACATTTTTGCTTCACGTGTCTGGGCGCGTATTCAAGCGGAAGAAGATCAGCAGAAGGCTTTCTTCCGGGAGTGGACGTGCCTGGAAGCGGTCATCAAGGCGGATGGGCGCGGTCTGCACCTGCCGGTGCGGTCGGTGGATAGCGCGGACGGGATGGTGGCAATGGATGGCCGCATCTGGCATCTGCATGAGATTGCGTTGGACGCAGGCTATGCCTGCCACGTGGCAACTGACATAGAGGATGCGGAGATTGTTGTGGAAGCATTCCGGTGGGAGGATGACCGGTTATGCAGAGTGGCGGCAGAGGTAGGGAAAATTCAGTAAGAAGTGGGAGTATGTGTGCCAAGCAAGATGCGGAATTGCAACTTAGCGGTACTTTACGGAATTTGCCTTGGTTTTACGAGCTTGAGCAGCGTAGCCCAGAATGCACCTTCCTCAGATAAGGACAGGAAGACGTCTGTCGCGCAGGCAGGGCAGGATTTGAGCAACTGGTGGCGGGGGAGCTCGCTTGACTATACGCCGATTCCCGAGCAGTGGTTCGCGCATATTGAGGCGACCGTTTCCTATACCAATGCGCAGGGCAATACCACTGGTTCCACCTTTAACGGCAAAGCCGACCTCAGCGTCCGCAAGTGGCGCTTCACCTCGCGCAGCACGGGATGGATTCAGAAGCAGAACATCGTTTATGGATTCAACGCGGGATCGGCGCACGTAACGCAATCGCTGTATCGCGAGCAGGTCAACTTTGACCTGAATAAGCGGTCAGCGCTCGTCGGCGGCGTGGAGGACTACACCTTCACCCTGATCTTCATGAACAACCGCTTTACGGAGTATGGCGGATACGGCGTGGAACTGCTGAAGCAGAAGGCGCAAAAAGTATCCGTGGTTGGCGCGCTCGGTTATTCCCAGTTTGAGTTCAATCGCGTCGGCATGCTTTCGATTCCGAGCCCGATTGTGCATGCGGCTGTGCTGGCCTTACCGACCACCACTCCCTCGGGAGGCGGCGCCATGGTGATGGAAAACTACACCCTCATCATGCCGAAGAAAATTACGCTGATCGAGAATGGCAGCTACATGAAGTTTTTCGATAGCTTCTTGGGGCACCAGGCAATGGTCGGCGCTAATCTTGATTTCCCCATTACCTCGCATATCAGCTTTTCACCGGGATACCAGTTGATCGATCAGGATAACCAGATTATTCAAGCGCTGGGGGTTAAGACGCAGGACAGAACCCTGACGGCGGGCCTGAAATTTTCCTGGTAAATGTCGATTACGGCTTCATAGCAAACTGAAGGGGGCGGAGATGAAGGCTCTGATTCTTGCCGGGGGGCGCGGCAAGCGCATGGAAGAGCATTCGGTGGAACGGAACAAGTGCATGCTGTTGTATGGCGGCATGCCGCTGATTCAGCATTCGCTTGAGCATTGTGCGCGCATCCAGCCGGAAGAGATAGTCATTGTTGTCGGCTACCTGGCGGAGCAAATCATTAACTATTACGGCAACAGCTACCAGGGCATGCGCATCCGCTATGCGATCCAGAAGGAGCAGCGCGGTCTTGTTCATGCCATTGAGACCGCCGCGCCGTTCCTTGGTGCTTCCGACTTCATGCTCTTTCTGGCGGATGAGGTTCTACTCGCGCCGAATCACCTGGCCATGATGGAAGAGTTCAGCGAGGGCGGCATTTTTGCCTTATGTGGAGTGACGATTCCCCAGTCGCCGGAAGAGGTGCGCAAGACCTACGCCATTCTCGAAGATGAGGGCGGGCGCATTCTGCGGCTGGTGGAAAAGCCACGCAAGCCTCTGAACCGTTTCCAGGGAACAGGAAACATCCTTCTCAGTAACGGAATCCTTGACTACATTGCCAACACCCCGATCAACCAGTCGCGCCAGGAAAAGGAGCTGCCGGATCTGATCCAGTGCGCAATCGACGATGGGCACATCGTGAAATCGTTCCCCGTGGGCGGTCGCTACGTGAATGTCAATTTTCCAGCGGATATTGAAGTACAAGTGGAAACGGCGTATTCCGGCGCCCATGTGGAGGGATGAGCAGCATGGAGCGGATTCCCGAGCCTCTGGAACTGATGTTGGATGCAGGCCAGGCGAATGCGTATGCCTCGGCGGACTTATCGTGTTTTAACGGAGCGTTGGTCCAGGAGTTTCAGCGCCATTTTGCGGAGTTCCGAACCGGTTGCGTATTAGACCTGGGGTGCGGCACGGCGGATATCTCCGTGCGTTTTGCGGAGGCGTATCCCGGGGCAACCGTGATTGGTATCGATGGTTCTCCAGCCATGCTGGAGGTCGGCCGGCAATTCGTTCATGACCGGGGCCTCGCCTCGCGAATCGAATTGCGGCGCGGCTATCTCCCGCAGGCCGGGTTCGATGCGGAAAAATTCGACGCTGTGCTGGCCAACAGCTTGCTGCACCACCTGGCAGACCCGCGCGATTTGTGGAATGCCATTCGCGCCTGTGCCAGGTCCGGCGCCCCGGTTGCGGTTGTCGATGTTCTTCGTCCCGCGGATGTCGAAGCGGCGCGTGCCCTGGTGCAGAAATATGCCGGGCGGGGACATGCGGTAGTCCAGGAAGACTTCTTCAACTCGTTATGTGCCAGCTACACGGTGGATGACGTGCGGCAGCAACTGCGAGCCACGGACTGGGAAGGCATTCAAGTAGAAACTCTGAGCGAAGTGCAGTGGGTGGCATGGGGATTTGCCGCGTAGAAATTGGCGAAATGGCACGAGAAACCAGATTTCGGGAGAAGAAATGGCAACGATGGCAACAAAGCTGACTCTGACTGGCACGGGATTGACTATTAAGGATGTTGCGGAAGTTGCGGCGGGTGCGCGCGTTCAACTGACGGATGACCCCGAGGCTCGCCGCGCGATTGAAGCTTCCCGCCGGTTTATTGAGGATGCCGTAGCGCGCAATGAGCCCATCTATGGTGTAACAACATGCTTCGGCGGCATGGCGGACCGTGTCGTTCCGAATGACGAGGCCGCGGAGTTGCAGCGCAACATGGTCTGGGCGCACAAATCCGCCTCCGGAGCCCTCATTCCTAAAGAGGATGTGCGCGCCGGCATGCTCCTGCGCGCCAACTCTCTGGTACGCGGCATCTCCGGTATCCGGCCCAGGGTTCTGGAGCGCTTCGAGATCTTTCTCAACGCCGATGTAACGCCGCACGTGCATGAGTTCGGATCGATTGGCGCCAGCGGCGACCTCGTCCCCCTGGCCTACATCGCCGGCTGCCTCACCGGTCGCGACGCTGCATACAAAGTCGATTTCAAGGGCGCGGAGATGGATTCCGTCACAGCCCTTTCACTCCTTGGCCTTGAGCCTCTGCCGCTGGAGGCAAAGGAAGCTCTGGCCCTGATGAACGGCACATCGGTAATGACCGGAATCGCAGCCAACTGCGTCTATCGCATGGCGCATCTGCTGGCGCTGACGATGGGCGCACATGGGCTGATGATGCAAGGGCTTCATGCTACCAATCAGTCCTTTCATCCCTTTATTCACAACCACAAGCCGCATACGGGCCAAATCTGGGCTGCGGAGCAGGCAATGGCTCTGCTGAACGGCTCACGGATAATCCGGGACGAACTGGGCGGCAACGCAATCCACCGGGAAGGCAAGCTCATCCAGGACCGCTACTCCATTCGCTGCCTGCCGCAGTACCTGGGGCCGCTCGTGGACGGCTTCTGGCAGGTTGCCCGTGAAATTGAAGTCGAGGCCAACTCGGTCACAGACAATCCGCTCATCGACGTGGAGAACGAAGCAACCTATCACTGCGGCAACTTCCTCGGCCAGTATGTAGGCGAGGGAATGGACCGCCTGCGTCACATCGTAGGCATGGCGGCCAAACACCTCGACGTTCAGATCGCCCTGCTTGTTACGCCACAGTTCAATAACGGCCTGCCGCCTTCGCTGGTCGGCAACCCAGCGCGCGAGGTTTCAACGGGCCTCAAGGCCGCGCAGATTGCGGCCAACTCCATCATGCCGGTGCTCACGTTCTACGGAAACCCACTCGTGCCTCATTTTCCAACGCACGCGGAGCAGTTCAACCAGAACGTGAACAGCCTTGGCTACGGCTCGGCGAACTTGGCGCGGCAATCGCTGGATGTCTTTGAGCAATACCTCGCCCTCTCGCTCCTCTTCGCTGTGCAGGCCGTTGATCTCCGCACCTACGCCGAAGAAGGGCACTACGATGCCCGGCAGACCCTTTCGCCGGCCACGGTGTCTTTGTATGAGGCCGTGCGCGAGGTGACAGGCGTGGCGATTTCCGAGGGAAAGCCCTTCATCTGGAACGATCAGGACCAGTTCCTCGATGAACACATCGCGGTAATTCTTGCCGATATTCGCGCGCAGGGCAAGGTGCTGCGTGGCGTGAACGGCATTGCGGCAAGCCTGCTGAACTACTAAGGAAGTTGCGGAAAACAGAACAGGAAACCTGCCATGAATATCTTTCACCACATCGAACGTGGAGCCGCACAGCATCCAGGGCGTCCCGCGATCCTGTTTGAAGGAAGCACAACGACCTACGGAGAGCTTGCCGGTCAGGCCGCGCGCCTGTCCGCCGCCTTGTCCACCCTGGGCGCAAAAAACGGAGATCGCGTAGCGCTGTTTTTGCCGAATCATCCCGCTACGGTGGTAGCTTTCCTCGCGGTGGTGCGGATAGGGGGGATTGCGGTGCCGTTGAATCCACGGTTGACCGCACCGGAGTTGCGCGAGGTGCTCATCGACAGTGGAGCGGAGATACTCGTCACTACGGCGGAATTGCGCGCCACCGTGTACTCCCGCGAGCAGGCTCTGCCGCAGATTCGTCATGTCCTGATTGCCGAGGGCGATGCGGGCAGCGATCTTTCATGGGCGGATATGGTTGCGGTGGAGCCGGATGCCGCAAGCGCGAAAATGCCCGGAGATGCTCCGGCGGTGATCGTTTATACCTCCGGCACCACGGGCAGCCCCAAGGGCGTTACGCTGTCCCACGGAAACGTCGATTTCGTGATGCAGCGGAAGGTCGAGTACATGGGCGTCACGCCTGGGGACAGGCTCCTGCTCTTCCTTCCGCTTTCGCACTGTTTTGGATTGAACGCAGTGCTGAATGCCGCCTTCGCTGGCGGGGCGAGCGTGGTTCTACATCGCCGCTTTGAAGCCGAGGAGGTATTGCGCTCAATCTCTCGTGACAAGGTGACCATGTTTTTCGGCGTTCCGACCATCTTCGTGCTGCTGCTTGAAAAAGCAAAGCCGGAACAGCTTCATGGAGTGCGGTATTTCTTCTCTGGCGGAGCGCTGCTTCCGCGCGACGTGGAAGACCATTGGCGCGACCGCTTCGGGCACTTGATTTACCAGGGGTACGGCCTGACGGAATGCTCTCCGTTTGCCACCTACAACCATAAGAGCCAACATCGCATGGGCAGCATCGGAGAAGCTGTGCGAGGCGTTGAGATCGCGATTCGCGATGTGCAATCCGGGCGGCATCTGCCTGCGGGCGAGCGCGGCGAAATCCTGCTGCGCGGCCCGAATATCATGCTGGGCTACTGGCACAAGCCGGAAGAGACGGCAGATAGCATTCGCAACGGATGGCTGCATACGGGAGACATAGGCCGGCTGGATGAGGAAGGATATCTCCGCATTGAAGACCGCCTCAAGGATATGGTCATTGTCGGCGGCGCGAATGTGTATCCGGCGGAGGTAGAGCAGGTTCTGCGGCTCCATCCGGCGGTGCTGGAAGTCGCCGCGTACGGCAAGCCGGATGCGGTGCTCGGCGAGCGGGTTTGTGCCTCCGTGGTCCTGCGCGAGTCGTTCGGAGTCAGCTTCCAGGAGTTAACGGATTTTGCCGCCGCGCGCCTCGTGGAGTACAAACTGCCGACGCGGATTGAATTTCTGCCGGAGCTTCCCAAGGGGCCGACAGGCAAGGTACTCAAGCGCGTTTTGCGGGAAAGGAACAGCGTTGTAGCGTCGCCGGAGAGGATGCGGTTGGAGCATAAGGACGCAGTGCCCATCGCTGCCAATGCGCGGGAGCTGGCGGACCGTGTTACGAACTGGCTGGCCGGGACGCTGGAAGCGGACAGGCGCTTTATCGCGAGCAATGTTCCTTTCTCTGAGCTGGGCCTGACCTCCCTGATGTCGGTTGAGCTTGCCGGGAGGCTCTGTGGGTGGGTTGGCCGCGCGCTCCCGCCAACAATTGCATGGCAGTTCCCCACGGTAGATTCGCTCGTGAGCCACTGCATGAACGGGCATCGTGTCACGGCTGCCAGAATCGTTTCCACAGAGCTCCTGCCGGTGCCGAGCAGGTTCGACGACATGCAGGAAGCAGACGCCGCGGCGCTTTTGCGCGAAGAACTGGCAAGGATGAACTGGTCGGGGGAGACGGTATGAGCAGCCCTTCCAATCCCGCCGGGGCGGGAACGGATACATCGCTCGTCAAGCAGGCCCTGGCGGCCTTGCGGAACCTGCAGAACCAGTTGGACGACGAACGGCGTCGGCAGACGGAGCCGATTGCCATCCTGGGAATGGGCTGCCGCTACCCCGGCGCGGCCAGTCCGGAAGAGCTTTGGCAATTGCTGCTGAGCGGTACCGATGCGATTTCAGAGGTTCCCGAAAGCCGCTGGAATACGGATGGCCTGTATGACGGCGATACTTCCAGGCCGGCAAAGCTGCCGACGCGGCGCGGAGGCTTTCTGCCGGATCTCGACCGGATGGATGCGGCGTTCTTCGGCATCTCGCCGCGCGAGGCTCCGCACGTCGATCCGCGCCAGCGCATCCTGCTGGAGATTGCATGGGAGGCATTGGAAGACGCCGGAATTCCGCCGGATTCGCTGGCAGGCAGCAAGACCAGCATCTTTCTCTCCACGCTGACCAACGACTACGATCACCTGCTCTTCAACGATCTGCGCCGCGCGGAGATTTACTCCGGCGCGGGCACCGCGAACAGCGTAGTAGCCAACCGCATCTCCTATTTCCTCGACCTGCATGGGCCAAGCGTTGCGCTGGATACGGCCTGCTCAGGCTCGCTGGTAGCGGTACACCTTGCCTGCGAGAGCCTGCGCAAAGGGGAGAGCACGTTAGCGCTGGCCGGCGGCGTAAGCATCAACCTGATGGCCAAGAGCAACGTCTTCTTCGCGCGTTCCGGGGCGCTGTCTCCAGCGGGATTATGCCGCACTTTCGATGCCTCCGCGGACGGCATCGTGCGCAGCGACGGCGCGGGAATCCTGGTGTTGAAGCGGCTCTCGGAAGCGCTCCGCGACGGCGATCCGGTACTGGCGGTGGTGCGCGGCAGCGCGGTAAATCACGACGGGCGCAGCAACGGCATCATGGCTCCCAACGGCGCAGCGCAGCGCGAGGTGCTGGCGGAGGCTTACAAGCGCGCGGGTGTGCCGCCTGCGCTTGTGCAGTACGTCGAGCTTCACGGAACCGGCACCCCGCTGGGCGATCCAATCGAGGCGCAGGCGCTGCTGGATGTTTTGGGAACGGGGCGCTCGCCGGATGACCGGTGCGTGGTGGGTTCGTTGAAATCAAATGTTGGGCATAGCGAAGCCGCCGCCGGCGCCGGCGCAATTATCAAGACCGTGCTTTCCATGCGCCACCGGAAGATTCCCTCCACGGCGCATTTTCAGGCGCTGAACCCCATGATTCCCTTCGAGGGAACGCCGTTTCACGTAGCGGGCCGCGCGGAGGCATGGCCGGGAGAGCGTGCCAGCCGCCTTGGGGAGCGGTCATTGCTGGCAGGCGTAAGCGGTTTCGGCTTTGGCGGAACAAATGCGCACATCGTCATTGAGGAAGCCCCGGCAGCTGTCCGCGCGGAACGCGCTCTCTCCACGCGGCCTGCATACATTCTTCCCATCTCCGCCGCACACCCGTCGGCACTAGCCGAACTGGCTTCGCGTTTTGAAGAGACGCTTCAGCATTCCTCCGCAACGGCGGGAGACATCTGCGCGGCTGCGGCGCTCAGAAGAACCCATTTCAGCGTGCGCAACGCCGCAATTGGCGAAAACAAGGAAGAGCTGTTGCAGGCTCTGCATTCCACCCGCGCGGCGACTGGTGCAAACCATGCGGGCCGAATGGCATTTGTCTTCTCCGGGCAGGGCTCGCACTGGGCAGGCATGGGCAGGCAGCTGGATAACTGTGAGCCAGTCTTTCGTGCCGCGCTGGACGAATGCGAAGAGCTGCTGGCAAGGCTCTGCGGTTGGTCGCTGCGTACGGCAATTCATGGCAATGCGCTGGAGAGCAACGACACCGCGATTGTGCAGCCCGCAATCTTCTCCATGCAAGCTGCGCTGGGCGAGTTGTGGCGCACTTGGGGAATCACTCCCGATTTCGTTGTCGGCCACAGCCTCGGAGAGTCCGCTGCCGCATACTTTGCCGGAGTGCTAAGCCTGGAGGATGCTCTGCGCGTGGTCGTAGAGCGCAGCCGCCTGATGAAACGCAGGGCGGGATACGGCAAGACCGCCGTAGTGGGTCTTCCACTCGCGGAAGCGGAAATCGAGGTTCGCGGCTTTGCTCCGCATCTCGCCGTAGCGGGAACCAACAGCCCACGGGCAAGCGTGCTTTCCGGAACCCCGGAGGCCATCGATGGGCTATTACGGAAGCTCATGCCCCGTGGAGTCTTTTGCCGCGAAGTTGCCGGAGTGGACATCGCCTTCCACTCACCGCAGATGGATTCCTTGAAAGACGAATTAGTGGTTTCTCTCAGCGGCATGGATCCGCAGCCGGAAGCCATTCCCATCGTCTCCACCGTTACCGGAAAGCCGCAGCCGGGCGAGAGCTTCGATGCCGCCTATTGGGGCCGTAACCTGCGTGATCCGTTCCTGTTTACGCAGGCCGTTGAGCATCTCTTGCGGCAGGGGTGCGATACCTTCGTGGAAGTCAGTCCGCACGCCGTGCTCACTTCCTCCATCCTGCAAACAGCGCAAGCCGCCGGTGCTGCTTCCGTAGCGGCAATCGCTACGCTGCGCAAGGGCCGCGCGGATGAGCTCCGCTGCGTCTATGAGTCGCTGGCCGGTCTTTATGCGCAGGGCCGGAGTGTGAACTGGCAAGCGGTGTACTCCCAACCCGCGCCCGTTGTCGCCCTGCCGCATTATCCATGGCAGCGCCAAAGGTACTGGTTCGATCAACTCGACAGCACGCCGGACACGGCGGAAGCGCCCCTAGCTCAGCCGGTTCCGCCCGGCCTGCATCCGCTGCTCGGCGCGCGCGTCGACGCGGCTTTCGCCTCTGGAGAAGGCGTCACTCTCTGGCAAAATTCGCTCGCCGAAGATGCGCCGCGTTATCTGGCGGATCATCGCGTGCGCGGCTCCGTAATCATGCCCGGAGCTGCATGGCTGGAGATGGCGCGCGCGGCGGGAGAGCAGGTTTTCGGCAGTTCCATTGCCGTTGAGAACGTAGTCTTCGACGCCGCTCTGCATCTTGCCCACGAGCCCCGCGAAGTGCAATCCGTCCTTACCCGGCGCGGAGACGAAGCGGATTTTGAAGGGTTCAGCCGTGCGCGGAACGGCCGCTGGACCCGTCACGTGCATGCCGCGTTGCGCCCGTCTTCTATTGCGTGTGCGGCATTCAAGCCAGGCTTTGCCGCCGCGCCAGTGGAACAACTCACTGCTCTTTCCGTGGAAAAGCACTACGCGGCCATGCGCGAGAAGGGCCTCGAATACGGCGAGTCTTTCCGCCTGCTCACGGAGATTGCCGGTGGCAACAACCGCGCCACAGGCAATCTGCTCTTTCCATGCCGTGAATCGCTGGCGGGCTACGGGATTCACCCAGCCATGCTGGATGCGGCGCTGCAACTGGCCGCAGCCGCGCAGGAAGAAAACGCGCACAGCTATCTCCCTGCCGGCATTGGAAGATTCGTTCTTGAGAGAAAACTGGATCAGCCTGGCCGCGAAGAGATTTCATGCCGTGTCCTATTAGGCGGCTCGCCCGGAGACGCGCAGCTTCATGCGGACCTGCATTTGACAGATCGCGAAGGAAGAACGGTTGCCATCCTGGAAGGACTGGTTCTGCAGCGGCTTGCCGAGCGGCGCATGCTTGCCCTTGCGGCACAGAATGCGCTCATCCAGGAAAGCTGGATTGCAAAGGAACGTGCGGCGGAGCCCACCCGAGGCATCGGTCGATGGCTGATCTTTGCCGGTGCCGGTGATCTGCATGGATCTCTTGCAACAGAGCTTGCGAAAGCAGGCAATAGCGCGGCGATTGTTACTCCCGGGCCGGCATACCAGCGCATAGCGGAAGATAGCTTGGTTCTTGCCGTGGAAACTCCAGGCGGCATCTCCAACCTCCTGTCCGCGGAGAGCTGGACAGGCGTAGTCCTGCTTCCCGGAGTCGATGAGCGGTTTTCACGCCATGGCCTTGCCGGATGCGCCGTCGCGCTCGCGGTTAGCAAAGCCATGGCGAATGCGGGTTCTGCAGCGGTGCTGCGCATTGTCACGCGCGGCGGACGCGCGGCGGCAGGCTCCACGGTCGATCCATGGCAAGCGGCATTAGCGGGATTTGCGCTCTCCGTGGCTATCGAATCTCCCGAGCTGCGGCCCGTGCTGATCGATCTGCCCGCGGCAGCCGCAAGCAGCGAAGCCTCCGAGCTGGCGCAAGAGCTGGTTGCGGCAGACGGCGAAATCTGTGTAGCACTCCACGGCGAAAGACTGGTTTCGCGCATCGAGTCCCTCTCTCTCCCGCTGGATGGAAATCGCTCCTTGCGTTCGGATGCAACCTACCTGGTCACCGGCGGATTGGGCAGCCTTGGCCTGGCAAGCGCGCAGCGGCTGGTTCGCGATGGTGCGCGGCATCTCGTGCTGACGAGCCGAACAGCCGCCGATTCTCCTGCAATTGATGCCTTGCGCACAACAGGCGCGGATGTCGTGGTTGTGGCATGCGATCTCTCGCAGGAAGAAGATGTGGCCGGCCTCTTCGTCGAAACCCTCGCGAAGCTGCCGCCCTTGCGCGGCGTAATTCACTCCGCCGGAATCAACGAGGATGCTTTGCTTGCAAAGCAGACGGAAGACGGCTTCCGGCGCGTAATGGCGGCCAAAGTCACCGGCGCATGGAACCTTCACCGCCATACGGCCTCCTTGCCGCTGGACTTCTTTGTGCTCTATTCCTCCGCCGCGTCCCTCATTGGATCGGCGGGACAGACGAATTACGCCGCCGCCAATAGCTTTCTCGATGCGCTCGCGCACATGCGCTGTTCCCAGGGCTTGGCGGCAACCAGCCTCAACTGGGGCGCGTGGAGCGGTTCAGGGATGGCCACGCGGGCCGAAGTTCTCGACCGTCTTAAAGCGCAAGGCATAGGCACAATCGCCGCGGCAGATGGCCTTGATCTTCTTTCCGCAATCCTTTCCGGCAGCAATTTCCCCGCGCAAATCGGAGTCTTTCCGGCCCAGTGGCCAACCTACGTGGCACAACTGCCCGCACGCCTGCGCCCGCGTTTCGCACCTCTGGCGTCACCGGATGCGGCAATGCGCGCCGCCGATATCCTGAAACAGCTCAATGCCTCCACAGGTGCGGAGCGGAGCGGACTACTGCGGGAATACATTCGTGGAGTTCTGGCGCGCGTGCTTGGCTACAAGAACGCCGAAGAGCTTGGCGCGCCGCGGCACTTTTTTGAAATGGGCATGGATTCGTTGACCGCTGTCGAGTTTCGCAATCGTCTGCAGGAGGATTTGGAAATTTCTCTCCCGGCAACACTCGCCTTTGATTACCCGGAGATCGAGTCCTTAACACGTTTTCTTGAGGACTCTCTCCTGCCTCCGGGTGCGCCCGCAGCCGAAACCGCGTCCTCGGAGGAGCAGCGGAACGAAGAAAAGGAACGTGCAGCATTGGACGGGCTGACAGGAGAAGAGCTGGCGCAGTTACTGGCGGAAGCCATGGAAGAAGGAGTCAATCATGGCCGCTGACCAGGCAGAATTGCTCAAAGACGCATTGCTGACGATTCGCTCCCTGCGCGCGCGCTTGAAGGCTGCGGAAGACGCGGCGAAGGAGCCGATTGCAGTTACCGGCATAGGGTGCCGTTTTCCCGGCGCCGATTCCCCGGAAAAATTCTGGCGGCTTTTGCGGGATGGCGTGGACGCCATCGGGCCGGTTCCTCCCAATCGCTGGGACAAGGATGTCTTTTACGATCCCGATCCCGATGCGCCGGGGAAAATGTATCTCCGCGAAGGCGGTTTTCTGCGCGATGTGGAAGGATTCGATGCCGCCTTTTTTGGCATTGCTCCGCGCGAAGCCCTGAGGCTCGATCCGCAGCAGAGAATCATGCTCGAAGTCTGCTGGGAAGCTCTCGAAGACGCGGGCATTGCGCCGGACTCCCTGGCAGGCAGCGCAACGGGCGTATTCGCCGGCGTGATGAATGGAGACTATGCTTTCCGGCAGGCGCATCATCTCACCGCGGAGTCGGTTGATCCGTACATGCTCGCTGGCAGCGATCTCAGCTTCGTGGCTGGCCGCGTTGCCCACTTCCTCGGTTTGCAGGGGCCCGCGCTTACCTCGGCTACGGCCTGCTCGTCCTCGCTGGTTGCTGTGCATCAGGCTTGCCAAGCGCTGCGGCGGCGCGAGTGCGACCTGGCGCTTGCGGGCGGCGTCAGCCTTATCTTCGACCCCACAACGCCGCTCATGCTGACAAAGCTGCGCGCGTTAGCTCCCGATGGCCGCTCGAAGACCTTTGACGCTTCCGCCAATGGCTATGGCCGCGGCGAAGGGTGCGGCGTGGTAGTCTTGCGCAGGTTTTCCGATGCGCTTGCCGCGCATGACCGCATCCTGGCGGTGATTCGCGGCTCGGCCGTGAATCATGACGGCCACAGCGCGGGCCTCACGGTTCCCAATGGACAAGCGCAGGAGCGAGTCATCCGGCGAGCCCTCGACGAAGCCGGAGTCCTCCCCCCGGATGTGAGCTACGTGGAAACGCATGGAACCGGCACCTCGCTCGGCGATCCAATTGAAGTCCATGCCCTGGGCCGCGTCTTCGCGGGCCGCGGGCAGCCTGTCGCGCTTGGCGCGGTCAAGACGAACATCGGCCACCTTGAAGCCGCGGCGGGCATCGCCAGCTTTATCAAGGTGGTGCTCATGCTCAGCCATCGCGAGATCCCCCCGCATCTGCATCTCGAAACGCCGAATCCGCATATCCGCTGGGCAGAGACTCCCGTACGAGTGCCGGTCGTTCGCGAAGCATGGCGGTCGCATGGCGAGCAAAGAATCGCAGGCGTCAGCTCTTTCGGCATCAGTGGCATCAATGCCCATACTGTGCTGGCGGAAGCGCCGCAATGGATTGCACCGGAAGCAGGCATTCAAGACAGGCAGCTTCATCTTCTTGCTCTCAGTACCAGGACAGCCCCAGCCCTGGAGTCGCAGATCCAGGGCATGACAGAATGGCTTGCCGGGCATCCTGACGCTTCCTGGGCCGACGTCTGCTTTACCGCCAATACGGGCCGCGCACAGTTCACGCATCGCGTGGCCATTGTCGCCGCCTCCATTGCGGAGGCAAGAGCATTGCTGCCGTCCGCGCTTCGTGCGGTCGCGCAGAGACATTCTTCGGAAATCGCCTCGGCTCCATCGCACGAAGAGGAAGCATCGGAGCGGGGCTTTCTGGAGAGCTGCGCAGCGCGCTTCCTCGCCGGCGCGCGGCTGGATTGGGCAAGTTTCGAGAAGCCATATCTGCCACTGCGCAACCGGCTTTCGCTGCCCACCTATGCCTTTCAGCGCGATCGCTATTGGGCGCTAAGCGATCAGCCCTTTGCGGAAGCTCATGAACCCGCTTTGGCGGAAAGCAAAGCCGCCGCATCCTCAAACCCTCCACTTATACCGGGCGATGCCGCGTCTATTTCTTCCTGGCTGCGCCATCAAGTGCAGATGGTTCTCGGGTTGACGAGTTTTCCTCCGGCAGATATTCCACTGCTCGAACTTGGCGTCGATTCGCTGATGAGCCAGGAGCTGCGCAACGCGATCCAACGCGAAACCGGCGTGGATATTGATTTGGGCGAATTTGTCTCCGGGGCAGACATCGCCGCGCTCGCGCAAACCGTCACCCAGAAATCCGGTCGTGCATCCTCCACAGTGCAATCTCTCCACGAGTCCGCCGCAAGCACATCGCTTCTTTCACCGGGGCAGGCCGCATTGTGGTTCGTGCATCGCAGCAGCCCGCGCAGTGCGGCGTACAACGTAGGCGTAGCCGTCACCGTGCAGGGAGCAATGAGCCTCGATCTCCTGCAACGCGCGCTGGAGCCGCTTGCCATGCGTCATCCTCTCCTCCGCACTGTTTTTCAAGAGTCGGACGCCGGAACACCCGAGGCCGTGCTGTTGTCTAGGGCACATGTTGCCGTGCATGGCGTCAATGCCGAAGGGCTCTCAGAAGAGCAATTAGCCGCGCAAGTCAAAGCGTCATGTGCCCAGCCCTTTGACCTCGCATCCGTTCCTGCATGTCGCGCAACTCTCTTCACGCAATCGCCCGGCAGCCATATTCTGCTGCTGAGCCTGCATCACATCCTCTGCGATCTGCAGTCCTGCGGAACCCTGCTGGATGAGATCGTAAAGCTATGTGAAGCAGAGATCGCAGGCCGCAAAATGGAATTCCCTCCGTTGCGGCACTCGTATGCGGAATTCGTACTGCGCCAACACGAACTTCTGACTGGCAGCGAAGGCGAACGTCAGCGAAATTACTGGCAGAACCGGCTTGCCGGCGATCTTCCTTTACTGGATCTACCGCTTGATAAGCCACGCCCGCGCATCCCCGTCTTTGAGGGAGCCACGGAAGCATTCGTAATTCCTTCCGCACTGACCGGCGAGCTGCGCATACTGGCACGCGAGCAGAAAGTAACGCTCTTCGCGCTTCTGCTCGCCGCCTATCAAGTGCTGCTTGCGCGTTGGAGCGGGCAGCAGGATGTCATTACCGGCGTAGCAACCTCCGTGCGCCCCGACGGTTTTGACGGTGTCTTTGGATATTTTGTCAATCCCGTGGCCGTGCGCGGCAGCGTCGCGGACAACCCTGATTTCACAGCGTTCCTGGCTCGCACCCGCCAATCGCTCCTTGATGCGATTGCTTATCGTGAGCTGCCGTTTCCCGCCGTCGTGGAAGCGGTAGTGAAGCATCGCGACCCAGGCAGGCTACCGGTCATCCAGGCCGACTTCGCCTTGAATTCAAGACCGGCGGCATTCCGTTCCACCGCGCCCGGCGCGGCCTTGAGCATCGGCCCCTTCGATCTTGCGGAAGAAGAAGGGCAGTTCGATCTCAGCCTGCATTGCACGGAAGAAAAGGATTCGATTCTCGCGCGCTTCAAATACAACACTGGCCTCTTTCACGCGCGGAGTGCGCGTTGCATGGCAGATAGCTTCCTGCATCTGCTGCATGCCCTCACGCGGAACCCCTCCCAGCCCGTCGCCGGCCTGCCGATACTGACGCAGGAAGAACATGGCGCACTTCTGCAAGCCGGAACAGGCGAAGTACGCGACTGGAGAGGCGAAGACGTAATCAGGATATTCGAGCGGCAGGTAAAGCTGTTCCCCAGCGCGGTAGCCGTGGAATTATTCTCCAGCGCCGGCGGAACAATTGCGGAAGTCACATACAACGAGCTGAACGCGCAGGCCAACCGGCTTGCCCGCCGGATACGCGGCGCAAATGCCTCGCGCGTCGGTATCCATGTGCATCGTTCCGTGGAGATGGTTGTAGCCGTGCTGGCCGCATTAAAGGCGCGCGCATCCTATGTGCCGCTTGATCCTTCGTATCCGGCGGAGCGGCTGGCGTACATGATCGCGGATGCGGGAGTCGATCTGATTCTCCACGATGCGCCGGAGAATGAGTCCGCATTGAATCCCTCGGTAAGAGCGTTCAGGATTACGCCGGATGCCGCTGCGGACGAAGAGAGCAGCAACAATCTCAATCTTGCCGGAGAGGCACATGAGATTGCTTACGTTCTCTACACCTCCGGCTCCACGGGACGGCCGAAAGGCGCAAGGATTACCCGCGCCGGGCTGACGAATTATCTGGCCTGGTGCGTCGAGGCATACGAAGTGTCCAAAGGCTCAGGCGCTCCCGTCAATACGGCCTTCGGCTTTGACGCCACCGTCACCAGCCTCTTCTCGCCGCTGCTCGCGGGCAGGCGCGTGGTGCTGCTTCCGGAGGAGAGCACAATCGAGGAGCTTGCTGCTTTGCTGTGCGTGCGCAAAGGCTTCAGCCTCATTAAAATCACGCCCGCGCAGTTGGAGATGCTGGGGCAGTTGCTCCCGGATGAGGACGCGCCGGGTTGCGCGAGGGCATTTGTCATCGGTGGAGAGGCCTTGCATCGCGCGGTGTTGGAGAAATGGCAGCGCCATGCGCCGCAGACACGGCTCATCAACGAGTACGGACCAACGGAAACAGTCGTCGGCTGCGCGATTTATGAAGTGCCCGGCGCTTCCGCAACCGGCGACGGAGCGGCTATTCCCATCGGCAAGCCGATTGCCAACACTTCGCTGTACATCCTCGATGCAAATGGGGAGCTTGTTCCTCCGGGTGTCATAGGGGAGCTCGCGATAGGTGGAGCAGGCGTTGCCTCTGGATATGAAAATCGCGCGGACCTGACCGCGGAGCGTTTCGTGCACGATTCCTTTCGTGGAGTTCCCGGGGCGCGCATGTACCGCTCGGGTGATCTCGCCCGTTGGCGCGCGGATGGCGAACTGGAGTTCCTGGGGCGCGCCGACATGCAGGTCAAGCTGCGCGGCTATCGCATCGAGCTTGGAGAGATCGAGTCCGTTCTCCGCGAACAGCCCGGCGTAAGCGAGTGCGTGGTAAGCGTGCATGGCCAATCGCTCGTAGCGCACCTGGTGGCATCGGCGCAGGAAAATATTCTGCGCAGCGCGCTCGCGGCGCGTTTGCCGGATTACATGGTTCCAGGCTGGTTCGTCTTTCTCGATCAGCTTCCTTTAACCACGAATGGCAAAGTAGACCGCCGCTCCCTGCCCACGCCCAGGCTGGAGAGAGCTTCGCACAGCGCCGCGCCCCCGCGCGACAGCCTCGAAGTGCGGCTCAAGGCCATTTGGGAAGAAGTATTGCCGGACGTTTCTCTCGGCATTCACGACAATTTCTTTGAATCAGGTGGCCACTCCCTGCTTGCCGTGCGCCTCGTCGCGCGCGTTCGACGCGAGTTCCAGCGTGACGTGCCGCTCTCGGTCATTCTGCATAGCGCAACCATTGCGGCAATGGCAGACTGGCTGCGCGCGGAACCCGCATCCTTGACGGCAACCGCGCTGGTTCCCATTCAGCCCAGGGGATCGCGTCCGCCTGTCTTCTGCGTGCCCGGCGCGGGCGGCAATGCCATCTACCTGCACAACCTTGCGCGGCAGCTTGGTCCGGACCAGCCCTTTTATGGTCTGCAAGGGCGCGGCATGGAGGGAGAGGCCGAGCCGCACACCACGGTAGAGGCAATGGCGGACTATTATCTGGACGCGATTCGCAGTGTGCAGCCGGAAGGGCCATATTCGCTGGCCGGCCATTCGCTCGGCGGCTGGGTAGTTTTTGAAATGACGCACAGGCTGCGGCTCGCCGGGCAGGAAGTAGCCTTTCTCGGCATCATTGATACTCCTGTGCCGGCAGCAGAGGATACGGCCGGCCGCTCCGGCTGGTCGGACGCAAGATGGATTGCCCAACTCGCGCAGCGCATTGCGCAGTTGCTCAACCCGGCATTGCATGTGCCGGAAGAAGCGCTGGAGCCGCTCGATCATGCCGCGCAGATGGAGTATCTCCGCAACGCGCTGATCGCCGCAGAGGTTTTTCCCGGACAGGCGGGAGTGGATGTTCTCGAACACACGCTCGCGCTCTTCAAGGCGCATGCCGCCGTGCGCTATAGCATCTCAGGCAAGCATCCCGGTGTGCGCATCCATCTGTACCGTACGGAACACACCCCGGGACACCGCCCGGAGCTTGAGCAGGACCGTGCATGGGGATGGAGCGCCGCCGGAGAAGTGGAAGTCATCGATGTGCCGGGCGAGCATCTTTCGCTGCTCCGTCCGCCGCATGTTCAGAAGCTGGCGTCAGCAATGGGGCAGGATATGCGGTTCCTGGGCAAAACAGCCGCGCCCGTGGAACTTGCCGAGGCATAGAGAGGAAGGAAACGTGGCAAGGGTTGTCGTACTGAATCTGCCCGAGTATGGGCACATGAACGCCACTTATCCCGTGGTCGCCGAGCTTGCGCGGCGCGGGGAAGAGATTATCTATTATTCGACAGAGCCCTTCCGTGCGAACATTGCCGCGGCGGGCGCAAAGTTTGCCGGTTATGGCGATGCAGAGCTCTTTATTCCTCCCGCGCACACCGGAGGATTGCACTCCGTAATGGCATGGGAGATGGGCCTCGCCGAACATCTGCTTCCCCGCCTCGTCGAGGAAGTCAGGAACGCGCGCCCGGACTACCTGTTAATCGATTCCATGTGCGTCTGGGGCAATCTTCTGCGGCAGGTGCTGCAACTCCCCGCCGTCTGCATGGCCTCGGTCTTCGTGCCGAACGACCGCTTCGTCACAGTCGAGGACATGGTGCGTATCGCCTACAGCCAGGCGCCCAAGCCGGTGCTGCTCGCCGGTATCGATGCGATGAACTCCTACATCGAAACCTCGCGCCGCATCGATCATCGTTTTGGAACCCTCAGTCCCAATGTCGTGGAGTTCTTCTCCAATCGCCAGCAACTCAATCTCCTCTTTACCTCGCGCGAGTTTCACCCGGAAGGAAACTCGTTCGGCCCGGAATACAAGTTCGCAGGCCCCATGCTCGACTTCCAGCGGCAAGACATTCCCACAGAGGACGCCATTCCATCTTCCGGCGATGTGCCTCTCGTGTATGTTTCCCTGGGAACCATCTTCAACAATCAACCGGAGTTCTTCCGAGCCTGCATTAAAGCGTACGCCGATGCGCCATATCGCGTATGGATCGCGGCTGGCCGCAAGGTGGACCTGGCGGCATTCGGGCAGCTCCCGTCCAACATCGCAATGCGCGAGTATGTGCCGCAGCTTGCTGTTTTGAAGCAGGCCGCGCTATTCATAACTCACGGAGGCATGAACAGCGTCAGCGAAGCGCTTGCTCACGGGGTCCCTCTGCTTGTCTTTCCGCAGCACGGCGACCAGCATCTTGTCGCGGCCCAGGTCGTGCGCGCCGGGGCGGGAATCCGTCTCACTCCGCCGGATATAACGCCGCAGCGTTTGCGCGACCTTGCGGAAACAGTTCTGCGCGAGCAGCATTTCGCCGATGCCGCCAAAGCTGTCCAGGAATCCTTTGCGCAGTGCGGCGGAGCGGGAGCGGCCGCCGATGCCGTCCTGGAGTTTGCCGCCTCCACCGTCGAAACGAAAGCAGGCAGCAGGGCATAATGGCAACCATTTGCATGATCGGCCATCCCGCGCCGGGGCACATCAATCCGACGCTGCCCGTCGTTGCGGAGCTTGTGCGGCGCGGCGAGCGCGTGCACTACTTTGCCACGGAGCCGTTCCGCGCCAAAATCGAGCAAACCGGTGCCGCGTATCATTCCCTCGGCCAGCAAAGCATCTTCGAGCGCAATCTCGCACGCGGCGGGATACTTGGCGGCATGTCCGGGCTGATGGAGTCCACCGAGGAGATTCTCCCCAATCTGCTTAGCGAGGTAGAAGCGCTCGCGCCTGATTTGCTGCTCACGGAAGCGCACGCGCTCTGGGGCAACCTGCTCGCGCAGATCCTCCAGGTGCCCACCGTCACGCTCTGCTCCATGTTCGCCATCAACTCAAGGCTTATCTCCGCGGAGCAGTTCGCGGGACACATGTATGCAACAGCGGACTCGGCGCGGGACGGCCTGCTGGAGATGAACCGTTACTATGAGACGGCGCGCCGTCTCGACCGCCGCTATGGAACGCGCAGCCCCGGCATGATCGATTACCTCGGCAATCCTCAGGAATTGAATATCGTCTTCACGGCCCGCGAATTTCAGATCGGCCCGGAAGCATTTGACGCGAGTTATCAATTTGCAGGTCCCACTTCAGGCATTCGCATGGAAGGCGCGGCGCCCGCATCGGACTTCAATCTCGCCGCTCTTCGCCCGCCGGTAATCTTCATCGCCATGGGCACCATGTATAACGAAGAGATTGCCCTGTACAAGGCATGTTTTGAGGCATTCTCCAGTGCGCTATTCCAGGTTGTCATGGCGATTGGGCATCGTGTCGATCCCGCGGCGCTGGGCAAGGTTCCTGAAAACTTCAGGATTGAGCCCTATGTGCCGCAACTGGGCGTTCTTGAGCGCGCCGCGCTCTTCATCACCCACGGCGGCATCAACAGCGCGCATGAGGCAATGATGGCCGGCGTTCCCATGCTGGTACTTCCCGCGGCCGCCGACCATTTCGTAGTCGCCGGGCAGGTCGAAGCAATCGGCGCGGGCATCGTACTGCATCGCAGGCAGGCAACCGCGGAGTTGCTGCGCCAATACGCGGATCGCATCCTCAATACTCCTTCCTTCCGCGACCGCTCCGCGAAGACCGGCAAAGCCTTGCGTGAAGCAGGCGGCGCAGGCCGGGCCGCCGACGTAATCCTAAGCTTCATGCAAAGCAAAATAATCTCCAGGGAGGCGGATCATGTTCGCATTTGAGTTACGGTTTAAGCGGCCTCAGACCATCGTGCAGGTTGGAGCGCATTCGGGCAACGATGCGCTGATCGCCGCGTGCCGCGAGCACGGGCACAGGCTCTATATGTTTGAGCCGAACCCTCGGCGCGTAGCGGAGCTGCGGCAAAAAGCCGCCGGCTCAAGCACGGTCTTCGTCATTCCCCAGGCCGTTTCCGTGGCTGAAGGACGCGCCAAATTCCACATCGCCAACCATGATGATTGCTCTTCGCTGCGCTCTTTCGCGGAAGATGTCAATCAGACGTGGGTACACGAGTGGCACCCCTACAAAAGCTTCGAGATGGTCGAGGAGGTAGAAGTAGATGTAGTTCGTCTCGATGCCTTTATGAAGAGCCGCGAGATCGCCGCCATCGACTTTCTCCTCGTTGACGCGCAGGGAGAAGACCTGCGCGTAGTGGAATCGCTGGGCGAGCGGGCCAGGGACGTAAAGAAGATTCAAATGGAGATCAACATTCACGCCCCGCTCTATCAGGAAAGCTTCGGCATGAATGACGCTCTCTCCCAAATGAGCGCTCTCGGCTTTGACCTGCACGCTTCATGGAAGCAGTCCCTCAACCGCGAAGTCAATGCCGTCTTTCGCAATCGCCGCTTCTATCCCAACGCGGTTCTCAACAAGCTGTCGGCCTTCACCGAGCAGCATTCGGTCTCCGCATATCAAGGGTGGCAAAAACTTCCGCGTGTCTTGGCCGTCACGCGCATGATGCTGGGGCGCAAGCTGATGGGCCGCAAGAGCCAGGCGGCATAAACGAATTTGCAACCGGCAAGGAGACTTACGATATGAAAGTTCTGGTAACAGGCGGCTGCGGTTTTCTCGGATACCACGTCTGCATGCACTTCCGCGCAAAGGGCGCGGAGGTAGTGGCCTACGACAATCTCGCGAAGCACGAGTTTGCCCGCATCCCCTACATGCGCGCCGAAGCCCGCGGCTTCAATCTCGAAAAGCTGCGCGCAGCCGGCGTGCAAGTCGCGACTGAAGACATCCGCGACGCGGAAACGTTGGCGCACTTCGCCGCAGGCAGTGATTTCCTCTGCCACACCGCGGCGCAGCCGGCCATGACCATCGCGTGTGAAAATCCCAGGCTGGACTTCTCCACCAACACGCTCGGCACCTTTAATGTGCTGGAAGCCGCACGCACCGCGTCCATTCCCGTGGCCGTCTGCTCCAGCATCCACACCTTCGGCCCCGACGGCATCAATCACTCGCTCACCCAATCGGAGACGCGCTACGAGCGCACCCCCGTTGCAATTGCGGAAGACGAGCCGCTGCTGCAAGGCGCGGTCACACCGCTCCACGCCTCCAAGCGCGCCAATGAGATCTACGTGCAGAGCTACATCGACACCTACAAGCTTCCCGCCGCCTGCTTCCGCCTCACCGGCATCTACGGCCCCAACCAGTTCGGTGGAGAAGACCACGGCTGGGTAGCAAACTTCGCGATCCGCGCTCTGCTCGGCTTGCCGCTCACCATCTTCGGCACCGGCAAGCAACTGCGCGATATTCTCTATGCCGAAGATGCCGCCCAGGCCTTTGAATCCTTCTATGACTCCCAGAAGCCGGGCATCTATAACATCGGCGGCGGCACGCCCAACAGGATATCCCTGCTGGAATGTATCTCCCTCATCGAGCGCCTCACGGGCAAAAAAGCCGATGTGCGTTTCGGCGAAGGCCGTTTCGGTGATCTCCACTACTTCGTTGCCGACCATAGCCGCTTCACCGGCGCAACAGCATGGAAGCCGTCCGTACAGCCGGAGCAGGGAATCGCCAGCCTTGTCGCCTGGGTGCAGGCCAATCCGGAACTGTTTTCCGCTTCTGAAGTGCTCGCCGCAACCAACTGAGAGAGCAGAGAAAAAGCATGGCGACAGCGGTATTTCTGAGCTTCCCGGTACACGGACACCTGGCCCCGGCTTTGGGCGTGGTCAGCGAGCTTGTGCGTCGTGGCGAAAGAGTCATCTTTTTCGCCACCGGGAGGTCACGCTCCAAAGTCGAGGCAACCGGAGCCGAATTCCGCAACTATCGTCACGGTCACGACGAGTTCAATCCCAACCCGCCCACCGAAGGCCTCTTCAGTGATATGGCGCGGTTAAGCGCCCTTTCGCGCCAACTCATTCCCGAACTTCTCGAAGACCTCGCAGGCGAGTCCATCGACTATTGCCTCATCGATACCAAAAGCCTCTGGGGCCGTCTCGTTGCCCAGGCGCTCAAGCTCCGTGCCATAACCTTTTCCGTGGTCTTCGCCATCCGCCCCGGCGTCGTTCCGCCGGCCGAGCTGGTCAACATGCTCTACGGCGGAGCCTCGCAGGAGGGACTGCTGCGAGGACTGACCGCATTCAACGAGTACTTCGACACGGTTCGCAGCATCGACCACGAACACGCCACCGTCTCTCCCGGCATTATCGAGTACCTCGGCAACCCGCACCCGCTCAACATCATCTTCACCTCGCGAGCGTTTCAAATCGGCGAGGAGGCATTTGGCCCGCAATACAAATTTGTCGGCCCTTCCGTCTTGCCCGGACGGGATGCGGCCATTCCCTTTCCCTTCGATAAGCTAAATCCAGCCCTGCCGCTTATTTACATCTCGCTCGGCACAACCTTCTTCCA
Organism: Terriglobales bacterium; assembly: GCA_015654835.1. Lineage (GTDB taxonomy): Bacteria > Acidobacteriota > Terriglobia > Terriglobales > Acidobacteriaceae > Telmatobacter. The sequence goes on from JAATGG010000182.1 coordinate 30,182, forward strand.
GGCCGATGATTTTTATCGATCCTGTTTTGAAGCCTTCGCGGATGCGCCATGCCAGGTAGTGCTCTCCTGCGGCCCGGGAGGCAAAGCACGATTCGCCAATCCGCCAGAGAACTTCCTCGTCGAGGAGTTTGTGCCCCAGATGAAATTGCTTGAGCGCACCAGTCTCTTCGTTACGCACGGAGGCATGAACAGCGCAAACGAAGGGCTCTTGCTTGGTATTCCGCTGCTCGTCATTCCCCAGCGCGGCGACCAGTTCCTGGTCGGGCAGCGTGTCACGGAACTCGGCGCTGGTCTTGCATTGCATCCGCGCAACGCCGATGCGGCCAGCCTGCGCACTGCGGCGCTGCGCATTTTAGAGAACCCATCTTTCAAGGCAGGTGCGGAAGCATTAGGCCAGTCTCTTCGTCAGGCCGGAGGCTACGTCCGCGCGGCGGAAGAGATTCTCACCTGCGTAGGCTCCCGGCATGCTTCCATCGCGGTATAGCTTGCTTGCTGGTACAGTGGAAACCTTCCACAATTCTGCCGGGAGAAAGGTTTTCATATCCGGATTGCTTCCAGGGAGCGCATTTGCCATTCCGGATTGCAATGCCGCTGATCTATCATCAGAATCGCGCATCCACGCCAAACGAAGCCGTTCCAGAGACATCTGCTGACGTACTCCAATGCTCCATCGCTCCTGGAGCCTTAGCGGCATGGACCTGCTCCAGATTCCGGCGCGAGACCAAAGATGAGTTTGTATGCTGAGCACGATGCCCCCCCATGTAATTTTGTCCTTCGCCGCATAGCCGCCATGGCCATGCTTATTTTTATTGCCCACTGGCTGCATGCGGAGCCAGTGGGCACAAAGCCGGCGCCGGCGGCTTCCCGAGGCCGTGCTGGAGCGCGACTACTGCCTGGCCTGGTTTCTGGTGGGCCTGAGCCAAAGCAAGCTCCGCGACCTGCTCATCTTCAAAGGCGGCACCGCGCTCAAACGCTGTCATTTCGGGGACTATCGCTTTTCCGAAGACCTGGACTTCACGCTTGCCAGAAGAGTCGAGTTTGCGGAGATCCGCGCAGGGCTGGAAGAAGTGTATGAGCTGGTGGCCCAAGCTTCCGGCATACGCTTCTCTTTTGAGGCCGAGGACCGCTAGGCGCACGTCAACAGCTATCCAGTTGGCTTTGCGAGGCGAGAGGATCGTCGGCCCGCATACAGACAACCAGCGGCGACTGCGCAATTTGCAGCATGTTCCACAAGTCCTTTTCAATCGGCATGGGAAGAATCGCGCAGTCCAGAACACCGTGGGAGAGACGCTGTAAGGTGTTCAGCGGTTCGGTCTCGGAGAGATGAATCTCGCACCCTGGAAAATGCTCTTCATAGGTGGAGCGGAACGCCTGTAACAGTTGCGGACTCACGAAGGGGCAGAAGCCGAGCCGGAACGGTGGCACTTCTTTCATGTGGATGGCGCGTGCCACTTTGAAGATTTCGATGCGTTCCCTCAGAACGATTCTTGACCAGCTAAGAATAAGTTCGCCCGCCTGTGTGGGTTCAATACCGTCCCGTCCGCCGCGTATGAAGATGGGGAATTCGATGTCGTCTTCGAGAGCGCGGACCTGCTGGCTGATCGCAGGCTGAGAGCGATATACGCGCTCTGCGGTTCTCGTGAAATTCTTGCTCTCATAGATAGCGATGAGGTATTCGAGATGACGAAACTCTACTGAGTTGGACATGGTCCTGGTACTCCACTGGCTCGATCCCCACTTCCACATACTCGCGGGCTGTGGATAACTGCGAATTAATCGTTTGCCCGCGCATCACAGGTGTCAATTAGGAACTGAAAAGTATCTGGGAACCTAGAAGACTCTGGGAACCATTTGGTGTGTGTCACGAACATAAGCGTGAGCTTATGGTGCTGTACCAAAGATGGGAGTAGGCCTCCCGGAGTCGGCTTACAGGAGCAGGCTTCAAACCGCCCGGTGCTGCTGCATTCCGAAAGGGTGTGGTGGTGAACAACCAGGGA
>JAATGG010000086.1 GCA_015654835.1 Terriglobales bacterium
CTCGAAAGTTCTGAACGAAGTGCGCAAGGGGATACCTCTGCGCGGGGCAGTCGACAACCATTTCCAGCTAGGAAGTATGGCGGTTTTTCTGGCAGGAGTCATGAGCCGCGGAAACGGCAAAGCTTGAAGGAGCAGAGAACATGGCAGCGCAACGTACGATGACATTTGGTGTGATAGTAGGCAATCGCGGATTTTTTCCGGATCATTTGGCGAAGACCGGCCGCGAAGAGATTATCTCGGTGCTGGAGGCGGCGGGAGCCCGCGTGGTGGTGCTCAGCCCCGAAGAATCGAAATATGGTGCAGTCGAGACGTACGCGGAGTCGCAGCGCTGCGCCGAGTTGTTCAAGAAACATGCGGAAGATATCGACGGCATCATCGTGACGCTGCCTAACTTCGGTGAAGAGCGCGGCATCGTCGATGCGATTCGGCTCTCGGGCCTGAAAGTCCCCGTGCTGGTGCAGGCCACGCCCGACCGCTCCGACGACATGACGATTGCCGTACGCCGCGACAGCTTCTGCGGCAAGATGAGCTGCTGCAACAACATGATGCAGTACGGCATTGCTTACTCGCTGACCACGCTGCATACCGAGAGCCTCACGTCGCCGGAGTTCAAGGCCGACCTGGAGTGGTTTTCGGCAGTCTGCCGCATCGTGAAGGGACTCAAGAATCTCAAGATCGGCGCCATCGGTGCGCGCCCTGCGGCCTTCAACACGGTTCGCTATTCCGAGCGCATTCTTGAGACGGCCGGCATCTCGATTGAGCCGCTTGACCTGTCTGAAGTATTCGGCCGGATCAATCACATGAAGGATAGCGACGATGCGGCGCAGGCCAAACTCGCGGCGATCAAGAGCTATGTTTCCACAGCCAACATTCCCGAAGCCGCTTTGCTCAAAATGGCCAAGCTGGGCGCGGTCATCGACGGCTGGATGAAGCAGACCAACTGTACGATCAGCGCGGTGCAGTGTTGGACTTCGATGGAAGAGTTCTTCGGCGTGGTGCCGTGCACCATCATGAGCATGATGAGCAACAACCTCATTCCGTCGGCCTGCGAAGTGGACGTCCCCGGCACGCTCAGCATGTACATGCTGGCCCTGGCCAGCCAGACGCCTTCGGCCCTGCTCGATTGGAACAATAACTACGGCGCACATCCCGATAAGTGCGTGTGCTTCCATTGCTCCAACCTGCCGAAGCATTTCTTCGCGCAGGCGCCGACGATGGACTTCCAGGCAATCATTGCCGGCACGGTCGGCAAGGAGAACACCTTCGGCACATGTGTAGGCCGTGTCAAAGCCGGAGCGATGAGCTTCGCGCGCTACTCCACCGACGACCGTCGCGGCGTCATTCGCGGCTATACCGGCGCGGGCAAGTTTACCGACGATCCGCTGGAGACCTTTGGCGGCGCGGGCGTGGCAGAGATTCCGCAGTTGCAGAAGTTACTCAAGTACATCTGCCGCGAAGGCTTCGAGCATCATGTGGCTGCTAACTTCAGCGACGTCTCGAAGTCCGTTCACGAAGCGGCTGAGCGCTATCTCGGATGGGAAAGCCACTATCATCCCGAACTCGAAGACTAAGCGAGTTGGGAACCGATGCGGGCGTTGACATGGAATCGTCAACGCCCGAATTTCTTTTGAGCAAGCTACAGCATAGGAAGCGCGATCATGAACAAGCGGATTAGCAAGGACCTGGTGGTGAATGGCGCCACGCTGGTGACGGAACCTTCGTGGAACGAGGAACTCGACTTCAAGCACGACCAAGTGGTGCAATGGCTTGGCCAGCAAAAGTTGGCTGGCCTTTTGCTGCGGCGCAATGAGAACATTGCGTGGCTGACGGGCGGCGCGGTCGAGGAGCGGGTATGCTCCGCTGTCGAGACAGCAGTCGTATCGGTATTAGTTACGGCTGCGGGCAAACGCTATTACCTGACGACGGAGAACGAAGCGCCGCGTGCCCATGATGAAGAGTTTGGCGCGCTGGACTTTGAGCCGGTGTTGTTCCCGTGGTATGCCGACGATACAGCCGCGGCGGCAGTGCGGCTGGCCGGTAGCGCCGTCGGTACCGACACGCCCGGCCCGGGATTGACGCCGGTGAACATTTATCCGCTGCGCCAGGCATTGAGCGAATCTGAAATTGCACGCTATCGCTGGCTGGGCGCCGAGACGGCCGCGGCCACGGTCGAGGCTCTGCGCCAGGTGGAGCCGGGCTTGTCGGAGTACGACATGCAGGCGCTGACCGAGGCCGGTCTGTTGCGGCGCGGCATTCTGCCCTCGGTGGCCTTGTATGCCGTGGACGACCGGATTTTGAAGTACAAGCACGCCGTGCCGCGCGGCAATCGGCTCAAGCAATATGGAATGCTGAATCTCTGTTCGCGCAAGTGGGGCCTGGTTGTCTCCATCACGCGCTTCATTCACTTTGGCGCCTTGCCGGAGGAGCTTGCGGCGCGCTTCAACTCTGCAGCCCGTGTGAATGCGGCTCTGCTGGATGCGAGCCGGGCAGGCGCTACTTCGGCGGGGCTGTTTAAGGTAGCCCAGGCGGCGTACTCAGCAGAGGGATATCCCGGGGAAGAGAAGTTACATCACCAGGGCGGTCCGACGGGTTATGGCGAGCGTGAATGGGTTGCCACGCCCACGGGCACGGAGACAGTCGTCAATCATCAGGCGTTTGCATGGAACCCGAGTGTTCGTGGCGGCAAGACAGAAGATACTGTCCTGCTGCGCGACGGCAAAATCGAGTATCTTTCCGCGACGCCTGAGTTACCGGTCATCGAGGTCAGCGTGAACGGTACGACTTATCAGGCTGCCGGGGTGATGGTGAAATAAGAGTGACAGCAAGAAAGTCCCGCAGCGGACTGTCTGAGTCTGCTGCGGGGCTTCAAGGTGGAATATCCGGCTAAGGTGTGTTGTCTTCGGATACGGGCTGGACCGACCAGCCTTGTGCGGGATCGTTTGCCGTGCAGTAGTATTGCTGCAAATCGAAGACCGAGGCCGTCGCTCCATACGGCAGGTCAAGGCACTGACTGCTGGCTGCAGAGATAAAGCGAAAACCCTCCTGCCCACTGGGTGCTCGCGAGACCGTCCATATCTGGTCCTGCTGCGAACTGTCACAAGGCACTTGAACCACTAACTGGCCGGGAGCGGTATCCGGATCGCTTGCAACGCTCATGCACATGCCGCTATTGGCGTTCATGATCGTGTATTGATTGCTCATGCTGCTTGCAGTTCGAAAGGACCATTCCTGACTGCGCTTGCCAGATCCGCAGGCGTAGGCCTCTACGGAAGCTCCACTCGCGGTGCTGGCATCTTTGACGTCGACGCAGAGGGACCTGTAGATCCCTAACTGGATCTGATTGGCTCCCCCTGTCAGTGATATTGAGCCGCACCCGGTGATCGCAGCAGACGCAAAGATCCCCATAGGCAACAAAATTCCCGCTAACCATTTCATGGTTACTCATTCCCAAGCTAGGTCTAGGCGCCCACCTTCTACGATGCGAAAACGGAAGAGTGGGATTGCCGGGAAGGAATAACGGTGAGTCAAGGGCAGGATATTACTCTGCTTTGACCGGTTCCAAGGTCAGTCGGGCCGTTAGCACGACCAGCGCGGCCCAGAGCACGTCGGCTCCGAACAGGTGCGCGACCTGGAGCCAGAGCGGAGCCAGAAGCACGACATCCAGAACCCCGAGCACATATTGCGCAGCCAGAAGCAGCAGCACAAGGGCCGAGAGACTGCGATTGTCCCACAGCGTGCTGCGCTGGGCGGCGCGCACCAGCAGCCAGATGAGGAAGACGCTGGCAAGAAAGGCGACGGTCGGATGAGTCCAGCGCCAGCGCACCAGCCAGCCGCTGGTGCCGGAGAAGTCTTGGGCAAAGGCGGAGCCCAGTGAGGTGGCAGGGAAGAGAGTATCGCCTAAAGCGGCCAGGGAACCGCTGACGCCCACGATCAGCACGATCACTACGCTGGCGACGGCGCCGAAGGGAGCAACGAGGCGCACGTTGCTGCGCAAGTATCCCTGGCGGCGGCTGAGCAGATGCGCCGTGAGTGTGAGGGCGCCCAGCAGCAATAGCGTGTTGGTAAGGTGCAGGGCCAGATAGGGTGCACGCAGGGGCGATTGGCTTTGCGCGGTCAGTCCCAACAGAACTAGAAGTGCTCCCAGAAGACCTTCGATGATCGTGAAAGCAACCACGGCCACAGCGGCTCCGCGGGCCAGATGGCCGCGCACCGTGCCTGCGAATGTCCAGATCAGCAGGGCAGTTGCGGAGAAGAACGAAAGAGCGCTAGTGAGGCGATGAGTGAACTCGATCAGTGTGTCGATGCGGGCCGAATGCTGCATGACCGTGCCGTTGCACAAGGGCCAGTGCTCGCCGCAGCCGGCGCCGGAGCCGGTTGCGCGCACCAGGGTTCCCCACAAGATGACGGCAATGAAATAGACCAGCACCGCCCAGGCGAAGCGGCGAAGGGCGGCTGAGGGCAGGCGTTGTGCGTTCACGGGGGCGGCGGCAAGAGGCATGGGGGATAGCTCCGTATCGAACCTATCAGTGTAGACCAGACGCATAGCCGGGAAAGTCTTTTTGTGGACGAAGGCAAAAAGAAAGGCCGCTGATGGAACCGGCCGCATCATGCGCCCGATTCCACCAGCGGCCTTCTGTCGCAGTTACTTTCCCATCAGGCGGATGACGTGATTGACGATCATCAAGTCTTCGGCCGGAGGAATGACGCGCACGGTCACCGGTGAATTTTCGGCGGAGATGACCGCCTCGCCGCGCGTGTTGTTGCGAGCCGGATCGAGTACGATACCGAGAGCCCCCAGTCCCGCGCAGATTTCGGCGCGCGACGCGATGTCGTTTTCACCGATGCCGCCGGTGAAGACCAGCATGTCGAGTCCGCCGAGTTCGGCTACAAAGCTGCCGATCCACTTGGCGATGGTCCAGGTGAATTTATCTACGGCGAGGCGCGCTTTCGCGTTGCCGGTTTTGATGGCCTCGCGCAGGTCGCGCATATCGTTCGAGAGGCCGCTCACGCCCAACAGACCGGCTTTTTTGCTGGCGACGATTTCAAGCTGATCGGCGGCTGCCGTGGCGCTCTCGGTGGTTTCCGCAATCTTGCGCAGGATGAACAGCAGAACGCCGGGATCGATGTCGCCGGTGCGGGTACCGCTGATGATGCCGCCGGTCGGCGTAAGTCCCATCGAAGTATCGAGGCACTGGCCGTTCCGGATGGCGGAGATGGATGCGCCGTTGCCGAGGTGAGCGACAATCAGCTTCTCCGGCACCTTCGGTTCCAGTTGATACACGATGGATTCGTAGGAGACGCCGTGCGCGCCATAGCGGCGGACGCCCATCTCGGTATATTCGTCGGGAATGGGCATGTGCTTGGCGACCTCAGGCATGGTGCGATGGAAATAGGTGTCGAGGCAGACGAAGTTCGGAATGCCGGGGAACAGGCGCAGCGCCTCGCGCATGATGTAGATGGCGATAGGCGTATGCAGCGGCGCAAACGCCGTGTAGCTTTCCATTTCGTCGATCAGCTCGGGAGTGATGCGCTGATTCTCCTGCACCGTGGGACCACCCGAAACCATGCGATGGCCGATGGCCTGCGGGGCAGGGAAGTCGCTCGAATGCAGCGCAGAGGCTACCAGCGCAAACGCGACGGCGCGGGTGGGCAGAGCCGGTGTCTGATCCACCAGCTTTTTGCCGGCGGCATCCTTGATCCAGAACTTGCCCAGATCGGTACCGATGCCATCGACCGCGCCCTCAAAAAGCTTGGAACGGTCGCCATGGGCGGACTCATAAACTGAAAATTTAATGGAAGAAGAACCGCTATTCAAAACCAGGACGGGCAAAGACGACATGAAAAGAGCCTCGCGACTTGTGCTGAACCAATGCAGCAAGTGATCAAGTTAGCGGGCAGGTTCCGCGGGTGCGAAACCTGCCCAGTGAGCCAGTTAGCTGTGCGGTGCGCCCGCTAACTGAGTTAGCCATACCCGAGTTACCCGCGCCCTAGCTCTGGTGCCAGCGCCAGTTCCTTATTTCGGGCAGGTCGTCGCCGTTTTCCGATACATACAAACGGTGACGCTGGATAGCCTCGGAATACCATTGCTGTGCGGCATCGGCGATCGGCGCCAGCCGCGGCACCCGCATAATGGCATCGAGCGCCAGTTGGAAACGATCGATATTGTTGAGCACGCACATGTCGAAAGGCGTTGTCGTCGTACCTTCCTCCTTATAGCCGCGCACGTGAATGTTGTCGTGGTTATGGCGCCGGTACGTGAGCCGGTGGATCAGCCACGGATAGCCGTGAAACGCGAAAATCACCGGCTTGTCTTTGGTAAACAGCAGGTCGAATTCTTCATCCGCCAAACCATGCGGATGCTCGGATTGCGGCTGCAGCGTCATCAGGTCCACGACGTTGACAACGCGAATGCGCAGATCGGGAACCCTTGCCCGCAGCAGCATGACGGCGGCCAGGGTTTCAAGCGTAGGCACGTCGCCGCAGCAGGCCATTACCACGTCGGGATCGCCCTCGTCGTTCGAGGCCCACTTCCACACGCCCAGGCCCGCGGTGCAATGGGCAATGGCGTCTTCAATGGTGAGCCACTGGGGCGCTTCCTGCTTGCCGGCCACGATCAGGTTGATGTAGTGCCGGCTGCGCAGGCAATGGTCGCCCACAGACAGCAGCGTGTTGGCGTCCGGCGGCAGATAGATGCGGACTACATCGGCCTTCTTGTTCAGCAGGTGATCGATGAAGCCGGGGTGCTGATGCGAAAAACCGTTATGATCCTGCCGCCACACGAGAGAACTCAGCAAGTAATTGAGCGAAGCAATGGGTTTGCGCCACGGAATCTGCCGCGTAACCTTCAACCATTTGGCGTGCTGGTTCACCATCGAATCCACAATGTGGATGAAGGCTTCGTAGCACGAGAAGAACCCGTGCCGCCCGGTGAGCAGATAGCCCTCAAGCCAGCCCTGGCACATATGCTCGCTGAGCACTTCCATCACCCGGCCGGTTTGCGACAGGTTCTCATCGACGGGCAGGGTCTCGGCCATCCACGCTTTGCCGGTGCCGATAATCACGTCGCCGATGCGGTTGCTGGCGGTCTCATCGGGGCCGAACACGCGGAAGTTTTTCTCGTCGTTATTCGCCTGCATGACGGCGTGGAGCAAGTGGCCCAAAATGCGTGTGGACTCGACATCGATCTGTCCCGGGACCTCGACCTTCACCGCGAAGTCGCGGAAATTCGGGATCTTGAGCGGCTTCAGCAGCAGCCCGCCATTGGCGTGGGCATTCATGCCCATGCGTCGCCGGCCCTTGGGCGCCAGGTCGGCAAACTCGGCGCGGAACCCACCCTTGTCGTCGAATAGCTCTTCGGGCTTGTAGCTGCGCATCCACTGTTCGAGCAACTGCAGATGCTCCGGCTTTTCGCGTAGCTCGGAGAAGGGAACCTGGTGAGCGCGCCAGGTGTTTTCGACCGGCTTGCCGTCGACAAACTTGGGCCCCGTCCAGCCCTTGGGCGTGCGCATAATGAGCATGGGCCACGCGGGGCGCTCGGTGGAGCCTTCTTCGCGGGCGGCCTTCTGGATGGCGGCGATCCGGTCGAAAATGGTGTCGAAGATGGCCGCAGCCTGCTGGTGCATCACATCCGGGGCGTCGCCTTCGAGAGTAAATGGCTCATAGCCGTAGCCGCGCATCAGTTCTTCGAGTTCGGCGTGAGGAATGCGCGACAGAATCGTCGGGTTGGCGATCTTGTATCCATTCAGGTGGAGAATGGGCAGCACCGCGCCGTCGGTCGCCGGATTGAGAAACTTGTTGGAGTGCCAGCTTGTCGCCAGCGGCCCGGTTTCGGCCTCGCCGTCGCCCACTACACAGGCCACAATCAGGTTGGGATTGTCGAATGCCGCGCCATAGGCGTGCACCAGCGAATAACCCAGCTCGCCGCCTTCGTGGATCGATCCCGGCGTTTCCGGAGCGACGTGGCTGGGAATTCCATAGGGCCAACTGAACTGGCGGAACAGGCGCTTGATTCCGTCGCTGTTCTGCTCGATATGCGGATAGACTTCGGAATACGAGCCTTCGAGATAGGTGTTGGCCACCAGCCCCGGCCCGCCGTGTCCCGGACCGATGACGTAGATCATGTTCAGGTCGCGCTCGCGAATCAGGCGGTTCCAATGAACATAGAGAAAATTGAGCCCTGGTGTGGTGCCCCAGTGGCCCAGCAGACGCGGCTTCACATCGTCAATCGTGAGCGGCCGGGCCAGCAGGGGGTTGTCTTTCAGGTAGATTTGACCGACGGAGAGATAATTGGCGGCCCGCCAATACGCGTTCATTTTAGCTACAAGTTCAGGGCTCAAGGGCTCTTTGCTTGCTACTTCGGTCCGGATTGTTTCGGTACCGGTCGCTTCGCTCATGGTGCTACCTCGCAAGGGGATTTGCGTGACACTCCAGCCTAGCAGCCACGAAGGACAGCTTTGGTGATTGATGTCACACGGAGATGAGATGTCGGGCCCGCCCTTTCGGAGCAGCCTATCTCCGAATGAACGAGCCGGACCAGCGGGCGCCGTGGGATCGCGCTGCCCCGAAATTCATCGGAAGACGCAAGGAGAGGAGCGTTCGCTGTGCCTGGAAGCCCCGCTATTTATGATGGGGCCGGTACCTCGTGCGGGGAAAGCGGGTCAAACCATGAACGGTCTACTTTGGATTGCGCAGATAGTGCTGGCGGGTGTGTTTCTGTTCACGGCAGGCAGCAAGCTTTTTGCCTATCAAAATCTTGTGAATATCGTGGAAACGCGTTCCAAAGGCCGCCCCATCGGCATGTCGCGCTGGCAGGCTGCCGTGGTGGCCCTGGCGGAGATTGGCGGAGCGGTGGGTGTGGTGACGCCGATCGAGCTTGAGCCGCGGCACCTGATTATCCTGCTGGCTGCCGGATGGCTGGCGCTCATTATGGTCGGCGCCGGCATCTATCACCTGCGCCGCACGGAGTCGGCGGCGCCCAGCATCTCGATATTCCTTCTGGCCCTGTTCGTGATCGTGGGCCGGTGGCCGCGGTAATGCCGATAGCCGTTTTCGAAATAAGAGAACGGCTTTAGAAATACCGCTTGAGCTTGAGGATGCGCGACTCGAAGCCGTACCACAACGCCGCGGCGACTGCCGTTGCCGTCGCCAGACGGAAGGCCACCACCGCCAGATTGCCGGCCGTGCCGTAGGGGTCCATGAGCGCGTCGAACCAGCCAAAGTAGATCATGACCATGATGTGGGTCATGTAGAGCCCATAGCTGATGCGGCCATAGAAGGCCAGAGGTCCGCGGCGCAGCAGGGCGCTGAGCGGGTTGCGAGCGCCGGTGGAGGCGATGGCCGCCAGAACTGCCCCGGCAAAGCCTACGGCAAGCGCGGAATCCAGAAATGCGGTGCCGCCCGCGATGGTCGCCGTTGCCCAGAAACCCGCGATCATCGCTCCCAGTCCGATGCCCAGCCATATCCGACGTCTGAGTGCAAGGGTGTAGAGGCCCAGCGCCAACAGGCTGCCCAGCGCAATGCCATCCAGATGACCCAAAGTGTAGGTCGGCGTGATCCATGGGGGATGGACGTGCCGCAGCAGGGGCGAGCCGGCAAGAGCCAGCGCGAGCATGGCGACCAACAGCAAAGGCTGCCGCACCCAGCGGACGAGCGGGGCCCACAGCACGTAATATTGTTCCTCGATGGCCAGCGACCAGGTGGGCGTTATGGCTCCCGGCAGCGTCAGGTGAAACAGATTCTGCACAAAAAAGATGTAGGCCAGCCACGGCGCGGATTTTATCGCCACCGCGACACTCTCGCCCAGGAACCACGGAGCCAGCGAGTAGCAGGTCACGAGCACCAGCACATAGACCGGCCAGATGCGCAGGGCGCGCCGCCCATAGAAATTGCGAAAGTAGCGGGGCTTGTCGCGCGCTTCCAGCAGGATCGAAGTAATCAGAAATCCGGAGAGAACGAAGAACAGATTGACCCCGGCCCATCCCCATAGCGAGGCGTAGTGAATCCACGTGCCCACCAGGCGCAGATGGCAGTGAAAGATCACGACGCTCAGGACCGCGAGGCCGCGCAGTCCTTGCAGTTCAGGGATATAAGACGGCAGCCAGGTTGGGCGTTGGATGGGCAAATGGATTGGGGCGGTGCGTCGGAAGGTGGGCAGATGAGGGAAGAGGCCCCGTGGAACCTCTTCCCCTCGCAGGTTGCGTAGCGGGCGGGAATTTATCCCGCTGCCAGTTGCTTGGCTCGTTCGGTGGCCCGCATCACGGCCTTGATGAGCGTAACGCGCAAACCGCCCTCTTCCAACTCCAGAATGCCGTCTACCGTGCATCCGGCGGGGGTGGTGACGGCGTCTTTCAGCAGTGCCGGGTGATAGCCGGTTTCAAGCACCATCTTTCCCGCGCCGAAAACGGTCTGTGCAGCCAGTTGGGTGGCCACATCGCGGGGCAGGCCCACCTTGACGCCCGCCTCGGCCAGGGCCTCGATGATGATGTAGATGTAAGCCGGACCCGAGCCCGAAAGGCCGGTCACAGCGTCCATGTGCTTCTCATCCACCACTACGGTGCGGCCCACGGTCTCGAAGATGCGCTTGGCCAGATCCATTTGCGGCTCGGTCACAAAGCGTCCGCGGCAAAGTGCGGCGGCGCCTGCGCCCAGGGCGGAAGGAGTATTGGGCATGGCGCGCACCACGGCGATGTCGAGGCCTGAGGCTTCTTCAATATCGCGGGTCTTGACCGACGCCGCAAAAGACACCAGGGTCTTGGAGGCAGTGAGCGCGGGGCGAATCTGCTTGACCAGATCGGGCACCTGGAAAGGCTTGACGCCGAGCAGAATCAGGTCGGCCTGGCTGGCGGCGGACAGGTTGTCGGTGCTGACATCGACTCCCCATTGCGTGCTCAGCGCAATCGCCCGTTCGGCGTGGCCTACGGTGGCGTGAATCTGATCGGGAGCGAAAAGGTTCTGCTTCAGAAAGGCCTGCAACAGAATGCCGCCCATCTTGCCGGCGCCCAGCACCGCCACCCTCACATCGGGTAGTTGCGCAGGAATTTCTGTGGCCTCAACGGCTATCTCCGACATGCTTTTCCTTGTCTTCAATGAGATTGTGGTGCAACTAACAGGATACTCGCATCCCGAACCCGCATTTTGAAGCGGCTCTTCCGTTCGCGGGTGGTTTCTCGGGCCGCTGCGGCGGATGAGCGTCGGCAAGAGCTGTCTCGCCGACGCAGCGAGCCTACTTCTGGCTGGCGATCCAGGAGTCGATGCGGGCGTCCAGCACATCGAGCGGCAGAGCACCCGAGTCGATGACCTGATCGTGGAAGGTGCGGATGTCGAACTTGGCGCCCAGAGCCTTCTTCGAGCGGTCGCGCAGCTCCAGAATCTTGAGCTGGCCGATTTTGTAGGCCAGAGCCTGGCTGGGCCATGCAACGTAGCGGTCCACTTCGGCCTGGATGCTGGTTTCGTCGATGGCCGAGTGATCGTGGAAGAAGTCCACCATCTGCTCGCGGGTCCAGTGCTGCGAGTGGACGCCGGTATCGACCACCAGCCGGATGGCGCGCCAAATGTCCGCCTCCAGGCGGCCGTAGTCCGAATAGGGGTCCTGGTAGAAGCCGACATCCTTACCCAGCCGCTCGGCATAAAGCCCCCAGCCCTCCTGGTAGGCCGTGTAGCCGCTGAACTTGCGGAATGTGGGAATGTCGGTCATCTCCTGCGCGATGGAGACTTGCAGGTGGTGGCCGGGCAGGCCTTCGTGGTAGGCGATGGACTCGACCGCATACAGGTTGCGGTCGGTGGCGTTGTAAGTGTCGATGCGCAAGCGGCCGGGCCGGCTGCCGTCCGGAGTGCCTGCCTCGTAATAAGCGGGCGCCGACGTTTTCTCAAGATAATCGGGCACCGGCGTCACTTCGAACGGAGCCTTGGGCAGGCGTCCGAAAAGCGAGGGCAGCTTGGCCTGCATGGGGGTGAGATAGCCGCGATAAGCCGCCAGCAGCGCCTCGCGCGAGGTCGCCTTCAGCTTTGGATTGGTCTTGAAGCTGGCGCGGAAGCTCTTCAGGTCCTGGAAGCCGAGCCTCTGCGCGATAGCCAGCATCTCGGTCTCGTCCCGCTTTACCTCGTCGAGGCCGATCTGGTGAATCTGCTCCGCGGTCAGGTCGGTCGTGGTGGTGCGGCGGATGCTGAACGCGTAATACTTCGCCCCGTCTGCAAGCGTGGCGATGCCGGGCTGCTCGCGTCCTGCGGGAATATAGGTGACCTCAAGAAAGCGCGCAAAGCGCTGATAGGCCGGTAACACCTGCTTGGCGATAGCCTTCAGCGTCTCGTCTTTGATCCGCTCCTGCTCGGCCGCGGGAATGGCGGCGGGAAAGTTTTTGAGCGGCAGCGCGAGGGGCGAGTCTTCCGGCTTCTGGCTGGCCAGTTGCTTCACCTGCTCCAGCGTCTTTTCCAGCAAATACTTCGGCGGAACCCGGTGGTCGTCCACGCCAATGGACATATCCGTCGTCACCTGCTCGAAGGCCGTGGGAATGGCGTGCAGCCGGGCAATCCAGTCGTCATAATCCTTGACCGTGGTGAAGCTGAGTTGAGCCACCAGTTGCGGATAGGTCGAGTAGATGCCGCCCATCTGGTTGACGGGCATCTCCCACTCCTTGAATTCCGCAGCCTCCTGGTCCTCGGTAAACTGCCGCAACAGCAGATCGCGGCTGGTCTTTTCCTGGTCGGTCAGGCCGGCCGGATCGATCGCGGCAAGCCGCAGCAGAAACCCCTGCTCGCGCGCCAGACCCTCGTTGTACGCCTTTACGGAGTAGTCGGAGATCTGGTCGTTATAACGCTTGTCGCCGATTGACGAGGCAAACTCGGGATTGTGCTTGAGGTTGTCTTCCCAATAATCGTTGAAGAGGGCATTGAGGGCCTTGCGGCGATCCTCGACCGGGGAGGCAGACGGAGCCTGTGCCCGCAAGAGGGGCGCGGAGGAGACAAGCAGAAGCGCGGAAGCGGCGAGGGCGGGAATGACAGATCTTCTCAACGGGGCGGGTCCTTGAAGTGAATTCACTTACCGTTGAGTGTAGAGCAAGAGGCGCGGAGCCGGGGCACCCGCGCCTTTGTAAAGCGGATTGGTTCAATGCGCCAAAATCGTCTCGTTGCCGAGAATGCGATAGAGGGTGGAGCGGCTGATGCAAAGCTGGCGGGCGGCGCGGAGCTTGTTGCCGCGGTTCAGATCGAGCACATACTGCACATGCTGGCGGATCGTGGCGTCCAGCGACAGGTTCTCGGAGGGCACAGGCGCCTGCACGTTGACGGATGTTTCGGCTCCGGTGGGCAGAGCCAGATCCTCGGGGCGGATGACGCCGTTGGCTGCTTCCAGCAGTGCGGCCTCAAGCATCGAGGCGAGTTCACGCACATTCCCCGGCCATGCATGTTGCAGGAGCCGGGCAAGAGCGCCGGGGCCGAGCGCCACAGGACGCTGCCGGTAGCGGTTGCAGAGCCGTTCCAGCAGAGACTGGGCCAGCGGGGCGATATCTTCACGGCGCTGCCGCAGCGGAGGGATCGCAAAGCGGACGGCTGTCAGCCGGAAAGCCAAATCAGGCAGCAGCAGGCCCTGGCCGGCCATCTGCCGCAGCGAAGTTTGCGAAGAGGCCACGATCACTGCGCGGCCGGGTGCGCGATCTTGGATCGCCTTCAGCACCGCAAGCAATAAACCCTGGCCGGGCTGCGCCAGCAGATCGACGCGGTCAAGATAGATAAAGCCCGATAGAGTGGCCGGATCGGCATCGGTGGCCAGCCATTCGCGGGCATCCCGCCGCTGAAAGCTGGTTGAAGCCAGGGGAGAACGGCTGAAAAGGAAACGAGCCAACGTCTGCTTGCCCGCCCCATGTTCGCCCTCGATCGCAGCGACCTGGATATGCGGCGCCGCCATCTCGGCCTGCGTCACTAATTTGCGCCAAGCCGTACTCACCCCCACCATTTGTGCAGCCGGCGGGGCCTCCATCTCAACAAGCGTGAGGCCTGGAGCTCCAAGCTGGGGCTGAAAATGAACAGCATTCTGCATAGTTCTCAACGCGCCTCACCCCCCGCGGCTCAAAGCAGAAGTTATGAGCCGACAGTGCGTTTATCGGCGCTTGGCCAAAAAACATGAACCGGAAAGTCGTGGAGACTTCCCGGTTCCTAAGTGGAAGAACATGCAGTTTTTCGAGCATTTCGATTCACATTCTGCATCCTTCCCATCGAACAAAAAACCGCTTTCCCTTGGGAAAGCGGTCCTTCGATTCCGGCCCTTCGATCAAGTCCGGAATCGAAAACGCCCAATCTGAATTAATCCTTGGCGAAGCGCTTGGAAGGCACGTCCGAGGCGATCTGGCCGTCGCGGATATGCACCACGCGATGGGCATATTCGGCAATATCGGGCTCGTGGGTCACCAGCACGATGGTGTTGCCCCCGGCGTGCAGGGTATCGAACAGCGCCATGATTTCGTCGCCGGTCTTCGAGTCGAGATTGCCGGTGGGCTCGTCGGCCAGAATGATGGACGGCCGGTTGACCAGCGCCCGGGCGATGGCCACGCGCTGCCGCTGCCCGCCGGATAACTCATTCGGCTTGTGATTCATACGAGCTTCAAGTCCCACGCTGGCCAGGGACTGCTTGGCGCGCTCCAGGCGCTCCGCCGCCGGGGTGCCATTATAGATCAGCGGCAACTCCACATTGTGCAGGGAACTGGCCCGGGCCAGCAGGTTGAAGGTCTGGAAGACGAAGCCAATCTCCTTATTGCGAATGCGCGCCAACTCGTCGTCGTTCAGCTCGCTCACCAGTTGGCTGTTGAGCCAGTAGCGGCCTTTCGAGGGGGTATCGAGGCAGCCGATCAGGTTCATCAGCGTGGACTTTCCCGATCCGGACGGGCCCATGATGGCCACATATTCGTTGTGCCGGATGCTCAGCGAGACGCCGCGCAATGCGTGCACCTGCTGCTCCGAGCCCATATCGTAGGTGCGCCAGAGATCTTCGACTACGATTACGTTGCCTTGCGGAGGAACCGCCGGTTGCGTCTGTTCTTCGGTCATCATGCTGTCCAGAGCCATCCCAATCTCTTCCTTTAGGGCCGTTTCAGAAACATCGGTGGAGTCACCAGGCTTGCTGGCCGGTCGTCAGGATGTCGCGCCGGGCGTGGCCGGTTTGGTGGTATCCCGTTTGACCAGGGAGCCGCTCTTCAAGGCCCGCAAAATCTTGTAGGGGCCGGTAACGATCTCCTGCCCCTCGGTCAGTCCGGAGACTACCTCGATATCGGTGGCGCCGGTGATGCCGGTGGTCACCGGCACAAATTTGGCCCGGAGCTTGCCCTTGGGGTCCCTTTCCACCACGTAGACGCCCTGTTGCGGCACGGCTTTAGGGGTGGAGGAGAGAGAGGCGGCCTGTACCCCGCCCTTGCTTTTTGCCGCGTCCATTTCCGGGGTGTGCATAGTCAGCGCCTGAATCGGGAGCGAGACTGCGTTTCCCTTATGGGCCGTGGTGATTTTGGCGGTGGTGGAGAGGCCGGGGCGCAACTCGTCCGAGGGCGCGTCCAGCGTGACCACGACCTTGAAATCCTTGGCCTCTTCCGTGCCTGTGGTGGATTGCGAAGTCGCAATGCCGGTGGAGCGCAGGATCGCCTGGTCGCCGACCAGCGTCACGTGTCCTTTGAAGATCTTGCCGGGCAGGGCGTCGACGGTGACCTCCGCGGACTGGCCAAGCTGGATATTGACGATATCGGTTTCATCCACCTTGACCTCGGCGGTAATCACGCTCATGTCGGCGAGGGTCATCAGGGTCGAGCCTTCGGCGTTTTGAATGCCTTCGACGACGGTCTCCCCTTCGCGGATCGGTTCGTTGGTCACGATGCCGTCGAAGGGCGCGATGGCCAGGGTCCGGCCGAGCATGTCCAGATTGGCGCGCAGCGTGGCTTGCTGGGTCTGCATGTGGCCGCGCGCGGAGTCGGTCTGCGCTTTAGCCTGGTTAAGGCCCGCCACGGCCTGGGCTACGGACGCTACATCGGTGTCGTACGCCGCCTTTTTGGCGTCATAATCCTGTTTGGCCATGATGCCGGCCTTATAAAGGCCCTGGGCGCGCTCCCAGTCCAGCTTTTTCTGCTCCAGATCGGCCCGGGCGTGCTCCAGATTGGCCTCGGCGGTCTTTTCCGCAGCAATATTCGAGACGATATCGGTCTTGGCTGCCGAAATCGCGGCCTGCTGGCCGGCCACCGTCGCTTCCTGCTGCACATTTTCGATGCTGGCGACGGTCTGCCCTTTCTTGACCTTGTCTCCCTCTTTGACATAGAGGTGGGTCACCCGGCCCATCGCGGTCGCTCCCAGATTCACATAGGTCTTGGGCTTGATCTGGCCGGTGCCGCTGATGACGGTCGTAATATCCTGCCGCACGATCTTCGCTGTCATCACCTTGGTGTAACCGGACTGTTGCTTCAGGACCATGAAGGCCACCAGACCGCCGGCCACAACGATGCCAAGGACAATCAACAGGATCTTTTTCATGTGATGCGCTCCGGGATTCCCTCGATTTTACTGTACGCAACTGCTGGCAGTAAGGTTCCCATTAGCCGTAAAGCTTACTTTTTTCGCGCCCTCCGGCCGACTGGCGTGAGTCAGTTCTCTTTCTAGCTGGCGGGAGAAGCCGCGGCCGCTAAGCCGCATCTTCCTCAAGAAAGCATCACCCTGGAACTCCACATCAATAGGAGAACTGCGCCAGCCCTGCGAAACCTGCGGCTTTCTCTGGTGGAAACCAGATTACGGTATATCTACCCAGAGATGAAATACAGAGATGGGAAACGCCTCAAAATTGATATGGATGAAAGATTGGGCTGGAGCATTTTTGGAATGGGCGTAGACCGAAAGCATACATTTGAGTGGTTTTTTCTCAAGAAAAAGCCGACTTCTCCTGCCCTTAAAAAGTCTGAGTGTATTCCGAAAACGCTCTAAAATTCATTGGAGCCGTGGCCGTTTCCGGTCCAGGGCGGCTCTTGTCTTCCAATACCCAGGCCGTTTCAGAGATACTGCCGTCATAACCTCTATTATTTATGGGGGCCGTCAGGTTACGTTGGCGATGCCTTTGCGTCTAATCGGTAGCCAACTCCAGAATGGCATCTTGCCCAGCCCTATGGGGACCCGTAGAATAAGGGATCGCAGGAGTTTTAAAGGCAATGACGCTCAACCGCCGTACGTATTTATTTGTAGCACTGGGCTGTGGCCTGGTTTTGTCCCCCGTGACCGGGCTTTTTGCTCAGCAGACGGCTAATTCGTCCGCGCAGGCGCAGCCTGCCGCTGGCCAGACACAGGAAGTGGACCCCCTCAAGCGCGAACGCTCCGATAAGGAGAAGTTCCAGGCGCAACGGGAGGTTCGGAGAGAATTGAAGGGCGCCTACAAGACCTGGCTTGACCAGGATGTCGCCTATATCATCTCGGACGAAGAGCGCAAGGCTTTCAGAAACCTGAGCAACGATGAGGAGCGCGATTCCTTCATCGAGCAGTTCTGGTTGCGTCGCAACCCCAATCCCGACTCGCCTGAAAATGAGTTCCGCGAAGAGCACTACAGGCGCATTGCCTATGCGAATGAGCACTATGCCGCCGGCAAGCCGGGCTGGAAGACTGATCGCGGTCATATCTATATCTCTTTCGGCAAGCCCGACTCGATTGAATCGCATCCCTCCGGTGGCAGCTATCAGCGGCCCATGGAAGAGGGCGGCGGCGAAACCTCGACCTTTCCCTTCGAGACCTGGCACTATCGTTATCTTGAAGGCGTCGGCGAGAACATCGACATCGAGTTCGTGGATACCTGCCAGTGCGGCGACTACCACTTCACGATTGACCGCAGCGAAAAGGACGCGCTCCTCCACGTTCCCGGAGCCGGTCTGACCCAGGCGGAAGAGATGGGCCAGGCCAACAAGGCCGACCGTTTCAAGGGGGGCTTTGAAAATCTCGGCAGCGGCCCGATGTCATCCTCGCAGCAGTCCAAACAGTTCGACCGCATCGAGTTGGCCGCCAAGCTCTTCGCGCCGCCGCCGGTCAAGTTCAAGGATCTCGACAATTTCATCTCCGAGCACAAGGTGCTCAGCGGCCCTGTCTTTCCTTTCGACGTCCGGACCGACTTCGTCAAAGTGACCGAAAGCACGGTCCTGGTGCCGATTACACTGCAGTTGCGGAACCGCGATATCACCTTTGTGACCAAGGATGGCGTGGCCAAGGGAGTCGTGAACATCCTGGGGAAGGTCACCACCCTCACCCATAAAACGGTGCAGAGCTTTGAGGATACGGTCGAAGTCGAGCAGCCGGCCGAATTGCTGGAGAAGTCCCTCGACCGCCGCTCGGTCTACTGGAAGGCGCTCCCTCTGCTTCCCGGGCTCTATCGCCTCGACATTGCCATCAAGGACGTGAATAATCCCGATCATATCGGTCTTTATGGCCGTGGCATTGAAGTGCCCACGTATCACGATGAAAAGCTCGCTACCTCGACCCTGATTCTGGCCGACCAGATGAATCAGGTTTCGTCGCGCGAGATCGGGACGGGTAGCTGCATCATCGGGAACACCCATATTTGCCCGCGCGTGAGCACGAATGCCGCCACGCCCATCAGTTTTAAGCGTGGCCAGGAGCTTAGTTTCTGGATGCAGGTTTACAATTTGGGAATCAACGAGGCCACCAAGAGCAATGAGGCGACCGTGACCTATCAAATTACCGATATCGCCGCTAATACGGTGGTTCTTGAGAAGCAGTTGGAGTCCAAAGACCTGGGAGCCCATAGCGATCAGTTGACTGTAGAGAAAAGTCTCCCGATGGCAGGCCTTCAGCCAGGTAAATACAGGGTAACGATTAAAATAAGTGACACAATCTCGAAGCAAGAGATTGCACAATCGGCGCCTTTTGTCGTGGAATAGCATGTATCCCGCACAAAAGGCTTACCGGACCCTAGATTCGGAAAGCCGTGCGGGATTGATTCGAGAGAAGATTGCCAGGGACGCCGCGGGGTCACCAATTAACGTGATGATACGCAGGGTCCATCTCGTCCTCTTTGCCGTGCTGGTCGCCGTCGGGACAGCTCCGCTTCATGGAGCCCCCCCCCCCCCGGCTCGGTGTCCGGTCTGGTGCGCGACTCCTCCGGAGTTCCTCAGATTGGCGCCGTGGTGCAGTTGCTGCGTCCTGATTTAACCGTGGTGGCCAGCGTCTATACCAACAGCAACGGCCGGTTTACCATCCCCTCGGTGCTGCCCGGGCACTACGCGGTGAAGGCCATGGGAACTTCGTTCCTGCCTTCCATGCGCGAGAATGTTCGCGTCCGTACCAGCACCATCGTCAATCTCACGCTGAACACTTTGTATGAAGTGATGCAATGGCTGCCTGCGGAGCCTCGCTCCAATGGCGCCCAGAACGATGACTGGACCTGGACATTGCGCTCGGCCGCCAATCGACCTCTGCTGCGCTGGCTTGAGGATGGGCCTCTTGTGGTCGTATCCGATGGGTCGAGAGGCAATCCCAAACTAAAAGCTAGATTGATGGCTACGGGGCAGGAGGGCACTTTTGGCGAGAGCGGCGAACGCGTCTCCATTTCTATGGAAGAGACGCCGTCGAACAGCCGTGAGTTTCTGGCGCGCGTCGAGTTTGCGCCAAATACAAGTGCCGCCATGGAGTCGACGCTCGGTTTTCGCCAGGATCTAGGCTTTGCTGGTTCGGTGCAGTCGGTCGCAGCGGTCGCGATTCATCCGGAAATCGATGGCGCCGGCGGCGAGGGACTGAATGAAGCGGTGATGCGTACCTCGGAGACGATGAATCTCGGAGACGAATTCGAGACCGAGGTTGGCTCCGAGCAGGTGCTTGCGCTCCTTGGGCAACACTCTCCCAATACCGTAGCGGCGGCGCTGCCGTTCGTTTCCTTGGGATGGCGGGACGGCTCTTCGGTGGTTCGCTATCGCATGACGAGCTTTCGGCCTGGGCCGCAGGATGCAGATGAGACGCGGACCGAGACCTGGCTGCCCGCAATCTCTGCCCGCAACGGCGAGTTAGCTCTCGAACATGGTCTGCATCAGGAGATTGGATGGGAGCGTCGGACCGATGGCTCGGGGATGAGCGTGGCGGTTTTTGCCGACAATATCAAGAACCCCGCGATCGAGGCCATGGGCCACTTTTCCGCAGGCGATTCCACCCGGAATGCGGTGCTCTTCGATCCCCGGAGCGGTTTGCTGCGTGCGGCTGGACCCGGTTTTTCTACGGCCGGCATGACGGCCACCGTGGAACACCGGCTGCCGGGAGGCAACCGGGTTCGCCTCAGCTACGCTAACGGCGATGCCCTGGTGATGCCTGCCTCGCCGCGATCTGTGCAACTCACTCAGTTGCTGGCCTCTGCCCGCCCCCGCCACGCGCAGATGTACGCTCTTACGCTCTCCGGTACACTCGAAGGCAGCGGAACCCGCTGGCGCGCCAGTTACCGTTGGCAACCGGCAGAGACGGTGACGCAAGTGGCTCCCTTTGCCGTGGAAGCCGCCGAACCCTATCTCAACATTCACATTCGTCAGCCGATTCATCGTTCCCGTGAAGGGGCAGCCAGTTTCGATGCCTTGTTGGACGTGCGCAATTTGTTGTCGGAGGGGTACCGGCCTTATTTGTCCAGCGACGGCTCGCTTCTCGTTTTTGCGCAAGCCCAACGTGGAATTCGTACCGGCCTGGTCTTTACTTTCTAAGGCTTGATTGTCGGGTTCGGTTTCTTCGATAGAAACGGGCTCGGCGGGTGCATCTCCCAGGGCCTCCTGGCATGTAAGTCGCTATATGCCGGAGGAAGGAAAGCACCTCAAATCGGCCTGGAACATTCCTTATCTGCCCAAACTACTCGCAATCTGATACGCGTCTGCCCAGGCTTCTTCTCTTTTCTCTTTTGGGATCCGGGCGACTCTGTGTTATATTTTTCAAGGTGGTTGCAGAATGGATCTGCGCGCCTGACTCGTGCCTCTTCATTTCTTCGGCGCGGATTATATTTGATCGCTTGGACGTGTAGCTCAACTGGCAGAGCATTCGACTCTTAATCGACAGGTTGTGGGTTCGATTCCCACCGCGTCCACCATATATTTCATTCCAGATTAAAGACATAAAAGGCTTATGCGTTGCGGCGTCGTAGTCATCGTGGCGTAAACGTGACGTGGCACGGGCTTCGTTGCGGCGCTTACCCAGCGCAGAAGATAACGCGGCCATACTTGTAACCGCCGTCACCGCTCCCTTGTAACAAACTGTTTGATAAGAAGAGTCGTATACCTCGTGGATGAAGCGCCAGGGCGAATGAAAACGACGAGGTGCTCCACAACGGCGACAGCGGATTCACGGGGTGTTTCGGGCCACTACTGAGGGTGGGCAATCATTCTGAGTCAAATTTTCACACGGCTCACAATCCCTGAATTGGTGAGCCGTTTTCTATCGTTGGGATGAACTGACCGCCAGGTTCGAACTTCTCTGTATTCCCGCGAACACGGCGGAGACGAGAGTTTTTGCTTCTTTGGCATTCAGCGGGCCATGCCCGACCAGCAAGCGATAGATGATCGGGCCATAGATCAGGTCGAGAACAATCTCACTGTCCATACCGGCGCGAATCTCGCGTCGCGCGATGCCACGTTGCCAGATGACGCGCACATCGTTCCGGCGGGACTTAAGGAAGCGCTCGCGGAACAACGCCAAGAAAGCGGGATCGCTCTGGCCTTCGGCAATGAACTGGCAAAATGCCCTGCCGGCGGGACTGGTATAGAAAACAATTAGGGATTTCACCTGTTCGGTAAAGTCCTTCTGAGCTGAACCTGTGTCCGGTGTCGGAACATCGTGAGACATGCGCATCAGGAAAGCGTCGAGAGCCACAAGTGTCTTATTGGGCCACCATTTATAGATGGTGGCTTTGCTCACTCCAGACAGTAGCGCGATGGCTTCGGTCGTCACCTTGCATAGACAGTTATTCTCCAGCAGCTTGCTGGTCGCTGTCAGCACCGCGGACTCTGCTTTGAGGCTGCGTTGCCTGCCACGGCGTTTGGGTTCTATAAGGAGCGTTTTCATCTGTGCCTTCGATGTCATTCGGCTTCAGGCTTTCCGTCCGGGTTCGATTCCCCTTCTCAATCGTGTCATGCCGCGCAGGTCCAAGTTGAACTGTCACAGCGCGGGAAACGATTATTGACGTAATCTAAACTATACGTTTAGTATTTGTAGGAATAGAGGCATTGTCAATGGCTTCTCCGGTTCCTGGTTGCTGCGCCGTGTGATCGGCGCGGACCATATCTGTCGCGCTATCCCATGATTTCATTGTTGAAGTAGAACGGAATTCTGGAACAAGATCGAAAGCTGGCCAGCGTCGTGGAGAACATGCAGATCTACTCTTACGTGCGATGCCGAATGAGCGATACGTATCGTCTGCGAAGGAATCAAAATATGAATTCACATATGGCGTCCCGATTGCTCAGTCCCTTGAAAGCAAAAATGTGTTCCAGTTCGCGCCATGATGTGACCGCTGCCGCTGAGGCCGAACTTTCCGCTTTCTATCATGCAGTTCGCGCTCATTACGGGGTGTCAAGTGCAGTTGCTGCAATCGAACACTGGCTGCGCGCCTTTGCTTCCGCGCCTATCGAGCGAAGTCATCTCGAAGTATCGTTTCGAAAAGTCACTGTCGCGGCTGCGTCAATGCTGGCGGCCGAGATCACTGAAAAACCGCAGCGCTCCTCTCATCCGTTTGTTTGTACGCCATGCCACGCGGCCTCCATGTCAGGATGCCGATAGGCCGTACTGCTCACCGCTCACATGGCGCAATCGACAGAGGTGAAACCACACTTATGGAGAGAGTGTGAATTGCCCTCAAGAGCAAATTCTTCAGGGCACAGAAATTTGAGACGACTCGTGTACCATTCCTTAGCAGTTCCAGGAGGATCTTCATGCGTAAGCTTTCTTTGGTTCTCATCCTTGTTGCCGCAGCGATCTCAGTGGCGGCCACCGCGAAAAGCGTCTACAACTTCACTCTAAGATCGATTGACGGTCAATCTGTACCCTTGCGTAGTTATCACGGCAAGGTGCTCTTGCTGGTCAACGTCGCCAGCAGGTGCGGTTTCACTCCCCAGTACGCAGGTCTTGAATCCCTCTATGAAAAGTACAAAGACCGTGGCTTCGTGATCGTCGGGATTCCAGCCAACAACTTTGGCGGCCAGGAGCCGGGCACGAACGAAGAAATCAAAAAGTTCTGTAACACTAAATACAACGTCTCGTTTCCGATGATGTCCAAAGTCTCTGTGCTCGGCCCGGACAAGACTCCTCTGTACGCGTTTCTGACGGACAACTCGATCAATCCTAAGATCGGTGGAGAGATCAAGTGGAACTTCACCAAATTCTTGTTTGACCGCAAGGGCAAACCTGTGGCGCGCTTCGAGCCTGCTGTTACTCCCGATTCACCGCAGGTTGTAGCGGCAATTGAGCAGGAACTCGGGCACTAGACCCCGGAGTGGGAACAGGTTTGGCGGATCGCACAAGTTTCCACATAGTGCAAAGCATGGCTTGTCATTGCGGCAGTACGGCTGAAGGATGGAGGAAAAGCGGATGAAGGTGATCGCGTTCAATGGCAGTCCGCGGAAGAAATGGAATACAGCGACGCTGTTGGAAAAAGCGCTCGAAGGCGCCGTGTCAAAAGGCGCTTCCACAAAGCTGGTCCACCTGTATGATCTCGATTTCAAGGGTTGTAAGAGTTGCTTCGGCTGCAAGATGAAGGGCGGTCCAAGTTACGGAAGATGCGCAGCAAAAGACGATCTGACGCCATTTCTCAGAGAAGTGGAGACGGTCGATGCTATCCTCTTGGGTTCTCCGATCTACCTCTGGTCCGTTTCGGGCGAGATGAAATCTCTTCTGGAGCGTTTGATCTTCGCCTTCTATCGCTACGCGAAGGCTGGCGATCCGTCGTCAACGCTCTTCCCTAGAAAAATCCGCACTGGTTTTATCTATACGATGAACACCGACGAAGCGGCGTTGAAGGAAAGCGGTGGCGATCGAAGCATAGCCAGCAACGAAATGTTCCTGAGCAGAGTCTTTGGCAGTTCGGAGTCTCTTCTCAGCTTCGACACTTATCAGTTTGACGATTACACGAAGGTCGATCAGGAGAGATTCGATCCGGAGAAGAAAGCGGCCCGAAGAGCCGAGCAGTTCCCGCTCGATTGCCAAAAAGCCTTCGAGATAGGAGTTCGCTTGGCGAGTTAGCTCCTGCACTCAGGGTGCTAGCTTTCATCGCCCGAGTCAGGGCACGAAGTCAACATTAAGATCCTGCCTTTAAACCAACGCTAATAGCCCGACTGAGTTCATGCATGCGGACACCATGGCCAGTGCAGGGTTCGGCAGAGGTCATGGTGCTGCTCCGCGCGTAACTCCGAGTTCCAGCAATCTACTTGTCTTCCGAGAACTGCTGGCGGATGATTTTGAGAAATGCCTCTGCCACCGGGGAATGAAAATCGCGACGCATACCAATGTCGATGGACGTTCTGTGCGTCGAACGCAGTGGCTTATAGACAACGTTTGGCATGGCGAGGCTTGAAACGCATGCCGGCGCGATGGAGACGCCAAGTCCGGCAGCGATCAGGCGAACGGCCGTGGGCCACTGCGGCGTGTCTTGGACGATTCTGGGACGGAAACCATCCGCTTCACAGCATGCGATCATGCGATCGAACGCCAGAGAACCCATCTTTCTCGCGTAGAACACAAACGGTTCTTCTCGCAGATCGGCGGGCCGCAACGATGTTTTGGCGGCGAGAGGATGCTGTTTTAGCAGGATGGCCACGAACCGCTCGCTGAGCAGTGGCTCGATTGTAATCGCACTGTCCGGTTCTCCATCGCGCAAGAATCCCAGATCCAGCGTTCCCTCCTTCAAGGCGCATATCTGTTCCGCAGTCACGAGTTCCTGCAATTGCAACTCAACCTTCGGGTATAAGCGCCTGTAGCGTTCGATGACGAACGGCAGCCGGGTAAACATGATTGAACCCGAGAAACCGACAGAGAGGACACCCTCCTGCCCCTTACCGAGGC
>JAATGG010000162.1 GCA_015654835.1 Terriglobales bacterium
CAGATCTCCCTGCCGAATCGCTCCATTCTCAGCACTCACCTTCGTAGGAACGATGCCGACCATCGCCATCGGAATTTCGTCGGCACCTTTGACGAGCTTCTCCCTGCGACCGATTACACCAGGCTTGGTCGCGAAAACACCCGCAACCACTCTATTTCGGTAGCGAGAGTTTGGCTAAGTTTCAACCCAAATGGAGCAGCGGCTGCCGCTGCGGGTCTGAAGTTGGAAATATAAACCACCTTAATGAGAATTGGGGTCAACCCCAGCAAGCACATGCGGACCTATGGTCAGGGTCGCACATGTAGAGCGCAATATCAGCGCTTCCGTATTCGAGCCAATCGGCAGATGTCCCAGTCCTCTATATACACCTTGCGTGCCCAATACGTGCAGGTCAGCCTTGTACTTATCCACTGCGTCCAAAATCGTATTTGGAGCGGTTCCCTCAATAAGAGCCAAGATTGCTGGCACACTGGCGCTATTGCTTCCCCCAACAAACGCATGGAGTCTCGTTTCAGCATCCTGGCGAAAACGGCTGAGGATATGCTCAACATTTTCGACATTGTTCGCCACAGGGTTTAGCTCGAACGCATTCACGATGACCAGTTGTGCGCCGAGTTTGCTCGCCAAAACGACTGCATAATCCAGCGCCAACCTGGAATTCTACAAGAAGTCAGTAGCCAACAAGATAGTGGTTATGTCCGTTCTCACATTCTCTCCTCTTACTTCCTCGTTTCTTGTGAGGAGATTGAAGTCGAATTCGCGGCAAATTCAAGTATTACGATTTCAACTCGGCTCCTATGATCGCTGAAAGCCTCGGTCCCCTCTTTGCGGTAAACCGAGGCTTTGCAAACAACCGGCACTCTGGCACTCATTTACGATTGGCGGATGTTATTTAAGAAGGAGCGCATACATGAGTCCACCCTTTGTCCAGAGTTCATTCTCTCCGCGGGCATGTTCAATGGAGAACCCGATCCGAGACCCGCGCGAAGATTTCTCCGTAGTTCCCGACCGCTTCGATGGTGCGAACCGCCCAGTCATGATCGAGACCTAACGGACCACCGAACTCGTGTCGTCGTGCCGAGCAGACGCTCGATGGCGGGATCGCGGCTTGCCCGCAAAGATTCAGCATTCCCAGCCGTGACGCCGCTTTCCTCTGCCTGGATCAGTGCGTTGACGGTCCACTCAAGAATTTCGCCCCATTGTGTATCGGATGCGCGGTACGCCAACGCGAGAGGATCTTTCGAGATTGCGTCCGGAAGCAGAAGATAGTCCTTGGCACGCGCACCGAATCCGGTTCTGGTTTGAGCGAGCCGCGTTAAATCCCCCGCGAGTCCGGTGCAATTGCCAGTGACATAAGCCGCTTCCATCTCGCCCTCCTCCTGAAATGGAAAGGGCGCAAACAGGAGATGATGGTTTTCAAACCAGGTCCGCAGCATGACTTCAATTTCAGTCTCCGCGAGATGGCAAATTTTCTTATCGCTGAGGCCGGTCACGTTTGTGATGCCGGCCTGATCGTCGGGATATCCTTTGACGATTACGTTGGCATTGCGGCCAAGCACCGCCACTGCGACCGCTTTGCAGAGGTCGCGGTCGAAATCAACTCTGGCGCCGTGATCGTCAGTAGTTGAATACTCTGCTTCATTCTGGTCGATGCCGCATATTACAGAGTGAGCTTTACGGATTTTATCGACGGTCGCATCCGCGCACACGACTCGGATGAACGCAGAGAGGAGTAATAGCAAAAATGCATGACAAAACCATTGGCGCATTATGGAACCCACGTACCTGAACTGGGAATGCCGGGCGTCGTGTCCGGCCTGGGATTGAAGTAGGCGGGGATCGGGTTTGGCTTACCGAAGTCGGTGGGAGTGATACCCAGCGCGTGGCATCCCTGGCCATTCATGTGCGGGAAGCTCTCAATGACGGGCTCCGGAATGATCGCGTAATCGGCGGGCAGCGGCCTGCGTTTGCCGAGCAGACGCAGGTTGTCGAAGCCGGAGAGAAGATCGCCGACACCTTCAACCTTGTCATCCGCAGGCCCCAGGTCTTTTTGCCCGTACTTTTCCAGTCCGATTTTCCGCGCTTTCTCCTCGTCTGGAAGATCCGCCAAGGGAATGAGATTGAAGAGTTCATCGACCAACTTGATCACCGAGCTATGCTCAGCGGGTTCGTGCGAGACGGCATGGGCGACTCCATAAGGAGAGATGAGAATGAACGGGATGCGCGGTCCCTGGTTGAGCGCCACCCCCTTGGAATCGTACGAGCGGACTCGTGGCCTCGCATGATCGTACAGACCGTCCGACTCGTCGTATGCAATCAGGATGGCGCTTTGGCTCCAATAGGGGCTTCTGGCGATCGCGTTGATCTCCTTGGCCAGAAAAGCCTCGCTGATGCCTGAGTCCGAATATCCCGGATGGTCGTCGTTCCCGTTGAAGACAGTAGCCAGATGCGGGTTTGGATCGGCGGGCGGTAGGCCGTCGATATTTCCATAGCCGCCTCGTACATAGAACACGCCCGATGCAGGCAGCTTACGGGCCGCCACATCGGTGAAGAATTGTCCCAGTCCATGTGTACGCTGGCTTCGGGGTTATCGGCGACATAGCCGAAGTACTGGGGCCATTGTGATGGATCACGTAGTTTTTGTGGCTCGCCACTCCGGCGGGATCGGTTGGCTCATGGCCATAACCCTGTTGATACCAGCCCCAGTTGATGGCAGGCACTCCATGACCAGCTATCTTCTTGATGTCGTCCTGCACGTCCAGCAGGTCGAAGGTCGGGTCGTAGTCCGCCGCGGTGATCTTTTCTATATCGCTGCCCATGAATGAGAGCGACAACGCTGCATAGGTGAGGTTGGGCGACGGGTTCTTATCCTCAGTAGGCTTCGGCTGTGCCGGGTTGCCGGCATCATCAAGCGCCAAGTCCCAATACGGGTGTGCATTCGCCACCATCGGCAGCGCCGTGCCGTTTTTGCCCTCCGCCAGTTGCGGATGGAGCATCCATTCCGTCTGCCCCGACTGCCCGGAGATCATCGCAATCGCATTCGGCCCAGATGGCCCGATGACGGTATCGAAAAAATGATCGAAGAGCGCGAATCGATCGGCATACCGCCACAGAAACGGCGACACATCGCAGTCCA
>JAATGG010000083.1 GCA_015654835.1 Terriglobales bacterium
ATCACCCCGCACACCGTGTTCAAGGGCGAGGTCTATGTGCTGTCCAAGGAAGAAGGCGGACGTCACACTCCGTTCTTCAACGGCTACCGGCCGCAGTTCTACTTCCGCACCACGGACGTGACCGGTTCGGCCAAGCTGCCTGACGGCACCGAGATGGTGATGCCGGGCGACAACATCGCGCTCGAGGTCACGCTGCACACCCCTGTAGCCATGGAGAAGGGCCTCCGCTTCGCCATCCGCGAAGGCGGACGCACGGTAGGCGCCGGCACCATCTCGGAAATTATTAAGTAGTTCACCAGCCCGCCCAGGCTGGGTCGGGTTGGCAAGCTGGTTCGTGCCGAAGAGCATCGCTCTTCGGCACGGGGAAGATGGACAGGCATGGTAGGACAAAGGATTCGCATCCGGCTGAAGGCATACGACTATCGCGTGCTCGATACCTCGACCGGCGAGATTGTGGAGACGGCCAAGCGCACCGGGGCAACGGTAGCCGGCCCGATTCCCTTGCCGACGATCAAGAACAAATATTGCGTGCTGCGTTCGCCGCACGTGGATAAGAAATCGCGTGAGGCTTTCGAGATCCGTACGCACAAGCGGCTGATCGATATTCTCGAACCGACCCAGCAGACAGTGGACGCGCTGATGAAGCTCGATCTTCCCGCCGGTGTCGATGTCGAGATCAAGGCCTTCGAAAAGTAACTCCCGGTCGCCAAGTTTTGGCTGGTTGCAGACATGGGACGCAGTGGGAAGTACGACGTTGAAGTGAGCAGGCCGAGCTGGAAGCTAGCGGCTCGTCAAACGTCCGGCAGTGCGATGGATAGAGCATCGCATGATGAGGTGAGGAAGACATGGCAGTTACTGGAATTTTAGGTAAAAAAATCGGCATGACGCAGGTCTTCGATGAGAAGGGCGAGGTGCATCCTATTACGGTGCTCCAGGCAGGCCCCTGCGTGATTACGCAGTTGAAGACTTTGGCCAAGGATGGCTACGAGGCCGCGCAGATCGGTCTGGTCGAGTTCGTCAAGGCGAAGAACGTGACCAAGCCGCAGGCTGG
The DNA here is from genome assembly GCA_015654835.1 of Terriglobales bacterium. Classification (GTDB taxonomy): domain Bacteria; phylum Acidobacteriota; class Terriglobia; order Terriglobales; family Acidobacteriaceae; genus Telmatobacter. The sequence goes on from JAATGG010000083.1 coordinate 1,052, forward strand.
CCACTTTGCCAAGACTGAAGCTCCGCCGGTCAAGGTCATCAAGGAAGTCGCCCTTGAGGTGGATGCGGAAGGCGTTGTTTCCACTAAGGCAGGCGACCGCGTGTTGGTCGACATCTTTGCCGACGCCAAGTTTGTGGATGTGATTGGCACCTCGAAGGGCCGTGGTTTCGCCGGTGTTGTGCGCCGTCACGGTTTTGCGGGCGGTCCCAAGTCACACGGACATATGTTCCAGGTGCAGGGTTCGATCGGCGCTTCCAGTTTTCCTTCGCGCGTGTTTCCAGGTCAGCGCATGCCCGGCCATCACGGAGCGGCACAGATTACGGTGCGCAACCTGCGCATTCGCGGCATCGACATCGAAGAGAATCTGCTGATGGTCGAGGGTGCGGTCCCGGGCTCCCGCGAAGGCTACGTGTTGATTTCCAAGGCCAAGACTCCGCCGCGCGAGCGCCGTGGTTTTGCCGGATCGGGTACCGTCGATCCGCTGAAGGCTTCTAAAAAGGCAACAGCGAAGCGCAAGTAGTACCTGTAGGGACTGGCCGTTCGGGCTGGGCGTCTTTCGGACGCAAAAAAGATTGAGAGCCGGCAGGAGTTACCGCCGGCAGAAGAAGAAGACGATGGCAAACGTGGATGTATTGAATTTGAACGGTGAAAAGGTAGGCTCGCTTGAACTGGCCGACGCGGTATTCGCGCCCGACCAAGTCAACGAGGCTCTGCTGTGGGAGGCGGTCAAGCACTACCGCGCCTCATTGCGCCAGGGCACCCACGCCACCAAGAGCCGCACGCAGGTAGCCGGTTCCGGCAAGAAGCTCTGGAAGCAGAAGGGCACAGGCCGGGCGCGTATCGGCTCGGTTCGCTCGCCTTTGTGGCGCCACGGCTACACGGTTCACGGACCCAAGCCGCGCACCTACGACTATGCTTTCCCGCGCAAGAAGCTGTTGGGCGCATTGCGCTCGGCGTTGGCCGCCAAGCTGGCGGACGGCAAGCTGACGGTCGTCGACACCCTTGAGATCAAGGAAGCCAAGACCAAGCTCTACCGCACCGCTCTCGACAAGCTGTCCGTGACGCGCACCGCTCTGCTGGTTGAGAACGGCAAAACGCTTAGCTCGGCCCTGGTGCTCGGCGCGCGCAATCTTGAGGGCGTGGAGCTGGTGCTCAACAACGAAGTGCACCCCTACGATCTGCTGCGCTATGAACGGGCCATTTTCTCCAAGGCCGCCATTGAGCAGTTGACCGAGGCGCTCGAAAAATCCGTGTCGAAGCGCAAGCTCGCCGCGCAGACGGAGGCCGCGTAATGCCGACTCTCTATACCGTAATTCGCCGCCCGCTGATTACCGAAAAAGGTTTGGGCGTGAAGGAGACCGAGGGGACGCTGGTATTCGACGTCGCTCCCGAGGCCACCAAAACCGAAGTCAAGCAGGCTGTCGAGTCGCTCTTCAAGGTGAAGGTTGCCGGCGTCCGGACTTCGAATGTTCCAGGCAAGGAACGCCGTCGCGGCAAGTTCGCAGGCTTCCGCCCGGACTGGAAGAAGGCTTACGTCCGGCTGAAGGCCGGCGAAAAGCTGCCCGAGTACGTGAGCAACCTGTAAGAAGAGGTTGGCTGGCTGTGTTGGCTGGTTGAAGGCCGCAGCCGGAGATGAAGGATTATCGGAGCCCGCGAGAATCAGCCGGGCTGCGGAGAAACGGGGAGAGCCTAGCTTTAGTTCGGGCGCAGGCGATCCGGACAGAGTTTTAGGACAAAGACGATGGCAATTAAGACATACAGACCGATAACGCCGACGTTGCGCTTCCAGACCTCGCTGGTCAATGACGACCTGACGACGGACAAGCCGCACAAGCCGCTCTTAACGGTCCGCAAGCGCACCGGTGGGCGCCGCAATTCAGGCGACCTCACTGTTCGCCACCACGGCGGAGGCCACAAGCAGAAGCTTCGTCTCATCGATTTCAAGCGCGAGAAGTATGGCGTGCCCGGCCGCGTAGCGACCATCGAGTACGATCCCAACCGCTCGGCCCGCATCGCCCTTGTGCACTATGCGGACGGCGAAAAGCGTTACATCCTGCAGCCCGTCGGGTTGAAGGTGGGCGCCACGGTGAGTTCAGGGCCTGAGGCCGACATTCTGGTAGGCAACGCGCTGCCGCTCAAGAACATTCCTGCCGGCACGACGGTGCATGCGATTGAGCTGCGCCCCGGCAAGGGTGCGCAGATGGCCCGGTCCGCCGGTACGCAGGCACAGTTGGTAGCCAAAGAGGGCGATTACGCTCTGCTCAAGCTGCCTTCCGGCGAGACCCGCAAGGTGCTGGCCGACTGCATGGCGACCATTGGCCAGGTGGGCAATACCGATCACGAGAATGTGGCGATCGGCAAGGCCGGACGTAACCGCTGGAAGGGCATTCGTCCTACCAACCGTGGTGTGACCATGAACCCTGTGGATCACCCGCATGGCGGTGGCGAAGGCAAGACCTCCGGTGGCCGTCACCCGGTGACCCCGTGGGGCCAGCCGACACGTGGCTACAAGACACGCAACAACAAGCGGACCGACGCCTTTATCGTCAGCCGCCGGGCGAAGTAGAGGAGCGGAAGATTTATGGCACGTTCGACAAAGAAGGGCCCGTTTGTGGATGCGCACCTCACCGTCAAGATCGAGGTGCTCAACCAGGCCAACGACAAGAAGGTAGTGAAGACCTGGTCGCGGCGTTCGACCATCTTTCCCGAGTTCGTGGGCCACACCATTGCCGTGCATAACGGCAGGAAGTTTGTTCCGGTATATGTGACCGAGAACATGGTGGGCCACAAACTGGGCGAGTTTGCCCCGACCCGCACTTTTAAGGGACACACCGCGAGCGGCAAGGCTGAATCCAGCGCCAAGCCGCGGTAAGCGAGAGAGATTAGCGTTCCGGGACCCGGTTACCGGCCCCGGAGCGCAAAGAGATTGAGGAAGGCATACCAATGGCAGTCGAGACAAAAGAATACCGGGCCGAGGCCAAGTTTCAGCGCGTATCGCCGCAAAAAGCGCGGCTGGTGCTCGATCTGATCAAGGGTCGCGGGGTTCAGGAGGCGCTGGAGACGGCTGCCTTCACCAAAAAGCGTATTGCCCCGGTGATCCACAAGCTGTTGACCTCGGCGGTCGACAACGCCAAGTATGTGTCCGGCGAGCAGGGCACCGATCTCGATGTGGATAACCTCTACGTCAAGTCGGCCCTGGCCAACGACGGACCTCGCATGAAGCGCATCCGCCCTGCCCCGATGGGCCGCGCGTATCGCTATCAGCGCAGGCTGGCGCACATTGTGATTTCGGTGGCCGAGCGCGAAGCATCCGCCGGTCTCGTGACCAAGGCTGAAGTATCGGCCAAGGCACCGAAGGCAACCAAGAAAAAGGCCAGCAAGAAGGCCTAGAGGGTTTGAGGAAAAGAGTATGGGACAGAAAGTCCATCCTTACGGATTCCGGCTGGGAGTGAACAAGCCGTGGCGTTCGCGCTGGTTCTCTGAGCGCGACTATGACAAGCTCCTGATTGAGGATGTCAAGCTCCGGGCCGAACTGAAAGAGAAGCTGAAGGCTGCGGGCGTCAGCTCGGTAGAGATCGAGCGGCCTGGCAACAAGCTACGCGTCTTGATCCGCACCGCTCGTCCGGGTATCGTGATCGGCCGCAAGGGCGTCGAGATCGAGAAGCCCAAGACCGAGCTTGGCAAGCGCACCAGCCACGAGGTGTTTAGCAGCATCATCGAGGTCAACAAACCGG
>JAATGG010000113.1 GCA_015654835.1 Terriglobales bacterium
CGGTGTCGGGCAGCGAGGCGGCCAGCAACCAGCCGTTTGACTCCCGCTGCCGCATTTTGCGCGGAGCCTGGTTTGCCACGATCACGATCTTGCGGGCAGTCAGCTGTTCCGGCTCGTAGAACTGCGCGATGCCGGCGAGAATCAGCCGCTTTTCATAACCCAGGTCCACTTCCAGCCGCAACAGCTTATCCGCCTTCGGAACGCGTTCTGCGACGAGAACTTGCGCCACGCGCAGCTCCACCTTCGTGAAGTCGTCAATTGTGATCTGCGCCGGCTGCTGCGGCGCCGCCGAAGGGTCCGGCTTGTGTTCGTCTGGATGCAGGGGAGCGCCGGCCGGTGCGGAGACCGGTGTGCTGCTGAGCCTGCTGCTGGCCAGTTCCGCGGGTACCTGATGCACCTGAGCCGTTTCAACCGGCTTCGTGGAGTCGTGCGAGACGGCGGTGGTGGGCGTCAATGCATCGTTTGCCCGCGCATCCGCGGTATTGGTCGCCGTGGTGGGATTGACCGAGGGGGCCGCTGTGGCCGGCGAGGGAGCAATGGCCTTGTTTCTGCTTGCTGCTTCTACCGCGGTCCGGTTGTTCTCGTCTTCAAGATTTTGCATACGGTCGATTGCGTCCTTTTCCGCGCGGGGAAACAGCGGCGCGGGTTCGTTGAACCGGGTCCCCGCCTTCAATCCGCCCCACGCGAGATCTGTTAAAAAGCCGTGCTTTGCCGCGTCCTGCATCTCGCCCAGCCCGAGTTGCCGCCAAACCTTGGCCGCCGACTCCGGCAGAATGGGATAGACCAGCCCCGTTATGATGCGAATTGCCTCCGCAGCCGTTGCCAGCACCCGCGCCTGCAGCAGCGCATGGTCGGCTTCGGAGCGGTCCGCGGGACGCTTCCAGGGGGCATTGGCCGTCAGGTAGCCATCGGTCTCGGCGACCAGCAGCCACAGCGACTTCAGCGCATCGGCAAAATTCAATTCATCGAAAGCAGGGCCGAATTCGGCCAGAGTCCGGTTCGCAGTGGCACGCAGCGCCGTCTCGGCCGGAGTATCCGCGCCGGCCTCGGGCACCACGCCGCCAAAATATTTGTGCACCATGTTCACGACACGGCTCACCAGGTTGCCATAGCCGTTGGCCAGGTCACCGTTATAGCGTTGTACCAGCGCGTCGAAGCTGAAACTGCCATCCTGGCCAAAAGGAATCTCCCGCAGCAGGAAATAGCGCAGCGCGTCGGCGCCCAGCACCTCGTGCACGGTTTCCGCGCGGACAATGTTGCCGCGCGACTTCGACATCTTGCTCTGCTCGAACATCAGCCAGCCATTGGCCTTGACCGAGCGCGGCAGAGGAATGCCGGCGGCCATGAGAAATGCCGGCCAATAGACGCAATGGAAGCGGCTGATTTCCTTGCCGATCAGGTGCAGGTCCGCCGGCCAGAACTTGGCAAAGCGCGCCTGATCCACCGGATCGTCCGATCCGTAGCCGATTGCCGTCATGTAGTTGGCCAGTGCATCCAGCCACACGTAGACGACGTGCTTTTCATCGCCCGGAACGGGAATGCCCCAGGAAAAACTGGTGCGGCTCACCGACAGGTCTTTGAGCCCGCCGCGCACAAACGACATTACCTCGCGCCGTGTGGACTCCGGCCCCATGAAGTCGGGATTCGCCTCGTAAAACTCCAGCAGCTTGTGCTCGAAGGCCGACAGCTTGAAGAAGTAGTTTTCCTCGCTCACCGTCTCGGTCACGCGGCCGCAATCGGGGCACGGCGTGCCGGGCAGGCCATCCACATAAAGCTCGTCGTAGACGCAATATTGCCCGGTATACGAACCCTTGTAGATAAAGCCCTTGTCGCGCAGGGCGGCAAACAGCTTCTGCACGCCGCGTCTGTGGCGCTCTTCGGTGGTGCGGATAAAGTCGTCGTTGCTGATGCCCAACCGCTCCCACAGCGCGCGAAATTCGCCCGCAATGGCGGTGGCAAACTCCTCGGGCGTGCGCCCGGCCAGCTTGGCGGAGCGCTCGATCTTCTGGCCGTGCTCGTCGGTGCCGGTGAGGAACCAGGTATCGATACCCAGCGCCCGCTTGCGCCGTGCAATCGCGTCACACACGATGGTGGAGTAAGCGTGGCCCAGGTGCGGCCGCGCGTTCACGTAATAAATCGGCGTGGTCAGATAAAAACGAGCTGAATTCGGAGTCAGGTTGGCCATGAGTGGGATATTGCTTGAATTCTCACCCTGTCGGCAGGCAGGAATCGTCAGGCAATCTACGCTCTAATCTTATGGCCCCGTGCAAGGTGCGTCAAACCCCGCTCTCCGCGCCTCTCTGTTAGAATCGCCCTTGAAAATCAAGGATTTTTGAGGCATCGCGACGTGTATTTGGAACTGCAACGAAGGCTCGCAGCACATCTTCGGAGTGTCTTGCTGACCAGTTACAACCTTGAACTCGACACCATTCCGCTCGAAATCCCGCCCGACCTGCGGTTCGGCGAACTGGCGACCCCCCTCGCTTTCGAACTGGCTCGCAAACTGCGCAAAGCTCCCAAAATCATCGCACAGGAGATCGTAGCGGCTCTCGGCACCTTCGAAGGCTTTGCCGGATTCGAGGTTGCCGGCGCCGGCTACATCAATGCCCGCCTCGACCGCTCTGCCGGTGCGCGTGCTACTGCCATTGCCGCCATCGCATCGCCGTCGAACGGTGTGCATTCGCTGGTGGAGCACACCAGCATCAATCCCAACAAGGCCGCCCATGTCGGCCATCTGCGCAACGCGATTCTCGGCGACACGTTCGTGCGCCTGTTGCGCGCAGCAGGCCAAAAAGTCGACGTGCAGAACTACATCGACAACACCGGCGTGCAGGTGGCCGATGTGGTGGTGGGCTTCCAGCATCTGGAAGGCAAGTCGCTGGCCGACGTGCGCACACTGCTCGACGAACTCAAGCAAAAACGCCAGCGCATCGACTACTACTGCTGGGACCTCTACGCCCGTACGTCGCAGTGGTACGAGCAGGGCAGTGAAGAAGAGAACGCCGCGCGTAAAAAGCTTCGTTACGCGGCCCTGCACGAGATCGAGCAGGGTGGGAACGATACCGCCGAAGTTGCCGAGCTGATCTCGACCGCCGTGCTGCGCCGCCATCTCGAAACCATGCTGCGGCTCGATATCGAGTACGACTTTCTGCCGCGCGAAAGCGAAATTCTGCACCTCAAATTCTGGGACCTGGCCTTTGAGCAGTTGAAGCAGACAGGCGTTCTCTACTTCGAGACCGAGGGCAAGAACAAGGGCTGCTGGGTGATGACTCGC
>JAATGG010000111.1 GCA_015654835.1 Terriglobales bacterium
GTCAGTCCGGCTTCGGCCAGGCTCGATGCGATGACCTGCGTCATGCGCAGGAAGGTGCCGTTCTCGACGCCCTTGGTGGCGCTCACCAGGATTTGCCCGGCGTGCAGATGGGGGCGAAGACGGGCGAGGGTGAGGCGGAGAAACTCCGAGGGAACCACGGAGACGACGATGTCCGCCTCGGAAACAGCGGCCTCACTGCCGGTAATGGTGATGGAGGAGGGAAGCGGAAAGCCGGGAAGAAACTGCAGGTTTTCGCCGGCTTCGACGATCTCGGCGGCAGCAGCGGGACTATGAGCCCAGAGAGTGATGGGACGGTCCGCACGGGCGAGGGAGAGGGCGATGGCGGTTCCCCAGGCTCCGGAACCTAAGACGGCGATTTTAGGGGTGGTGACGGAAGTGGCGGAGGTGTTCAGGGGATGAGTCATGCGGTCTTGCTTGCTCCAATACGGTTTTCAGTGCCATCCAGCAGCCGGCGGATGTTGGGGTGGTGTTTGACGATGATGAGCAGTGCAACGGCGGCCTGGACCGCGATGAAGAAGGCGGGACGTTCGCCGCGGGTCATGAGCCAGGCAAAGACAGGAAAGCTGGCGGCGCCGAGGATCGAGGCCAGCGAGACATAACGCGTGATCGCCGTGACCACAAAGAAAACGGCGATGGCGGCCAGGGCCGCGGGGGGAGCCGCAACGAGAAAGACGCCGAAGCCGGTGGCTACGCCTTTGCCGCCGCGGAAATGGAGCCAGACAGGAAAGATGTGGCCAAGGACGGCGCAGAGGGCCGCGAGAGCTTCGACATTGCGCTGCGGCACGCCGGGGAGCAGCGGGGCCGCTACGAGGGCGCCCAGCAGCACGGCTGCGGCACCCTTGAGCGTGTCGAGGGCGAAGGTCGCTGCGCCAAGTCCCTTGCCGCCGGAGCGGAGAACGTTGGTGGCGCCGATATTGCCGCTGCCGACGGTGCGAATGTCCTGCTTGCGGAAGACGCGAATCAACAAGTATCCCGTGGGGATAGACCCGAGCAGGTAAGCGGCAAAAACGATCCAAAGTGATGCAAGGGGCATAACGAGAGAGTTTAACAGGTATGGAGATATCGAGGAGACGATTGCAGAGGGTTCGAAGGCCGGCTCGCGGATGGGCTGCGGACCGGCCTTCGGATTTTTTAGTCGACCATGACTTCGCCGGGCACGATGGGACGTGTGCGGGGCAACGCTCCACGCCAGGCTGCGAGGCCCATGACGAGCAGCGCAGCGGCATAGACAGACAGCTTGATGATGCTGCCGGTGCGGGAGTGGGCGAGATCAGAGGGCAGAGCCTTCCAGAGAATGAGCAGGATGGTCTGCGCAATGGTGACAGCCCACACGGAGCCGTAGAAGTAGCGGCGCTCGGTGCCTTCGCCCTTGGTGGAGCGGCCTACGCGGGGCAACAGACCCGCCGCGCCGAGCAGCAGAATGAACGCGCACAGAGGCAGGTAGGCGTAGTGGTAGAGCTGGCTCATATACCAGATGCCGGTGACCGACGCGATGATGAGGCCGGCGAGGTTGAGCAGGGCGAAGTTGAGCACCGCGTTCCAGGCAAAGGTGTAGCAAACCTTGCGGTAGAGCGGGTTGGGCTTGTCCTCGTCGAAGCGGAGGATGTAGGGCCGCGGCTCGACGCCGGGCATTTGCCCGCGCAGCCCGGCGATGCCGGTGCCGATCAGCACAGCCGCAAGCCATGCGGAGTTAGCCCAACTAAAACCGTGGGCGAAGAGACTGAATGTCAGGGGGCCGGGTGCGAGAAAGAAAACCCAGATCCAGATAGGCCAGTGCGCCGTCCGGTAGATGCGCGTGTTGCGTGCGCGGATCTTCCGGGCTTCGGCGTATTCCACCTTGCCGCTGTATCGCATGTGCGAAGTTTTGCAGAGTGGGCGGGAGTGAGTCAATGTTTCGAGCCTGTGAGTGCGAGAGTGCGCGAAAGGAGGGCAGAAAAATCCCCACCCTCGTGGCGCGATGAACCGCAGCGAAGGTGGGGCACCTGCAATTGTGGGAGGGTATGGCAGGGGAAAGATACAAGATGAAGCGCAGGTTCGCGATTATCCCAAATTTTTGATCTTGGCGCGCAGGTTCCTGGCGGCGGCAGCCGGGTCTTTTGCTCCGTAGATGGCCGCGCCCGCTACGGCGATGGTGGCACCGGCAGACTCGACGCCTTCGATGCGGTCGGTGTTGATGCCGCCGGCAACGGAGAACGGAACGTTGGCATTGCGGCCTGCTTCAAGCAGCTTCTCGATCGAGTAGCCAGCCTGCGCCTGCTCATCGAGGCCCGCGTGCAACTCGACCCAGCTTACGCCGGGAGCCTTCAGTTCCTTGAGGCGGGTGGCCTCGTCGGCGACACCGATCATGTCGGCGACGACGGACTTGCCGTGAGCTTTGCCTGCCTTGACTGCGCCGGCAATAGTGCTGTCGCCCGCCGAGGCGAGCACGGTCATGATATCCGCGCCAGCCTTGAAGGCCAGGTCGGCTTCCAACTCGCCGGCATCCATGGTCTTCATGTCGGCAAAGACCAGCTTGTCAGGATAGGCGGCCTTGACGTTGGTCACCACACTAAGTCCCTGCTGCTTGATCAGCGGCGTTCCTAACTCAATCACGTCCACGTATTCCGCTACCTTGTTCAACAACGTCAGCGCATCCGCTGTCGAAAGCAGATCGATTGCCACTTGCAATTTCATCTTGTGCTCCATTTCTTACCGTTGGGGAAGTTCGGCCAGGGGAACCAGCCGAAGCGAGAACTCCGCCGATGGGTTGGGCAGGTTCCGATTCTGTTGTGAGGCAAACCCACTTACTCCAGGTTTGCGTGGCGCTTCCATAACTCTTCGGCGCTCTCGCCGCGTTCGCGCCACATGCCTTGAAACATTGCATCCATGACCAGCAGCGCGCACTGCTCGAAGAGCGCACCCGCATATTGCCGGGACCTGGTTTCACCGTGATCCTGCTTGGTTGCGGCGGGAATGACGACCAAACTTTCCGCAAGGCGCGCAAGCTCCGACTCGCGCGCGGTGGTGAGGACGACCACTTGCGCGCCGACCCTGCCGGCCACCTCTGCAGCGTGGACAACGCTTGCCGTGGTGCCCGATCCCGAGGCGACCAGCAACACATCGCCGGGACCGATGGCGGGCGCGGTCACTTCGCCGACGACGTGCACATTGAGGCCGAGATGCATGAGGCGCATCGCGACCATCTTCAGCGCAAGGCCGCTGCGTCCGGCACCCATGACGAATACGCGCTCGGCATCCAGCAACATGCGCTGCGCAGAGGCGATTTCCTCGTGACTGACCGCGGCGAGCGTGCGCTCCAATTCCTGGAGGATAAGAGCTTGATTCGATGGATAACTTGGTTGTTCGACGGTGCTGAGCGACATAACTTCATTAAGATCGCATTCTGCAGAGGACGAATCAAACAGGAAATTCCGATTGGCCGATAGGGATTCTCTATTGAGATCGTAAGAGGACGGCGAGCGCGAGGCCGCCGGAAAAAAGCTATCAGGTGGCGAGCGTTTCCATTTGACTTAGAGCATTTTCGGAATACACGCAGACTTTTTTGAGAGCAGTGAAAGGTGGCTTTTCCTTGAGAAAAAAGCCACTCAAATGGGTGCTTTCGATTTACACCAATTCCGAAATTGCTATAGCTCGCGGAACATACGCTTCGTAGACCGCCAGCATGGCACGAATCGCCGTCACCATTTCCGGGGAGTGAGCCATCTCCATGAGGGCATGGGCGGCTGCCGGAAGAGGATTGCTTTTGACGGTGACGAATCCGACGTTGGCCTGTTCGGCTGGCTTGGCGATGGCGACGGCTTGCAGGGCTGGCGTTTTGGGGAGCATGGTGGCGAGCGATTGCGGAAGCACCGTGGACCAGCGGCCGGAAGCTACATGCGCGGCCAGCACGGCAGGCGAATCCGTGTAAGTGGTCTTGGCGGCTTTTTCCAACTTAGCCTCTGCGGCGCGAGGCAACGAGGACCGTAGAAGGCAGAGGGGCAGAGAGGCGGCCTCGGCCCATGTGGCGCGACGATCGCCGATGCCGGCGGCGGTAAAAAGAAACATGCGCTCGCGATAGAGCGCGTATGCGTCCAGACCTTCGCCCGGCGTTTCGTCCAGATACATCAGGGCTACATCCAATTCGCCTTGGCGGACCGACTGCAGGAGGCGTGCCGCGTCGCTGGTTTCGATCGAGATTTGCAGGCCGGGAAACTTTTCGGCAAAGGCGACGCTCAAGATGGACGCCAGCGCGGAGGTGGCCGGCAACATGCCCAGGCGGAACGGGCCTTGCAGCCCCGAGCCGCGAAGGCCATGCAATTCCTGCTTGAGGCGCATGCAATCTTCCATCATTTGCTGCGCCCAGGCGAGCACGCGCTCACCCTCGGGCGTGAACCCTTCAAAGCGCTGTCCGCGGTTGACGATGCGCACGTCCATGTCTTCTTCGAGTTGCTTGATGCCGGCCGAGAGGGTGGGTTGCGAAACCCTGCAAGAGGTCGCAGCGCGGGCAAAATGCTTCTCCTTATTCAAGGCCAGCAGATACTCAAAGTTGCGGATGATCAACCTATTCAGGCTCCTTGGAGGGCGCTTCCTATCATTGGACGCCGTTGCGGCGCTTCCAGGTGCGAAAGTTGCAAGGCAGGCTCGGAAGCCGCGGGGAAGTTCACGCTGCGGCAGAACGCCGTCTTTCGAGCACGCAACGATGCCTGCTCGAACTGACAGCATCAGACCCTCAACCCGCGAGGCCTTTGCAGATCCAGAGATATTTTGTATTTGCGTTAAGACGCTTTTCGGGCGGCGGTCAGGCGGTCGAGCAGAGCCTGCGGATGAACCGGTTTGGCCAGCATCTCGAAATGGTGCCCCTTCGATTCGGCGCCTGCGAGCAGATCGTTGGTGGCCGCGTTTCCTGAAAACAGAATGACCCGGCAGGCAGGGAGAGTCGCCGAGATGCGGATGGCGGCCTCGATCCCGGTAATGCCTTTCATGATGACATCGCTGATCAAGACGTCGGGCTTCAGGGCGATCGCGACTTCGACCGCCTTTTCACCGCTGTAGACAGCAGTGGTCTCGAATCCCTTTCGATTGAGAATAAGGGCCAGAGTGTCGGCAATGAGGCATTCGTCGTCGACGACCAATACACGCAGACCGACGCTGTTTTCAAGCATTCTGTTCCTCGCCACAACTTGAAGTTATAGGGCCCGGAAGGCAACGAACGGAGACAGAAAGTCAAACATGCCCGTCGTACATGAAACCACGGCAGTCCCGTAGAGGGACATTCGGTAGACAGTCGCGTGTAGAGCGATCTTTTATCTCAAGATTGTACGCCAAGTGGGATCAAATCTGCCGCATACAGGACATTGGGGAATGAAGAAGGCGAGAAAATCGTTCTTTTCTCGCGGGAGTCAGGCAGAGCGCGAGGCATCTGGGATGACGAGCTACATGAGGCGCCTGCGGATCAGGTCGAGAGCCTGCTGGCTTGCCCATTCTCTTACACGGCCCCGGGGACCGCGGAAATTTCGCTCGGTACACTCGGTCTTCTGGGCGTCGGAGACGGCGATGTAGACCAGGCCCACCGGCTTTGTCTCGGTGCCGCCGCCGGGACCGGCAACGCCGGTGATGCCGAGGCCGATGGTGGCTCCGGTGCGCTGGCGGATGCCCAAGGCGAGAGCTTTGGCAACTTCCTCAGAGACGGCGCCGTGCTGGGAAATGATTTCAGGCGCGACATTGGCAAAGGCGATCTTGAGCTGGTTGGAATAGACGACGGCGCCGCCGAGAAACGAGCGCGAGCTGCCGGGGACGGCGGTGATGCGCTGGGCGACCATGCCGCCGGTGCAGCTTTCGGCGACTGCGAGAGTGGCCTGGCGAAGTCCGAGATAGTAGAGGACGATCTGCTCAAGCGTGTCGCCCTGCGAGGAGTAGAACCAGTCTTCGAGCGCCTCTTCCATGCGGCCCGCCAACTCGTCCACACGCTGCTGTGCGGCCTCAAGAGAACTCTTGGAGCAGAGCAAGGTGAGCTGGATGTCGCCGGCGTGGGCGAGGATGGTGGTTTCGACATCGGTATAGGTCGAATAGATGGGGGCGAGCAGCTTGTCGGCCTGGGACTCGGGAATCATGGCTGCTTTGAGGGTCCGCTTGGCGATGAAACGCGGGGGCAGGGCCTCGCGCAGGCGGGGCAGGCACTCGGCGTCGAAGAGCGGGCGGCACTCGCTGGGCGGCCCCGGCAACAACATGATGAGCTTGCGATAGCCGGCATAGATGGTGTCGAGCCACTGGCCCACGGCGCTCCCGTTGATGTTGGGCAGCACGGTGGCGGTCTCGATGACGTCAGCCTGCTTGAGGTTGTTGTCGGGCATGGGAATGCGCCAGGCGACCGCGCGCGCGTGGAGCGAGGTAATCAGGTCGGCGTCCCGGCGCAGGGTGAGAGAGAGCACCTGGGCCACCGCTTCGCGGGTGAGATCGTCTTCGGTGGGGCCGAGGCCGCCCATGATGGCCAGAATGTCGGCGCGGGCAAGCGCCGTGCGGATGGCGGAGGCAAGATCTTTAGGACGATCGCCGACGATGGTCTTGAAGGCGACGGTGACGCCGATCTCGTTGAGTTTCTCAGTGAGATAAAGGGAATTGGTGTCTTGCCGGTACGGGGTGAGCATCTCGGAGCCGACGGCGATGATTTCGGATTTCATGTGTAGCTTCCAGCTCCTAAAGCATTTTCGGAATACATGCAGACTTTTTGAGAGCAGTAAAAGGTGGCTTTTCTTGAGAAAAAGCCGCTTACGTGTGTGCTTTCGGTCTACAGCAATTCCGAAATTGCCATAGCCACTCGCTTGGGTGCTTCAGGCAAGAAAGATCTTGGTTCCCGGTGTTGATGCCGCGGAACGAGAACCTGCGACCCTTCTTCCTGATGCGGCAGACGCTGCCGCGGAACCAGCCGGAAGCAAAAGCTAGAACAGCATCAGTCCTTCGACTCCCAAATCCACATCATAAACGGCCTGGTTGGTGGCCAGGACAACGGTTCCGAGAGGCGAGAAGGCCAAGCCGACGAGACTGGAGCCGGACAGAACGAGGGAAGCTTCGCCCTGGGGCGTGACCCGGACAATGCCACGGCGCCCGCGGACACAGGCGGCCACGTAGATGTCGCCCTCCTTGGAGACGGCGAGTCCCTGGGGACGGCCCAGGCCGCGATACCAGACCCGCGTGTCGCCGTTCGGCTCGATGGCCCATATGGCGTCGTTGGAGGAAAGCGTGGGGCCGGTGACGAATAAGGTTCCCCCAGTGCCGACCGCCAGGTGATAGGCCGAGATGCTGGGCTCCAGGGTGGCATGGACGAAGATTTGCCGCTCGGGATTGATCTTGAAGACGGTTCCGCTGCGGTCGCCCACGAAGAGATTTCCTTCGGAGTCGAAGGCTGCGCCGGTGGCTACGCCCATTCCTTCGGCGTAGACCGTCGATTCCCCGGCGGCATCGACGCGATACACATTGCCCTCGGCGCGCGAGGTGACAAACAGGTCGCCCTCCGGATTGAAGGCCAGCCCGGTCGCATTGAGAATGCCGGTGACGAAAGGCGTGCCGCGGCCATCGGGGCTCACCCGCACGACCGAAACCGGGGTCTGCTTGCCGCGAGCCCCGGAAATGGTGGCGTAAATCATGCCCGAGCGGCTCACCGCGGGACTGGTGACCGGATGCAGGCCGGAGGTCAGTTCGCGGGCTACGCGCAGGGGAATTGAATTGCTGGCGCCGGAAGGACTGCGGACTTCAACGAGACCGGTGGAAGCAAGCTCGGGGACACGAAGAGCGAGGCGGCTGGAACGGCTCATGAGCACATGAGCCGGGCTGCCATCCACCAGGACAGCGGGCGGACCGAAGGCCAGCGGACCGAGATTCGCGCCTCCGAGTTCCACTTCTCCCAGGGGCAGGGCGGCTGCGGGCGTTACCGCGTCAATGCGGGGCTCGGGCGGCGGCTGAACGGATTGGGGACGGGAACGGGGCATAGCGTTATATCCATAGATGCAACAAAGAGGCGACACCCCAAGCATACAACCCCGCGGCCACGTCGTCGAAGACGATGCCCCAGCCGGCGGGCAGGCTTTCGAGCTGGCGGGCAGGGAAGGGCTTGGTGATGTCGAAGAGCCGGAACAGGACCAGGGCGATGAGGGCATGGCGCCAGTTGGCGTGGCTGCCGAGCAGGGCGATCCACTGGCCGGCAACCTCGTCAACGACCACGAAACCGGGATCGTGCCGGCCACTTTCGCGCGCGGCGATGGTGGCCGCCGGGACGCCCAGAACGATGGAGACGGCGATGCCGCAGAGCAGGACCAGAAAAAGCGTCTGCGGAGCGGGATGCGCGCCCCAGGCATAGGCTGCCCAGAGAAGCACAGCGGCGACCGAACCCCAGGTTCCGGGTCCGGGCTTGCCGAGGCCCGCGCCGAAGAAGGTGGCCACGGTCCAGGCCCAAAGGGTCTTGCGGGTGGCGGGAGTTGAGGCCACGGTTGCGGTGGGGCTATTCATCGTCCGACTCCCGGTTACGGCCACCGCCGCTCAGGCCGCCAAGGTCTTCGAGGACCTCGGGGTCGAGGACGGGTGAACTGATCTTGTAAACGCCCATAGCCCACTTGCCGAGATCGATTTTGCGGCAGCGGTCACTGCAGAACGGGTAGTCCTCGTCTTTGCGGCGGACCAACATGCCGCAGGTGGGGCAGCGAAGCAGGTTTGCGGATTTTTTCTTTGCAGTTGCCATTGCACTTGTTCCTGCCTGAAAGCAGCAGCTCATGATTATGGTACAAGGAACGACGGTGTGGATGCAGGAGAGTCGATGGAGCCGGTCGCGATGGAGCCAGTCCTGTGTTGCCAGTCAGCCGATCCTAGAGCGGGCCGGAGAGAACGCGGGCGACTACGTCGTACTCGTGGGCTTCGGTGATTTCGGCCTTGTAGAAGCGGCCGGGTTCCAGGGTTTCCAACTCTCCGAAATCGTTAATGTAGACCTTGCCGTCGATCTCCGGTGCGTGGAACTGGGTGCGACCTTCCCACAGAAGCGGCGTCTCTTCGCTTTCGCCTTCGGCGAGGAGGACAAGCTCGCGGCCCACCCATTGCTGCTTGGCGCGTTTGCTGATGGACTGCTGCAACTTCATCAGCCGGCGCTTGCGGGCTTCGATGGTGCGCTTGGGGACTTTGGCGTCGAGTGAGAATGCGCCTGAGCCTTCTTCGTCGGAATAATTGAAGACGCCGAGCCAGTCGAACTTCGCCTCGCCGATGAACTGCTCCAGAACCTCAAAATCGCTGGGCGACTCGCCGGGAAAGCCGACGATGAAGGAGGTGCGGAGGGCGATGCCGGGGACCGCCGCGCGGATCTTGTCGAGCGTCTTGAGAAAGATGTCGGCGCCGGCACCGCGCTTCATGGTTTTGAGGACCGCGGGTGAGGCATGTTGCAGCGGGACATCGAGGTATTTGCAGATATTGTCGTGCCTGGCGATGGTCTCCAGCAGCCGGCTGGTGATGCGGTTCGGATAGGCGTAAAGAAAGCGCAGCCAGCGCAGGCCGGGAATGGCCGCCAAAGCGTCCAGCAGTTGGGCGAGGCCGTCTTTGATGCCGAGATCTTCGCCATAGCAGGTCGTGTCCTGGCCGATGAGGGTGATCTCTTGCACGCCGCGGGCGACAAGCTGCCGCGCCTCGGCGACGACCGACTCAAAACGGCGAGAGCGGAACTTGCCACGCAGATTGGGGATGACGCAGAAGCTGCACGGGTGATCGCATCCCTCGGCAATCTTGATATAGGCGGAGGTTCGGCCGGTGGCGAGCAGGCGGGGCGTCGTTTCGTCGTAGAGATAGGTCGGCAGCAGGTGCGCGGCGCCTTGCCAGTCATCGCGGCGGAAACGGCCTTGCTGTTCGCGCAGATCGCCTTCGGGGCGAAAATTGATCTCTTCCGATGCCGCGGCATCCGCTTTGTGGGTGCCGGCGAGAGACTCCTGGCTGGAGCGGGCATCGGCGTGGCTGTTGCCGGCGAGAATGTTGAAGGGCGAGGGCGTCGCAGCCGGTGGGGGCGCGATGCCGGCAGCTTCGAGAATGGACTCCAACTCGCCGGTGCCTACCACGGCATCCACTTCAGGAATGCTCTTGCGGATTTCGTCGCGATAGCGCTCAACCAGGCAGCCCGTAACGATCAGTTTGGTGGCGCGGCCCTCGGTCTTGAGACGAGCCATTTCGAGGATGGTGTCGACCGACTCCTGCTTGGCGGTGTCGATAAAGCTGCAGGTGTTGACGACCAGGATCTCGGCTTCTTCGGGACGTACGGTCAGGCGCGCACCGGCGCGATCGAGCAGGCCCATCATGACCTCGGAATCGACGAGGTTTTTGGGGCAGCCTAACGAAATAAAGCCCACGGTTGGAGGCGTGGGTGGGGAAAGTTTGCTCACCTGCTTATTGTACCGGGAAGTGGAATTCGGCACTTGCTCCGCGGCGGATTGAAAAAAGGATGGCTCGCCGGATCAATCCCCGGCGAGCCATCAAAAGTGAATCCAAGTTCAGGTTAGTGAAGCGAGGTTCAAGTAAAGTGGTGCGAGCTCAGGAGCGGGCCGGCAGCAGCGCGTTCTGGTACGTCGCCTGGCCCTTACCGCCCAAGAAGCTGCCCAACTGCCTGTCTTCTTCGAGCCGGAACTGGCGGATCATGCCATCAAGATCGCTGGCCAGGGAGGCGAGGTTCTTGAGGGCTTCGACCGTCTCTGTGGCGCCCTGCGAGTTTTGCACGGCCAGTTGCGAGATCTGGCCGGCGGACTCGGCGATTTCGCTGGAAGCGGACGTCTGCTGAGTGGCCGCGGTGGCGATCAGGTGAATCTGGTGCTCCACCTGCTTGGACGACTCGATGATGGCTTCGAGGCTCTTGCGGGCCCGGGTCGTTTCACCGAGGCCGGTTTCAACCGCCGTGCGGCTGTCTTCCATCACCTGCAGGGTGGCGCGGGTTTCTTCCTGAATGCTGCGGATGGTGCCGGAAATTTCTTCCGTAGCGCCCTTGGTGCGTTCAGCCAGGCGGCGAACTTCTCCAGCCACAACGGCGAAACCGCGGCCGTGTTCGCCGGCGCGGGCTGCCTCAATGGCCGCATTCAAAGCGAGCAGGTTGGTCTGTTCGCTGATCTCCTGAATGACGTTGACCACCTTGCCGATTTCTTCGGAGCGATGGGCCAGCGAGGTCATTTTGGAGGAGACGGAACTGGTGGCTGCCGCA
>JAATGG010000098.1 GCA_015654835.1 Terriglobales bacterium
ATGCTCCGCTCATGCGCCCCTTCGAATCCGGGATTGCGAAAGACAAGATTGCGCAGCATTTGGCCCGAATCGTAGAAATCCTGATCGCCCAGATTCATGCCAAAACGCTGCACCGCCGGATGCACAACCTTGCCGGTCAGCATGACCTCGATTGCACCGCTCCCGGCGAACTGCCCCTCGACCGCCTTCGGACGCAGAAGACGGCTCAGCAACAAAGCGACGACCAGCAACAAGATGAGGCCGAGGCCCGGCCATTTTGCACGCCGCGCATCCCCGGCATCCATCCTCGATAGAAAAGGCATTTTCGACATCGTAACAGCGAGCCTCGCACCGAATGATCAAGACGGAACCTCAACCGGCCTCAGCTACCTGAGCCAGGCCCGCCTATTCGCGCCATAAACAGCGGGTTCAGCCGCGCGACAGTGGGCGCGCAGGCACTCCGCCGACAACGACGCCCGCGGGCACATCGTGTGTCACCACGGCATTCGCGCCAACAGTCGCACCATCGCCCACCGTAACGCCGCGCAGAATTGCAACCCCACGCCCGATCCAGACATCGTCGCCAATCACGATGGGCTGCGCCTCATATCCGGATTCCCGCAAGGCGCGTCCAGGCTCTCGCAGGTGGTTTGCATCGCGAATGCTGGAGTACTCGCCAATCATGGTTCCCCGGCCGATACGGATGCCCGCCATCGCCACCACATGCACCCCGCGCGACAGCACGACACTATCTCCGAAAAAAATCTCGGCGGAGTCCTGCGTCTCCAGATGCACATGCGGATAAAGCAACGCATCCTCGCCGAAGCGCACCGCGCCGGTGCCGAAGACATACGCTCTGCCCAGGACGACCACGGAACCAGGCAAGCGAAATCGCAGGCTGGAAGCCAGCAAAGCATGATGCCATAGACGCGCCGCACTCTGCCGCATTGCACTCGACATGCGCAACCATCCGCACAAGGCTGCGGAGGCAAAGGCCTTCATCTGCCGCTTTGTCGTCATATTGCTTTCTACCATGGCCGCGGTGGCGAAATCCGCCCGCCATCCGTCTCACGCCAGGCTTCGCGCATCAGCGCGGCCATGGTGACGGAACGCTGCGCCCTCATGCGTCTTTCCGGTACGCGGCTGAAACGGTTGCGCGCCCGGATGACGGCATAGTGAGCCAACTCCATCCACATGGCCAGGCGGGCCTTGCCGCCATGGTGTTTGCGATAGTAGAGCAAAGTGCTGCGCATGCGCCACTTCACCACCTGTGCGGCTTGCGAAGAGTAATCGAGCGCCTTGAGCGTGCGGGACGATTCGCCGCACACATGCGTCACGCCAATGTCCGGCCAGTACCAGACCTGCCAGCCCATACTGTGCAGCCTGCGGCATAGATCGACCTCCTCGTCGTAGAGAAAGAAACGCTCGTCGAAAAGTCCCGTCTCACGCAGGGCCGCGGGACGCAAAATCATGAAAGCGCCGGGAACCCAGTCGCTCTGCGCCGCCTCATGCGGGTCCGCCCAGGTGCGGTCGAAACGGCCAAAGAATCGCGATTGAGGAAACGCCGCAGCCAACCCGCTCGCCACCAGCGCATCATCCAAAATGGAGTGGAAGCGCCGCGCCGAGGCCTGCCAGCGTCCATCGCGGTAGACCAGCCGCGCACCGCCGCAGCCTGCATCAGGCTCCCGCTCCATATGCTCGATCGCCGCAGCCAGCGCGCCGGGATGCAGAAACGCATCCGAGTTGAGCAAGACAATGGAACGCGCGCGATTCTCATCAAGGATGATGCGCAGGGCGACGTTGTTGGCAGCGCCAAAGCCAAGGTTGATCTTGCTGCGCACCAGCCGGACTGCGGGAAACTCCCGCTCCACCATTGCCGCCGAGCCGTCGCGCGAATCGTTGTCCACCACGTGAACCTCGATCGCTCCACCGGTAACAGCCAGTTGGGCCGCTTCAGCAAAAACGGAGTCGAGACATTCCCGCAAAATAGCGCACGTATTGAAGGAAACAATGACCACCGCCACATCGACGGCGCCGCCTGCAGAAACATCGGTACAGGAGGCTGCGCTCACCCTGCCTTCTCCCGGCCAGCATGAATCGCCCCAAGAGCCTGATCGAACACCGCAGCCAGGCGGGGGATGTTGAGCTTGAGATTGTAGTCGGCAAGCACACGCGCGCGGCCAGCCGCCCCCAACCGACTGCGCAATTCCGGGTCCACCATGAGCGAGCGCAGCGCACCGGCCAGCGCGGCCACGTCGCCGGGTGGAACCAGCAGGCCTTCCTCGCCCGAGCGGATCAGCTCAGGCATTCCGCACGCAGTGGTCGAAATGCACGGCAGCCCCACCGCCATCGCCTCCATAAGTGCCACCGGAATGCCCTCGGCAAAACTCGGCAAGGCAAAAATGTCTGCCGCCTGCACCCTCTCAAGGGTCGCCGGATGAGATTGCGCCCCGGCAAATGTAACCGGCAGCCGATGCTCCCGTGCATAGGCTTCGAGCGACACCCGGTCCACGCCGCTCCCTACGAGCGTTAGCCGTAGTCTCTGCCCCTCTTCGCACAACTGCCGCACGGCCTCCAGCAGCACGCGCTGCCCTTTATCCGGCACCAGACGGCCCACGCAAAGAACGTGAGGCCCGTCAGGGTCTTCGGCGGTATGCGGGCGCGAAAGCGGAAATTGCTCCGGCCAAATGCCCAGCCGGCATACATGAATCTTGCTCCACGATTCAGGTGGAAGGATGCGCATGGAGTTCCACCGGCCGAAATCCGAAATGCAGAAAATAAACTTCGCTTGGGTGTACTTCTCCAGCAGCCGGTGTTCCCGAAGATCGAAATATTCGTTGGGACCATGCACAGTGAGGGAATACGGCACCCCCCAGGCCCTGGACACAAGATAGCCGACCGTGCCGACCGGCCCCGCAAAGTGCACATGCAGATGCCCCAGACCGCGCCGCCGCATCCACCCGCCGACCAGCAAAGCCTCGGCAACATAAGCAAGCGCCCAAGCCAGCCCCGCCGGAGTCCACTCGGCAATCGGCAGTGCCGCCGCCAATCCCCGCAGAACCACGCGAGGATGCCGCAGCACGAGGCCAGCCAGCCGGAGTGCTTTCAGAGGGAAATCGGCTTTCACGTACTCCGTCGACAGCGCCGCGGCCGCCTCTGCCTGCGGCAACTCGCCAAGCGGACGATCCGCAGGATTGATCGAAGCCGTCTCGATAGAAAACCCCTCGGCACGCAGCCCAAGAATCTCCGCCAGAAAGAAGGTGTGCGAGACCGCCGGAAAGCGGCTCATGAGCACAGCCAGCCGCACGCCACCCCGCGGCGCATTCTGCCGGGCAGGACGCTGCACAGGAGACTCTCTTGCTTCCGTTTGAGATGGCATTCTGGACCTGCTGCGTATTATACGGAGCGGTTCGGCGCAGTCGAGGAGGGGCCACAGGGGATAAGGGCACAACAGCCCGCTCAATTCGACGTAGAGAGGTGAGATAGAGAATCTATGGTGGAGGCGGCGGGAGTCGAAACGCTTTTTCCACAGGATAAGTCTTTAAGTATCTATAGTTTCTAAAACTTGCAAAATGACAAAAAGTCCACAATGCCAAGTGAAATTACAAGTTTTGTACAAAAATCCGCGATTTGTACAAAACACCCTCTCTCTTCTACGTTCGGGCGTGTACGTACAAATCCTGTACAAACATTGCGAACTGCCATCGAAGGAGCCACCGCGTCCCTACTCGCTGATCAGCATACTCGACCGGAGAGCTCACGGCACCGAAAATTTGCGGAATCCTGGTCGCCGTCCGCCGCCTCCAGCGAATCCGTGCGATATTTGCCTGCGTCGAAGCAGTAACTTTGATTTGCGAAATAGGCCGCGATTTGAACTCCATCCGTAAGTGCCAGGGCAACAACGAAATTCGTATGTTTGGAAGCGTGCATCCGTAAACCCGAGCCGACATATGAGGATCTTTACTAGCGGTGTGGAACCGGGGAGCAACGAATTGCCGACGATCGGCGTAGTTTTATAAGATCGACCGGACTAGGACGTATTAGACTCGAAACAAAGCAGATCTACAAACATCTATGCCGCCATATCAATTGGCATAGGTCAGGAGATCAGGATGGTTTATCTGAAAATGTTGGCCGGAATCGCTTTTGTCATCTCGGTTTTATGGGTGGTCTCCAAGCCGGGGTACGATTCGGGGCTAGCTGCTGTGGTATCGCTCTCGGCGCTAGTTGGGCTTTTCGTTGCCGGCAATAAAAAACAACGCACACATCGGCAACGACAGTTTGTCTCGAAATCGTCGGTGGGGGTGCAGGCAGGCGGCGACATAAACATCGGTACCATCTCTCGTGACAGACATGCTGAATAGCGCTCAGGAGCAGAATATTTCGAGCAATGGCACCGCGATCCAAGCCAACGGTGACGTCACAATCACGGCGGGCCTCTCTTACTCGGACGCTCGAGACGTTGCCCTTGATGTGTTCCATGCAAATTTTTACAAATTAGCGGGCGCTGCTGCAGAGCTAGCTACGGCTAGAGCAAAAGAAATCACTGAAGAGTTCCTATCGAAGCTCCAGAAGGAGGCCCCTGCCGGGCTCGGAAAGGCGCAAGAACCGGACTTTCAATACGCGCTGTTAACTGTTCAAAAGGAATATGCAAAGAACGGTGACAAGGATCTCGGTGACCTTCTTATCGACCTGTTAGTTGACAGAAGCAAACAGGAAAAACGTGGGATTCTCCAGATCGTTCTCAATGAAGCTTTAGGTACGGCACCGAAGCTGACGGAGAATCAACTGGCCGCACTAGCGATAGCTTTCCTATTCAGATACACGAAGAAAAATGACGTTGGTGATCACGTTCGATTCGGCGAGTACCTCGACCAGTTTGCCTCTCCGTTCGTTTCGAAAGTTGTCACCAATCAGGCCTGCTTCATGCATCTCGAATTCTGTGGATGCGCCTCAATTGGTATTGGCGGGATAAAGCTTGAGAATATACTTTGCACAACCTATCAAGGGCTATTCCTAAAAGGATTCGATCAGAAAGAGATCACAGATCGAGGTATTGCTATAGGACTCGATCAGGATTTTTTCATTCAATGTCTGAATGATTCATCAAAAATTCAGGTGAATGCATTAAACAAGGAGTCTCTAGACGAAAAGCTCTCGTCTCGATCTGTGTCCTCGGAAGATCAAACCAAGATTATTCAGTTATTCGAAACGTCTAAGATGAGCGAAACGGAGGTCAGGGAGAAGTGTATCTCAATCCGGCCATACATGGCTGGGCTGTTCGAGTGCTGGTCTGGGTCAGCAATGCAAAATATAACCTTAACGAGTGTCGGGATTGCAATTGGTCACGCAAACATAAAGCGTTTCGTTGGGGAATTCGCGGACCTGTCCATATGGATTAACTGACTTTGGGCAAATAAATTTATAGCACTCTGATGCCATTCTGTACGCATAGTGGTTCTCAGTTTGTTTCACAACCTGCGCATCGTTTGCACGATGGCCATGCTCTTACTTCGCGAGAGACCAAAGCTGACAACCGCAGTCTGAGTCTGGCCAGCAATCTATAGCGGAAGCAGATGCTTCGCGACGCGATCTTGCAGGGCAGGGGAAAAATGGGCTTGTCTGGCAAATTGCGACCAATTGTCGATGGCGGCGCGAACATCGGCTAAAACCTTCTCGGGCTTTCTGACACTGAAACGATCCGCAACCGCGAGCAAATCCGCTCTGGAGATGTCGTCGAATTTTTGATTGACGCTCATCTGATGCTGATAGGTCCACTCGCCTTTGGGGTTGTAGGCGTGCGTCACGTCGTAGGCCGGGGCGAGTTCCCATGGCTGATCCTGGCGAAACAGGAAGGTAAAGTTTTTGGTGTGATCGTCGCAGTTGCGTGCCATGACGTTGAATGCCATGCGGCGGAAGATCTGATCGACAGCTCGGTCATCGAGGCCCAGCACGCTGGCGGTCATGAAGAGCTGCGCGTAGTCGTGCGTTCCACGCTGGCGAAAATCGAGATGATTGATTGCGCAAAGCGTTTGCAGGTGGTGCTTGCGTGTTTTGCCATCGATCACTTCACGATCAAATCGTTTCGTCATAAAGTGAGCGCGCCCGTTCTCTTCCAGCAGGCGCGATTCGGACATTTGAATACCTGCGGCTCTGGCCATAAGGTAGTAGGCAAATTCAATCTGCCCGTAGCCCTCACCCGTTCCAAGTTCCTTATCTTTGCCGACGCCATCGAACTTCAACAGCCAATGCTCAAATCCGGGAGCGGCATCAAATTGTCCACTGCGCACTTCGTCCGTTTTCGGGTTCCAGGCAATGACGGCCTTCGCTCGGGCACCACCGGCCGAAGTCCCGACCTTTATGATGTTGGCGAGAGCGGCCTTGGCTTCGCGGTCAACAGAGAAAGTTCCGTGGACTAGCCTTCTGGCTTCTTCCACTAGCTCTTTCATCTCGACGGGGGCTGAACTTTCCTTATGTGCGCCTCTTGCAGGTCGAAACTCCAGCGCCCCCATGCCTCTCTTGCCCATGTACGCGAGACGGTCAAGTATTGTGACAGAGCTTTTCTCGATGCCCCGCTGAGCCATCCATGCATCGATAAGAGCATTTCCGAAATCATCCGGCAGAGCGTCTGCCAACAAGGCAGGAAGTCGAAAGTATGTGGCTTCCGGCAGCGTCGGAAAGACGTAGAGCGAACGGGGTGCCTTCGCAGGCATATGTAGTGGAGCTAGTTCTGCCCCTGTTCTCTTCCAGACGGGATCGTATTCAAATGCGTAATACGCGAGACTAGGATCAAGGGTGACGGCCCCAACGGTACGTCCCCATATCCGCACTTCGATGACTGATATGTCTTTCATCCTTGATTAGCCTCTTTGCTTGAACGACGCACACGCCGACGTGTCGCCCCCGAATGATGCAAAAGCGCTAGAGGGCTAACAGTGACCTTGGGGACAAGCAAGCGCAGGCCTTCTAGAGAATCAAGAGCTTTCAAGACTCGCAGGAGCGTTTCAACATTCGAACCACGACCCGCTTCAAGGTTCCTGAGCGCTCTAGTGGAGACCCCGGCCTTTTCTGCCGTCGTGATTTGATCGAGGTTCTTCGCTATACGCAACTCTTGGAGCTGCTTCCCGAAGACAGCTTGAAGCTCGCCCGGCGACATAAAAGATATGTCTGTCATAAAGGCATAATAGTGCCTCTAATAGAATGAAGTCAATATAATAGGCATAATAATACTGTTAAATATGTTTAAGTACAAGCGGCAGCATAACGCCTTTTAATGGAAAATATTGATATTATGGGCACTATTGTACCGATAGTAACAATATTATGTATCGAGGAGCTCCATCGAAGGAGACGCAGCGTCCCGCTTTGCCGATCAGCATACTCGACGTACAAAACATGCGCCACTGAGAACTTCGAGTGCCGCCCCCCGCCGCCTCTAGAGAATCGGTGCAATATTTGCCGACGCTGAAACCGCAAACTCAATTTACGAAGCAGGTCTAAAAATGCAGAGCGCGCACTAAAAAATGATACGATGGCACACCGGTGCGTCAGAGAAGCGGCATGAGAAAGGGAGTTTCAAATCTTGAAAGATGGAAGAATCTTTTCTATGACACGCTTCTGGCCCTTTGGAGTAAGCGCAATTTCTCCGGCGCTAGTGGCATTCCTTATTTCATTGGTTTTCAGTAATCGAGTAATGGCAACCGACACGGCACCTGGAGTATTGTTTTTGCATTGAGTCGTTAACTGATCGCGCGTGAGTTTGTGCCCGTCAGCATGATTGAGCAATAGCAGAATCTCAACGGGGGCACTGACCTTCTCATCAAGCACCAAGGGAACGCCCTCAAGCTCATGAATCAATGAGAATTCAAGTTGAACGATCTGAGCAATAGTCTCCGCAATTAGAACTTTATCCTTCGTCCATGCAAGTCGTAAGAATTCCGCCAAAATCCATTTTCCCGCATGGACCATCAGCATGGAATCCATATAGTCAGCACCGTAATGCGGGGAGATATGGACAGAGCCACGAGACGAGCGAAACTTGTAAACCAGATTGATCGCTTTAGTCATGTGAACGCGGTCTGGCTGACTAAGGTTGTGGGAGCGGAGGTTTTTCTCGTCTTCGATTTTTTCGCAGAGCTCCTTGGGTAACTGGCTGTGCGTTATAGTTCCACTATCCAGTTGATAAAACGCACGAGCGATGGCTTCGCAGAGACGTCCGCCGTCGAGCTCACTTGGCTGCCAGTCGCCAGCCAGAAATCGTTGTTGCATCTCGACGTAACTATCAATTATGGCCTCAGCAAAAGCAGCATCCATAGCTGTAGCAAGTTCAGTCTTGAGTTGATTAGGCGTGAGTGACATCAGGCCTTCTTCTTACGGGCTGGGCGTTGCTTCAGAGCGTTTTTGTCAGGGTTCCACTTATCGGGGATGTTGGTATCAAGTGCTTCATTAAGAATTGAGACTGCGTCTTCACGCCCCGGAGCTGTGAGCTTCAGTTGGTCTTCGCCTTCCAGCGTAATTTTGATGCGCTTCTTCAGCCACGCATTAGCATTTCCGGATGCATCCCAAGCCTTATTCGATTGAAGGAGCGTTTTCACGGCGCTTTCTGTGGGGTAGGGAAATTCAAAAATTTCGTAGGCGTAAAGGAATATATAGGTGAGACGTCGGACATAGTCGCGGGCGCTGCTAGCCTTCAGCCGATTGTCGCTTAGCTTGAAAGTCTGGTCTTTGGCTGTAAAGACTTTGAGAAGGTTCCTTCTCACTTGCATTTTCATCATTCGTCGGCTGGGCAGGCGGGGGCACGGGATCAATTGGGTGAGTCGTGGTAGTTCCATCGGGTAGGGATGGCGGTGCCAGAATTCCGACTTCTCTGACTAAACGCGGCAGATGTTGCGTCGTTCGGGTAGCACCACGCTGCGCGAAAAACTCGCCCAAAACATCACCTAAACCCTGCATGGCCGGATCCGTAAGCGAGGCCTCGAATGATCGACTGTTCTTATCCTCATGGTAGATAAGTGTATTGCGCTGAGAAGGCGTCGCGATCGCTTGGGAAGGCGAATAATTCGTGCCAATGTGTTCGGACCGTACACCCAATTTTGCGCCGCATTCAACGCAGGCAGTGGCCTGTGGTTCTAAAAGTTCTCGGCAGTTCATGCAACGAACTTGAGCGGCACACATCTTGCAATATGACCCGCGCTCTGAAAGCGCAGCCCCGCACTGAGGACAATTCATTAGAAATCCCTCGATAACAACACTGTAGTGCTGATGGTGCGACTTTGACCAGTAAAATCATCGCTTTAGGCAGGGACCGCACAAACCCCGCAAACGGGTCGGTCTTGAGCGAATTAATTTTATGTCCCCGTTGTTATTAAAAGCTATGTCCTTCGCAGGCCAAAAATCGCTGCTTAGCAAGCGGTGGTTCTTGGCGAAATAGCGAAGGTGGTTCATCGCAAGCCAGAAAGCCGTTGCGTAGACTCTCGATTTCAAGGCATCACTCAGAAGTTGAATTTATCGGCTTGCTTTTTGCTTCTGCGGAAATAGCGCGACTAGGGAAATGCCTGATTGGCCCGGTTGGTTCTTGATAATACCCATACAACGGACGATTGATGCCTAAACTGTCCATAAAATGGTCTTTATTGCTTTGGTCGGATTGGGGTATCAAACGGAAATCCAGTCAATATTCGGAATTAATGGTTCCTCGTTGTTCTCGTTTAGAATACAATTGTTCTTATCGTGAGAACGAAATTCACATCCACCGGAGATTTGCTCTTTGGCCAGACCAGAGGCAGGGTGTTGTCGCTGTTTTTTGGCGCGCCGGATGAATCCTTCTATCTTCGCGAGATTGCCCGCCAGATCGAAACGAGCGTGGGAACCGTGCAGCGGGAGCTTACGCTGTTGGCAGAGGTTGGGCTTGTCAATCGCTCGCAAAGGGGCAATCAGGTTTTCTATCAGGTCAACCAGGAGCACCCGGATTACCCGGAGTTGCGCGTCCTGCTGGCGAAGACTCTTGGCGTATTCCAGTTGCTCAAAAACGCGCTGGCACCTCTTAAAGCCCGCATCGATTTTGCTTTTGTGTACGGTTCGGTTGCTCGTGGCGAGGACAAGGCAACAAGCGACATTGATCTGATGGTGATCGGCGCGGCCACGCTCGATGACGTGCTTGATGCCGTGGGGCCGCTTGAAAAGCAGTTGCGGCGGCCAGTCAACCCGACCATCTATTCCCGCGAGGATCTGAAGAAGCGGCTTCACGAGGGCAACCACTTTCTGCAATCATTGATGGACAGCAAGAAGGTTTTTCTGATCGGCGACGAGAATGAGTATAGAGAAGCTTGCACAATTCGGTTGGTACAAGGCTGAGCCGAGCAGTCCCAAGGAGATTGCCGATCTATTCAGCATTGTGGACCGCTCGCAGGCGGACTCGAAGGTGGAAAGCATCTCCGACGATCTTCGCTTTCAGGCGGCGTACAACGGCATTCTTACGCTTGTGAACATTGCTTTGCGGGCCAGTGGCTATCGGGTTTCGATTGGCCAGGGACATCATCAGCGCGTAATCGAAAGCCTCGAATATACGCTGACCACGCAGGATGCCACCGCACGCGAGAAATGGGTGCGCAAGATCAAGTCGCATTCGCAAAAGAGAAACACGACGAGCTATGATCTGGCGGGTGGCGTTTCCCCGACTGACCTCGCGCAAATCATGAAGGACCTGCCTGTTTTACAGGAACAGGTGCGGACATGGTTGAAGGAAGTCCATCCGGAACTTCTTACGCGCGCGGCGAAGTAAAGTCCTCATGCTCCAGGTTCGCATTGTCTGCATTAGCGATACGCACGGCCAGCACGCCAAATTGCGCGTGCCGGAAGGCGACATCTTGATTCATGCCGGAGATTTTGCCGCTTTCGGTGATACCCCAATCGAGATCATTGATTTCAACCACTGGCTTGGCACGCTGCCCCACCGGCATAAGGTCGTCATCGCTGGAAACCACGATTGGATGTTTGAGCGCCACCCCGGAGCTGCCAGAGAACTGCTGACCAACGCCATCTATCTCGAAAACTCCGGCACGGAACTGGCAGGACTGAAAATCTGGGGATCGCCGGTTCAGCCCGAGTTCAACAACTGGGCCTTCAATGTCGCTCGTGGTGCTGCGATCCGGCGATATTGGCAGATGATTCCGGCGAGCACCGATGTTCTGATTACGCATGGCCCGCCGTATGGCGTGCTGGATACGGCGCATCCCACCACACCCCATCTCGGCTGTGAGGAACTGGCGGAAGCCGTCCGGCAAATCAAGCCCAGGCTTCACGTCTTTGGCCATATTCATGGCGGGCAGGGGCAGCAGAATTCCAACGGCACACAATATGTAAATGCTTCCGTGGTCAACGAAGCGTATCAACTTGTCTACGCGCCGCAAGTCATCGAAATCGAAGTCCCGACGGCAATAGAATGAGCAAAATTTCAACAGGCAATAAAGCGTATCCGGCGCGAAACAGACATTCCCGGATAGCAGCAGTGTAGCCGAGGCGCGGCCCGCGTCAAGGCTCTGCGACCGCGTAGCGGCGGGCTGCGGCCCGGCCTTGACACAAACCTTGTCCGCCTCGGCTTATCATTCCAACTATTCCGGGGAATGTCATCAATTCTGAACAGCTATTGGTAATCGAAAGCAACCAACTGCGGTGCGTCGATAACAGTTTCAATGAAACAGATTTGATTCAATACTGCTGACGGCCAATATGTCATCCACGTTCTTGCTTACAGTAGCCCCGTTGTCAATCAGCTTTACCTGCTTACCATCAGTCCAAGTAATCACTCCGTTGCGTCTCTTGCCCTTATTGGTTCTATAGGTGACAATTTCGCCTTTCTGAAATAACTGCCGCTTGGTCGATTCACTGGCACTCAGTTTCGCGACATTCCCATCTCTACTCGATGACACCGCACTCACAGCTTCAGAAATGCGAGAATATTCAACTCCACTTTCCTTTATTTCCAATTCCAGACGAGCAGCACTGGGAGCGCCATCGCACGCATCTGCTCCATTAGCATTCGCAGATTGCAAATCTAACGCATCTGATTCAGGCTTGAATACACGTTTTTCGACGATGCGGGAAACCGTCTCGATAGCGCCTAATGGCTCGATACCCATCCGGTCAAGGAACTCAACAAGCTCCTCCATGACCTCATCTTTACGAAGTACCCAAGTAGAGGCGAAGCAGCGCCAGAACACCCAAGCAAGAATTGCGTTGATTTCATCGGCGATTGCTTCGGCCTCTCGATGGTTGCAATCATGTGCATCCCGCGTGCCGCCCTCAACGTAAATATCTACAAGTGGCGGCTCAATGCGTTCCGATGCTCGTGGAATCCGAAGGGGCTGAATTTGTCCTTTGTAGAAGGTCCGATTTGAATAGGCAATGATCGGCGGTACGCAACGGAAATGTTCTCGTAGCATGATTTGGGTTGCCGCAAAGACGCGGGCGGAAAGGTCGTAGAGTGACTTTTCAGGGGTCATCTCTGCCGCGTAAGGCTGTTTGCTCAAAAAACGCTGTCTTAGTTCTTGTATCCGCCCGCTGTCGATGAATCCACCGTCAGGTGAGACTTGCTTGTCATCACCGACCACCAGAATTTTCTTGCCTCGTAGGATTGCCGGGAGCGCCCACAAATCGGATTGGCTCGCCTCATCCACGATTACGAGGTCAAACATACCTATCTCTGGCGGCATTGCTTCGGAAATTCGTGTGTGATTCATAACCCAGCAAGGAACAGCACCAGCCGCGTCGAACATCGCTTGACGCGCGTCACGCCGGTATCGTGTTGCATTTGGGCCAGTCCCTTGCCCGATTTTGCGAACCGCAATAGCGTACCCAGCAAGAGCTTGAAGAATCCGGGGAGTGGTGTTTCGCTTGGTGGCAAGCCACGCTGACTTGGCAACCATCTCCCGATAGAAACGAGAAAGCCCAGCTTCGAGATCGCGCCTACGTTCGCCGAGGCTACGCAATTCGGCTCGACCTTCAATCCGGTCAAGATGCTCTCGCATTCGTGCCCAGTTCCAAGCCTCACGCCAAGTCACGGGGAGAGTTTCGTCATCACCGACTGACGAAATGGGTACAGTACGCACACGCGCTGCAAGTCTGGGCGCACCGGCCTCTTTAATCTTCTGTGCGCCTTCTTGAATGCAACCAATCTCTGAAGCCAGCCCGGCAATGCGGCGAAGTTCGGCAATCAACTCTGTGTATTGCGATGCAACCGAGGCGTTGGACAATACACCATTCCCCAGAGACGACTCGATGAACGAACGCATCGCATCGACAACAGGACCAGAACAGCCAGCGAGTTTTTCAGTCAGTTGAGCAAGCCGAATCGGGGCTTGAGAGAGTTCGTCGAGAGTCAGAATCTGGATGATCTTTTGCCGTAAGGCATCGAGTTCAGCATGAGTACCACCCGAGAGTTAATGCGGCATCTCCGTGAAGATTTCCAATGCTTGCGAACTCAGCAAAACATCGTAGTGAGTGGCGAGACGGTGCGCCTTTTGTGCGAGTGTTGCCGTGACTTCAATCTGACGCAACCCAGCAAGTCCACCATGCAGAGGGGGAATCGACAATAATTCTGTGACACCATTCCAGCGTATGCAAAATGCGCGCACTTGCCCATGCAGGATTATGAATCGATTGACATGCACCCACTCTTCGGCGCTGACAGGCGCTCTGCCATCTATTGTTACTCTCTGAATGTGGCGTTTTGCCTCAGCCGCGCCGAACGACAGTAAACCGAAGGGCTTTCCTGTTAAAGCTGCATTCTTGATTGCTTCAATGGCTTTTGGGTTGTCGAATATCTCATCGGGGACACTTACAGGGTGCATGAGGAATTCAGCCCGAGCATGGATAAGCTCGTCAAGTCCGCTGAGTAATTCTTCCAAGGCGCGTCGTTCCGAAGCGAACGACGATTGTTGACATTTCACACGGAGGGAGAAAGGCCATTCTTCGCCTGCCTCTTCGATCTCCGAGAGCAGCGCCAGGGCCTAGTCGGTCGATTGCAAGAACGCCCGCACGCCATCGAGCGTTTGCGGCGTGAACGTCTTGAGCGCAGACAACTGGTCGCTGTGGAGTTCATGTTCAATTCTGTTTCTTTCGACAAGTAGGTCATGGAGACGGGAAATATCCGCGACCAATGGAAACGAATCCGCAGAGGGAACATGTTTATCGACGTACGCGAGATCAGCACCGAGGGTTCGCCGTGCGCCACGTATTTTTCCTGCTTCGCTGTCATCGAAGGGGGGAGCATTATCGGGCGTCAGTGAAATTGCATCATCAAACCACCCGTGCGATTCGTTTCCACTGTGCACCAGTTCGGCGAGTTTCTGGGCACGCATTGGAACACCATCCACTTCAATCTCGGATAGCTGATGCAGAGCGATTTCATTGATTCGCCGGTCTATGGACAAGAGTTCGGCATGTGCCCGATCAATGGAGCTTTGGCAGCGCTCGATTTCTTCCATTGTCAGTTCCGGGTTGAGTTGCGATACGCGGTGCTGAATTGTCTCAATAGAAGCCTGAAACTGCCGAACCCCTTCGCGGTCACTGGCAAGAAGCGCAACGGTAAGGGCGCGCACTTCATCAGGAATCTTTTCTTGCAGAACATTCAGCGCGGCGTCTCCGCGAGAGGTAACAAGCACCCGTTTTCCCTGTGCAAGGTAGTGACAAATAATGTTCGCGATCGTATGGGTCTTGCCGGTCCCCGGCGGTCCCTGCACAGCCACACCAGCCGCATGAGTAAGATTCTTGACAATGGTGACTTGCTCTTCATTGTAGGGAAGAGGAAAGAACAGTTCTTGTGGCTTTTGTGAACCTCCCGACTCACCCCGGCTAGAAATTCCGCGAAAGCTCACAGCTTGAAACGTCAGAGACTCGTCCGAAGGTTCTGAAACAAGTGCCATCGGCCCTTCTGGAATAGGGCAACCGTCGTTGAGTTTCTCTTCAAGGCGTTTCAGGTCTTCAAAAAAGAAATTGACGGTTCGCGGGCGGCTGAGTAATACCCATGCGTCGGTGACTACCAGATGTTCGCCAGCAGCGGGCACAGGCTCGCCCTTCAAGAGCACTTCCTTGTACTGCCCCTTGCTGTCAAGGTTTCCGGCGATGAGTTTGAGCACATCTGAATAGCTGCCAGAGTCAAAAGGCGTGACCGGACGTTCCTTATGCTTGTCGAGATGTTCGATTACTGCTTTCTCAACTTCGATTGCCCCTTCAACATGACAGGCCGTAATGGCGTCGAACTCAACCTGAGTATCAGTCGCACGCGAGCGCAACTCGATAGCCATTGACTTGTCGTCCAGCGATATTTCGATTGCCTGAGTCAAGAGCGGGTACTCAAACGAAAAGGCACCCTTTTCATGTGCAAGACGCCATGCAGAGATTCCTATTCCCCAAACCAGCTCTTGCGGCTTGTTGGTTTGCTCTGCCTCCATCTGGTGCATCAACGTAAATAGATCGCCATAGAGGGCAATAGTTTTCCGGCGCTCACGTTCGCTACTTGCCCAAGAATTCCATGCAAGGGTATGCGACTCCAGCGCACGGCGAGCTTTCTCCCACCACTTTGCGCGAAAGCGTTGAATCTCTTCCTCTACATCGGGGTTGTCTGTGCTCTTTTCGGCGAAGTGTTTCTGAACGGCCTTGTTCAGTTCCCAGTTGAGAACCCGCTCGTCCAGTGAAGGCAACGGGCCATCTGGGTTCGCGCTGAGATTAATAACTGCCCTGTGGCTATCTGGTACAGCGGGTGGCGGCTCAGCGGCCAGCCTAGAGCCTGTTATTAACTTAAGGGGGGCCGTAAGCGAGTGAAATACTGAAAA
Organism: Terriglobales bacterium; assembly: GCA_015654835.1. Taxonomy (GTDB): domain Bacteria; phylum Acidobacteriota; class Terriglobia; order Terriglobales; family Acidobacteriaceae; genus Telmatobacter. Next base: position 15,810 of record JAATGG010000098.1, read on the forward strand.
TCCCGGCAAAACGCGGATTTTGGATGTACACGCTTCCTGCCATACTTACGATTCCCATTTACCTTGCGGTCATTCCGGAAATCCCGTGCTGATTTCATTGAGTTTGCGGTCGCAAAG
>JAATGG010000130.1 GCA_015654835.1 Terriglobales bacterium
GAGTAGCTCAATTGGATAGAGCACCGGCCTTCTAAGCCGGGGGTTTCGGGTTCAAGCCCCGACTCGCCTACCATCTGAAATTAAAAGAATTATTGCCAGGATAACCAACCCTTGTTGCCTCAAAATTTACCGATTGTGGGGGATTTTGTGGGGACTCTGCAAGGGAAACGGAGTAACGAGACTATGTTAGATCAACGTACCGGGTCTAATCCCACGGCCTTTAGGCGGTCAGCTTCATCAGGTTTTTAAAATGTAAGCAGAGGGAGAGATGGACGAGTATCGAACGAGCGGCCATGCGATCTGGGATATCAAGTATGACCTGATATGGGTGACGAAATATCGGTACAAAAATCTGCGTGGGGAAGTGGCGGAGCGAGCGCGGGATGTAATTCGTCAGGTATGCCAGTCTCGAGAGGTGACGATCGTGCGTGGCTCGATGTCGCCAGATCACATCCATCTGCTGGTGTCTGCACCGCCGCTACTGTCGCCGGCGAAGCTGGTGCAGTACGTGAAAGGGAAGTCAAGCCGCCAGTTGCAAGAAGAGTTTCCTCACCTGCGCAAGAAGTATTGGGGCCAGCATTTTTGGGCGCGGGGCTACTTTTGCGCGACGGTGGGCGTAGTGGATGAGAAGACGATTATGTCGTACATTGAAAACCAGAAGTGGGACGAAGATGCAGAGAGTTTCAAAATAACGGAGCCCACCAAGCCTTAAGCCGACTTGAGTCGGGAGCCTTTCAAGCGGCTTCTAGCCGCAAACCGACTTTCAGTCGTAATAGAACCTACCGGCTTTCAGCCGGTAGTGGTTCAGGGTCTATACGCGACGACTGATGGCCGAATGCTTGAGACATGGGATGCGCTCGCGGCTTCGCACTGGTCGAGCGTGCAGCAGTTTCCATTCACCAACTTGACGAACTGACGTCACAACACTTGCGATACCGCTACGACATCGCGTACCGCTTGTACCGCATCGAGGAGAACCGTTAATGCTGAAGATTGTTATGTTTTCTTTCGTTGCCTTTTTGGCGATTGCTGCTCTCGCCCCAACACGCGCTGCAGTTGCTGCAGACGGACACGCTGCAATAGTGGAACAAAGTGACGATGGAGTCATCGTCACAAACAAGCCGGAATTCGTCCACATCTCTGTATGCGGGAACAACGTACTTCATATTGTTGCGAGCCTAAATGATCAGCCACCGGCGGCATCTACTCCTTGGGTAGTTGGCGAATGCCGGCGTTCACCTTTTGAATTCAAGAAAACGGGGACCTACGCTACCCTGAGAACTGCTCAGCTTGAGGTCAACATTTCACTCACGAGCGGTCGCCTTTCATACCGGACCGCGAGTGGAGAGATGCTGCTAAGCGAAGCTGACGAACATCCACGTCAATATAGTCCCGCACCGATAGGCGGTGACTACCTTTACCAAGTGAGCGATCACTTCTCCCCTGACGAGACAGAAGGCATTTACGGCCTGGGTCAGCACCAGAACGGGGTATTCGATTATCGGGGAGCAGTTGTGGATCTGTCTCAGGAGAATACAGACGTCGCGGTTCCACTGCTCGTTTCCACGAAAGGGTATGGGATTATGTGGAACACAGCGTCTCATTCCGAATTTGACAACCGCTTTCCAAGAAACATGAAGCTGACAGCAAGGGCAACAAATGCCATTGATTACTATTTCTTTTATGGACCGGAAATCGATCAGATAATTCATGAATACCGCGACCTGACAGGCCATGCTCCCCTCTTTAGGAAATGGGCCTATGGATTCATTCAATCAAAAGACCGCTATATATCCGCCCAGCAATTGCTCGATATCGGCGAAGAATACCGAACCCACCATGTTCCTCTGGATCTTGTCGTTCAGGATTGGTACTGGTGGAAACACCAGGGAGATCCCGAATACAGCGATGCCTATCTGAAGCCTCATCCCGATGTGCCAGGGGCCCTAAATACACTGCACGGTGAAAACCTCCACGCTATCGTCTCCATTTGGCCACTTCTCAGCCCAGAATCCAGTACCTATGCGACCATTAAGGAAGAGGATGGCCTCATCCCTGGAACAAATATTTACGATCCCACAAATCCCAAGGCGAAGGAAACATATTGGCAGATGCTTCCGAGCAAACTCCTAGCGCAAGGGTGGGACGGTTTCTGGCTCGACGCATCAGAGCCGGAGGCAAACTTAGACAATAAGCAACTCTTTATCGGAAGCGGGGCGCAGTACACGAACATATTTCCATTGCTGCATACAGAAAATGTTTATACGCATTGGCGCCAGACATCAGCTGAGAAGAGAGTCTTCATTTTGACTCGCTCGGCGTTCTTGGGGCAACAACAAAACTCCGCTGTGACCTGGTCCGGCGATATTTACGGCACGTTTCTTGACCTCCGCCGCCAAGTCCCTGCAGGTCTCAACTTTGCCGTTTCTGGTATTCCGTACTGGACTACCGACATCGGTGGATACACGTCGCCCCTCAATATGAAGAGCGATGCTTACCGCGAGTTATATGCCCGCTGGTATGAATTCGGCGCTTTCTGTCCGATTTTTCGGACCCATGGGCATCGCGATGAAAACGAGGTGTTTTCTTATGGCCCGATTACACCAACACTGGTGGCGTTTGACAAATTGCGCTATCGATTAATGCCCTACATCTACTCCCTCGCTTGGCGTGTGACGAGCGAAGACTACACACTGCAACGGCCTCTGATCATGGACTGGCGCAATGTTGAAAAGGTCCGGGACATTGGAGACCAATTCATGTTTGGGCCGGCGATTCTTGTGAATCCAGTCACGGTGGAGGGGGCACTCTCTCGATCGGTTTACCTCCCCCCTGCGGCTGGATGGTTCGACTTTTGGAGCGGCGAAGCGATCAAGGGAGACCAACTCATTCAGGCTCAGGCGCCGCTTAGTAGAATTCCCCTCTATGTGAGAGCCGGCAGCATATTGCCTCTCGGCCCCGAAAACCAGTATGCGAATGAGAATGGGGATGGCCCGATTACGTTGCGAGTCTATCGGGGGGCAGATGCACAGTTTGACTTATATGAAGACGGTGGAGATGGATATGAATACGAAAAAGGGCAGCGAGCGATCATCCCGATTCGTTGGAATGAAGCAACCAGGACGCTAAGCTTTGCGGAGCGAAGCGGAACGTTCCCCTCAATGACAAAGCAACTTACTTTCCGAATTGTGTGGGTGAGCAAGGGGCACGGTATAGGAGAGTCTGCCGAACCCAAAGTGGACAAGACAGTCTTCTATGATGGCAATGCAATTGCAGTTCGAGATCCAGAAAGGGCGAAGCTCAACTAGGATTCGGCGATTGATGTTCCCTCTCAGGAGTGTGCGACAGTGGCTGGAGGCGCGAGCGCTGTTCTTCCAGTATGGACGGCAGAATCGACTAAGTCTGCCAGCCACTGTCCCTCAAGATGCTCAACAGTCAATTGATTGTGTGTCAGGTCCGGTATCTCACACGGAAGGCGGACAGCTTCGGTACCGTCCTGGAGATGGACAGCGTGACACATATGGGACGGTGATACCTCGCCATGCATGGGCGGGGTAAAAGCAAATCGGCAAGGCAGTTGCTCAGCCTCTTTTTCTGGTTAACAGTGCGGCCGGGCTTGAGAGCAGACGGACGATTACCCGTGGCGTCCACTGTTAGCTTCTGCGGTGCCGGTCACACTATTTGGTTTCAGGTCGATGACGGTCGCTTACAGGTAGCTTTAACGTTGGCCCCTCTTCGACATCTTCAGTAACTTGAATCTCGATTCTGCAAATTCATTAGTCGGAGGGTCCAGTGAACATCAATTGCACTCGGAAGTGGAACTTGGTTTATCTGTCGTATTCAGATTCACGCTTTCATGGACCAGATACGAGGGAAAATGGCAACGAACAGGCGACGGTGCTCGAAATCATCAAACAGCTCGACCGAAATGTGCGGGCCAACTACACACTGTGGGTGGGCGAATCCTCGCAGGCTTCTCTGACTAGTAGCTCTGTTTTGAAATAGTGATCGAAGAGGACTTCGCGCAGCGACAGAGTAGCCACGCGAAGTTCCGTCGAAAACCCACAGAGGGTAGACAATTATGAAGAATGCAGTAGTTTTGACCTTATCGGCCATTTTAGGCGGCAGTGCCTTATCCGCTTTAGGACAGCAGCAGAAACAACCAGTCGATTACGTCTCTCCGAATATCGGAACCATCGGGCAACTGCTCACCGCGACAATTCCATATGTGCAATATCCGCATGGAATGGCGCGCCTTGCTCCTATAACCACCCCGGGTATCTCTGATCGCTATCTGGCGGACGAGATCTACGGATTTCCAGCTGGGCCGGCGATGTTGATGGCCTCCGTTGGCGGAACTGGAACAGACCCCGCGGGCTACGCCTCCGATTTCGACCACGATTTCGAAACGGCTACGCCCTATTACTATGCAGCCGACCTGCAGACATGGAGGATTCGCGCCGAACTTACAGCGAGTCGCCGCACAGGGTACTACCGGTTCACCTTTCCAGCCTACGCCCACGCTCATTTGGTACTCAGCATGGGAGAGAACTCCGAATTTACCGTGTTGGGCAACAACGCGGTGCAGAGAAGCCAGCGCACTGAAGGGCCTGTTGGGAAGATTGCAAACACCGGCAGGGAAACCCGAGAGTATTTCTATATCGACTTTTCTCATCCCTTCAGGTCCTATCAGACATGGGAGAAAGGCACTCTCGCTAATAGCGCCAAGCAGGAAGGAAGTCATATCGGATTTGTCAGTGACTTTTCATCGGTAGAGGGAGAGCAGACCGAGGTCCGCGTAGGCTTGTCCTATATTAGCGCCGAACAAGCGCGGAAAAACCTTCAAGAAAAGATTCCGGGCTGGACATTCGATCAAGCGAAATCCGATATCAAGACAGTGTGGAATCAAGCGCTCGGGGGCATCACTACCACTGGTGACACCGAACGGCAGCGCACTATCTTCTATACGGCACTCTACCGTTCGCTTGGACGCATGACAGATATAACCGAAGATGGTCGATACTACAGCGGTTACGACCATGCGGTGCACAATACAGATGGACACGACTTTTACATCGACGACGGGAAGTGGGACACCTACCGCTCTCTGCATCCGTTGCAACTTCTGCTCGATCCGCACGAGCAGGAGGATATGGTGCGTTCTTACATTCGCATGTATGAGCAGAGCGGCTGGCTGCCATCCTTCCCGTTTGTAGGCGGAGAACAGGCGGTAATGATCGGTCACCACGCTGCCGAGTTCATTCTCGACACATACATGAAGGGCTATCGCGACTTCGATGCTGAGAAGGCCTATGAAGCCATGCGGAAAAATGCCACGGAAGCAACGATGCTTCCCTAGGCTCGCGGACCTCTTACCAGCCTCGATCGTGTGTACTTCGACAAAGGCTTCTTTCCCGCCCTCGCTTTTGGAGAGCACGAATCAATAGAAGGAGAACGCCGCCAGTCTGTGTCGGTAACCCTTGAGAGCAGTTATGACGATTGGAGCGTGGCTCAGCTGGCTAAAGCGCTTGGCAAGCAGGGCGATGCGGACTATTTCACCAAGCTCGCATATAGCTACAAGAATGTGTTCGATCCGGCTATTGGCCTCATGGCTCCCAAAAGTGCAGATGGCAAATGGGTCGAGAAGTTTGATCCTAAGCTGGGGGGCGGCAATGGCGGTCGGGATTATTTCGCCGAAGTAGACTCGTGGCTCTATACCTTCAGCGTCCAGCAGGACATCGAAGGGCTGATCGGCCTTTTTGGAGGGCTGAACTCTTTCAATGCAAAGCTAGACAGGTTGTTCGTGGAGCAGTACGGAACCTCAAAGTTTCAGTTTCTCGGACAGTTTCCAGATGCCACCGGTCTCGTCGGTCTCTATGCTCAGGGAAATGAGCCGAGCTTCCATATCCCTTATCTATATGACTTTTCCGGACAACCCTGGAAGACACAGCGGCGTGTGCGTCAATTGATGGATGCCTAGTATGGGGACGGACCGCTGGGTATTCCCGGAGACGATGATGGCGGCGCCACTTCCTCTTGGTATGTCTTCAGTGCGATCGGCTTTTATCCGGTATGTCCTGGCAGCCTGGTGTATGAGATTGGCAGCCCGATCTTCGCGAAGACAGCGATCCGTCTCGATGGCGGAAAGGAGTTTACGATCATCGCGAATCACGTTTCCGCACGCAACAAGTACATCGAATCCGCCCAACTTAATGGCAAGCCGCTCAATAAGGCATGGTTCAAGCACTCCGACATCATCAATGGTGGAACGCTCGTTCTCGAGATGGGGGACCAACCGAATCCGCACCGGGGCAGTGAACCCGCTGATGCTCCACCATCAATGAGCAGAGAAAGCGCCGCAGTGGCAGGGGTGGAATAGGCAGACAATGTTCAGTCTGCATCAAGCTGAAAAGAGGCGAACATGAGTATTCGTGGCATGAGATTTCCTTCGAGTAGGGACTTGTTCCAGATGGGTGCCGCGGCCGGCGTTATGGGCCTGGTGGATGCGCCGCCTGCTCTTCACGCAGGCGAACACAATCGCCCCGAGTCTTTCCGGCTGGAGGATGTGCGTAATCTCGACGCTGTGGGAGATGGCAAGACTGATGATATCGCGGCGTTCCGGCGCGCGCTGGATTTGGCCCATAAGTCTGGAGGCGGCACTGTCTATGCACCGCCAGGCCGGTATCTCTTTCGGGGAACCCTCGCAGTGCCCGACGGCGTCACGCTACGGGGATCCTATAGTTGCGTCCCGTCTCATAATGGAGTGCGGGACAAGGGACAGGCAAGACCCGGCGAAGATGGCACCGCGTTTTTCGTAACCGCTGGTCGCGGGAGCGAGGACGGAGAACCATATTTGACGCTCAACACAAATAGCTCCCTGGCCGGCGTTACGATCTACTACCCCGAACAGGTTTCCGATGGAATCCCCGTGGAATACCCCTGGACGATTGCGATGCGCGGCAAGAATCCGGCAGTGTTCGACGTCGAATTGCTCAATCCATACCAGGGCATCGACGCCAGCCGGAACGAGCGTCACAACATACGAAACGTTAGCGGTCAGTCCTTACGCCGTGGAATCTGGGTCGATGCTATTTATGACATCGGCTGTATCGAGAATGTCCACTTCAATCCCTGGTGGAATTCGCACACGAAGGTATATTAGTGGCAGACGGAGAACGGCGAGGCTTTCATCTTTGGGCGCGCTGACTGGGAATATGTGCTGAATACTTTTTGCTTTGGTTATCATGTCGGCTACAAATTCGTGGAGACCGGCACCGGTGAGTGCAATGGCAATTTCCTTGGTATTGGAGCTGATGACTGTAATCGCGCCGTTCTGGTTGAGCAGAGCGCTGCATTTGGGCTGCTGATTGCTAACGCCGAGTTCACTTCGTTCCATGGTGATGACCCGACCATGGTTGAAGTGCGCGACACTAACAAAGGGGTTGTTCGTATCAGCAATAGCGCATTCTGGGGGCCTTGTAACCAGATCGCAAAAGTCGGAGGCACAGGCACGGTTGGTTTCAGTGACTGCACATTCGTGGAGTGGGGAGAAGTTGGAACGCGGGCGGCGATTCAGGCGTCCTCTGGCAGCGTACTGATTCGTGGATGTGAATTTCGCCAAGATAAGCTGCATATCTCTCTTGGGGCCGCGATAGATCGTGCTGTCATCACAGGTAATCTCTTCGCAGGGCCAGCAAAGATACAAAACGCGTCCGGCAAGGACGTACAGATCGGACTGAATGCGGCCCTGTAGGCCGCAAAGAACGGCCGACGGGGAGAATTGTGTCGCGCATTCCTCGCCGCAGAAAACTCCGGGGGGTATGGGATGAGACTGCTGCATGGAAACGCGGCCAAGTTGTTTCTTAGTGTGTCGATTGTGCTGTGTGGAGTGAACCGCGAATGGGCACAACAGCCTGCCCGCAGCATCGCGCGGGAGAGCGCCGGTTTTCATGTCGACGTGCCCGGAGTCATCGGTCGGTCCGACATCGTTCTTGCCAGGCCCAACATGCAGGCTGGCGAAGCGATGCCGCTTGGAAACGGCAGACTTGGTGTTGCGATCTGGTCCGAAGACGGCCTGACGGCGCAGCTCAACCGAGCCGACACACTGCCCGACCGCCTGTCGCCTGGGCAGGTGGTGATTCCCGGACTTGCAGCTCTGACCGGCGCAACAAATTATGCTGGACGCCTCGATCTTTATAACGGCGAATTCCGCGAGCGGGGCGCAGGAATGACGGCCACAGTTTATGTACAGCCTGGTACCGATACTTTGCTGATCGACGTTACCGGTGCAGATGCGACAAAGCCGCAGACAGCACAACTGAGGTTGTGGCCGCCGCGTACACCTCACACAACTGCGAAGATGCAAGTTGGAATGCTCTCCCAGTCATGGATTGATAGTCGGAATCCCGAGTCTTCCAGCCGCTCATTCGGATCCCTGTCCGCCATCTCCGCACAGGGCCGCAATGTACGCGTCGCTGTAACCGATCCGCTGACGGTTACAGTTTCTTTCAAGCCTTATCTCGATGGCCATTTCCGTATCGCTGTCGCGGCCCCACACTATGACGGTGGCCAGAATGCGCTCGCGGCTGTCAGGCGCTCCTTCACGGAGCTCTCCTCGAGGTCGCACCGCTTGATGTGGAACTCCTTTTGGAATCGCGCCGCCATCATCAAGGTCACGTCCGCAGATGGTACCGGAGAATACATGGAAAATCTCCGCAACATCTATCTGTTTGCAGCACAGGCAGAGAAGGGCGTCGAATACCCTGGTTCCCAGGCTGGCGTAGCCGACATGCTGTCTTCTGCACGTGATGCGCATCGCTGGGACTCATCGGCATTCTGGCACTGGAATCTGCGAATGCAAGTTGCGGCCAATCTCGGCGCGGGACTGCCCGGCCTCAATGCGTCGTATTTCAATCTTTACCGCGAAAATCTGCCCAGCATCGAGGATTGGACGAAGCGGCATATGGCTGGCCGCGCCGGCGCTTGCGTCCCCGAAACCATGCGGTTCAATGGGCGTGGCATCGAGTATGAGTCGAGTTGGAAGCCAATCAGCATCGGCCGGGACTGCGATTCAGATTCGGAACCCTACTTCAATGCGCGCACGCTATCGACCGGTGCGGAGGTCTCTCTGTGGATCTGGCAACAATATCTGGCGACAAGAAACCATCAATTTCTCGCCAAAAACTATCCGGTCATCGCTGCCTCGGCTCGCTTTTTGCTCGCATATCAGAAGCTAGGACCGGATGGGCTATTGCACACCAGTCCGTCAAATGCACATGAGACACAGTGGGATATCACCGATCCCACCACCGATATTGCGGCTACCATGGCACTTTATCCGGTGGCGATTCAAGCGGCACAGTTGCTTGGACTCGACGCTGATCTCATTGCCCGCCTTCAAGCCGCAATACCGAAGATCCCGCCTCTTCCGCGAACGGCGGCAGACGCACCCAACACCCTGTTGTTGCCTGCGGTGAAGGACGATCATGACGATGTGATTGCTGAATCCTATCTTCCGGCCAAGCCCAATCACAATGCGGAGAACATAGGACTTGAGGCGGTCTGGCCCTATGACCTCATCGGAGACACTTCTCCATTGTTCGCTCTTGCACAAAGGACGTATGCGCATCGGCCATTCTCTGCAGTTGCTGACTGGAGCTTTGATCCAATCCAGGCCGCACGGCTCGGACTGGGGAACGAGATTAAATCGACTCTTGTAAGGATCACCGAACAGTCTCAGCATACGCCTAACGGGTTCGCAAACTGGGACAAGCAATATGGCGAATTCTATGTCGAGCAGGTTGGTATTGTCGCCGCGGCTCTTCAAGAGTCGCTCGTTCAAGATTACGATGAAGTGATTCGGATCGCCCCTGCCATTCCGCCTGGATGGGACTTCGACGGCAGTGTCTTTGTCCGTGACAACACGAAAGTGGATGTCCAGGTCCGAAACGGTGTGGTGACCACAGCCGTCATTGAGGTCGGAAGTAAACACACCGCCAGGGTCCGCAACCCTTGGCCAGGGCACCCGGTCGACGTAGTGACCGGTAACACTCACATGATGATCGTGAAGGGATCGATCGCACCGATCATTACATTCCCCTCTGCCGACGGCACAAGCTACCACCTCTGGAAACATACAGAGACCACAATAACTCAACGCATCCCGTCCATCGCTGGTACACCAGCGCGCACGGCGAGGAGCCTTGGAAAGGTTCAGATTGGCCTGTTCAAAGATAACCAATAGTTGCGCATTTCCTCAATCGATAGAGAAAGGGAACTAGAAAGCGAACAATATGAAGAAGTGGCGAGTTTCCCGAGTCTGCTATCTTTCTGTCGCGATAATCTTACTGGCTTGTTCCTCAGCGCCTTCCGTCGCACAAAGTCAAATTCCAGCGTGGTCTGGAACATGGGCGGCTTCCCCTGTGCGCGACAGTTCAGGGGGAAGTTTCACTCAGCAGACATTGCGCCAGATCATACACACCAGCGTCGGCGGGCAGATCGCTCGCATCCATGTTTCGAATGTATTCGGAACACAACCACTCACCATTGAAGATGTGCACATTGCGCTGCGGAGCAACGGATCTTCGATCATTGCAGGCACAGATCGGAGAATTATGTTTAGCGGGTTGGCTACTGCTACTATTCAACCCGGGAGTGTGGTTATCAGCGATCCAATCGAGTTTCCTGTTCCTCCTCTCTCAGATGTTGCGATCAGCATCTATTTTCCGAAACCGACAGGCCGCGCAACATTTCATCCATCCGGATTCCAGACTAGCTATATCGCTAACGGAGACGCGAGTGGAAACATTGGTCTCTCCAAGGTCAACACCACACAAAGCTCCTACTTCCTCACAAATCTCGATGTTCAACATCAAGCAATTCTTGGATCGGTCATCGCATTAGGCGCCTCAATCACCGATGGGTATAGCTCTGCTCCAGACGCCAACCGGCGGTGGCCGAATGATTTAGCGCAACGATTGATCAATTCAGGAATCACAGTTGGCGTGCTCAATCAAAGAATCAGTGGAAATCGCCTGCTTTCCGAAGGTGCCGGAGACAGCGCGGAGACACGGTTCGATCATGATGTGTTGGAGCAACCGGGCGCCAGATGGGGCATTTTTTCTGACGAACCTATCAATGACCTCGGTTCAACCACTCACCTTCCGTCCGGGGATGAACTCATCGCCGGCTTCAAGCGCCTTATCGCGCGCGCTCATCAAAAGCACATCCAGTTCTTCTGCTCTACTCTTACGCCATACGAAGGTGCAGCATATTGGACTCGGGCAGGGGAAACTGCACGCGAACATATCAACAGTTTTGTCCGCAGTGGAAATAGCGGCTGCGATGCTGTGATTGATCAGGACATCGCAACTCACTACCCAACGCACCCTTCACGATATCTTCCGTCCTATGACAGCGGCGACCACCTTCATCCTAATGACGCCGGTCTTCAGGCTATTGCCAATACTGTCGATCTCGCTCTCTTCTCCCGGGATTTGTTGGAATAGACACAGTTCCGAGACAGGACTGTGAGATGGCCCGTTTAGCTGGCTCGAAGAAGCACAACCGTACGATTTCAACTCCTTTACGCTCCTCGCGCCCCGCGATCATCGTGAATTGGCATAACTCAATCGCAGCAGCTTCATCCTTCACGCGGAAGAACATTGCAACCGGTCCGAAAAACTCGTCCCGGAACGCTGGGTTGTCAGGCTTGACGTCGGTCAGGATCGTGGTCTGCATGAAGGAACCAGGCTGGTCGATCCGCTTGCCGCCAAGCGCGACCTTTGCGCCCTTTGAGACCGCTACGTCTATTTGTTTGAGAAGCTGTACAAGAGCAGACTCGGTAGAGAGCGGCCCGTGTGTAGTTTTTTCGTCCATCGGGTCACCGGGTTTCAATAGCATTGAGTGCGGCCTTGAACTTCTCAAGGAACTTGTCAGTAATCTCTTCCACCACGATGAAGCGCTTCGAGGCACAGCAGGTCTGGCCTGCATCATACATCCTTCCCCAGACGGCCCACGGAATCGTCTTCTCCAAGTCGGCGTCTTCAAGCACGATGAATGCATCACTGCCACCGAGTTCCATTGAGGATACCTTGAGATTGGTTCCCGCTCTCGCCGCTATGCTCCTGCCGGCGGCAACGCTACCGGTCAACGCGACACCCTTGATGCGTGGATCGTCATCACCTTGTCGGACTGTTCGTGCGAGATCAGCAGGTTTCGCCAGCAGCAGCGCGTGGTTGACGCCGCGCCACGGGAAGGGCATCATGAAGCTCCCGATCATGGTCACGGACATGTTTATCCGATTCCGATTGGCTGCGATCGAACAGTCACTGCAGCAACCGCGGACCCGGCAACTTGAAGTCATGGCCATACAACAAGTGGCGGGATTTCTCGTCTCCTCGGGTTTTCTCGACTCCGAAGCGGGCTCCCCGGCTTACCGCAGCCAGCACTGCCATCACGCCCCAGCCGTGCACAGAACGCGCGCCCGTTGACAGAACCCTCCGCGTCTCTGCCCGCCGTCGAAGACATGAAGCGAGAGCTCTCAATGAAGAAAAGTTGGTTGAGGCACTCACGGCTTCATGGACGCGAATCGGCCCCAACGGGGCTACAGAGGAGTACACCATGTCATTCGTGAGCAACGGCAGCGCAATTCTTAATCAGAGTTTCAAGACTGAAAGCGCCGGAAAGCGCTTGTTGGTGAAAATATTCTGTTCGGGTATCGAATGGATATGCCCGAAGCATTGCCCAACCCGCGGTCTCGGTCGTGTCTACGGATGTTCGCCTGCAAGTGCGCGAGCAGGCGAGGAACCGAGATGGTCTTCAAAATGTACTTATCCACCGGAGTATCCAGAGGCGCCATTTCATCGATTTCGTTCTGGAGCACTGTGAACATTAGAATCGGGACACTGATCCGTAAAGCCCGAAGCTGGCGCAGCAGTGCGGTGGCTTCCGGTGACCAATCACTGCTCTTGGAATGCAGGTTCAAGTCCACAAGGATCGCATCGAACTGTGTTTTTCCTGCACGTTTCTGAGCACGCTCCGCGGTGGACGCAAGTTCTACATGGTAACCAACATGCTGGAGCGTTCGCTGCAGCACAGTGCTGAGCATAGGTTCGTCTTCGACGAGAAGAATGGAGTCCATGGGCACTCCAATGATGATTTGCCGTTAAATAGCGATCCGCTCAATTTCGCTTAGGCTAATCCGGTCGGTCGTACGATCATAAAGTTTCGTAGTGCGGGGCAATTCATGCGCCGCGATGGCCTGGGCGTTCCCGATGGTTCCGCCATCAGGTATTCATCGACATACTGCTCCGCCTTGTGATGGGCAGGAACGGCATGGAGCTTGCCGCCTTTCTCATGGAGTCGGAACCATGCGCCGGCCCTGCTGATAGTAGTCGCCAAGCGTCATCCCGATCACGGCCGAAACACGAGCGAAGCTGAAGACCATCGTCGCAATCAGGGCCCGGTCGCGCAGGCCGACGATACTGTCGGTCGGAACGGACTCCAAGAGCTTGCGCGCCTCTTCGGTGGAAAGGATCGGGGTCTTGCTGCGATGGGTCACATATTTCGGACCGCGCACAGAGGCGGCTGGGTTGAAACGTACGACCTGGCCAATGACGAGCCCATCGAAGAGCATCCGAATCGCCGCCAGATGTTGCTTGACGGAAGAAACGGCTAGGTCGCGTCCAAGCAATTCAACATAGGCCGCCAAGTGCATCGGCTTCAATTGTTCAAGTCCCCAGCCATGTTGTGCGCACCACGCAAAGAAGAGTTCGACGGCAACACTATAGGCCGCGCAGGTGTTCGGGTTACGAATGTTGGTCGTGAAGAATTCCAGATAGCGCCGCGCTGCGTTCTCGCCGGCGCGGGCGATGGGCATCGGAACCGGCAGCGATGCAGATGTTACAGGAGTGGGAAGGGAAGTAGTTGGAATCAAAACCAGCTCAGTGCTCATGGGTGTATTTGACTCGGATGGATGGCTTCCAAGTTGGAATAACGCACAAAATCCGGCTGATTCAAGGTCAGAATATTCGTCACACCATAGGCTTCCATGAGCGCGGCCAGCCGCGCTCATGCACCTGAACACCGCGCACGTTGTTGGTTAGCACGATCTGCCGCCAGAACGAATACACCTGGTCGTTATCCGGTAACAGCGTCATGGTGCGCTCAATCACCTCGACTCGCTGATTGGTTTCGCCAATGGAAAGACCGTACTCGTTCCGGTCTGCAGGTCGGGTATAGACGTTTCAGAACTCCGCGATATTTTGCAACGAAAAATAGAATTCAGCGCCTTGTCTGTCCAAAACGTCGAGGGCTGTTTGGACGACTTGATGCTGAGGATCACTCTGGCGGGAAAGGCGCAAGAGGACGTTGGTGTCTATCAGGTATTCCGACTCAGAAGCCATCAATCATGGTCCTGGTAGAAGCTCTCGCGGGTAAACGCATCGTCGGGAAGCTGGGGAATTTTGTCCGAGTTGGATGCCATGACTTTGAAGAAAGTCTTCATGTCTCTCCTGCGATTGGATCTCCGGGGCGCAATCGGGGTTGAGCGGACAGCGTTTTCAATCAGATTTTTGATATAGCTGCCCGCTTCCACTCCCTGAGCACGTGCCTAGGCGTGGACGCGGACTTCCACGCCTAGGCTAAGTTCGACTTGAATCATGGAATCCTCCTCTAATACTTGTGGCCTTCGTGGACCATGCTCTTGAGGTCGTGGCCGGTCGCCGTGAGGCCATGCTTGTCCGCAAAGCGGAGCATGGCTTCGACGGCTCGCAGACGCTCGCCCCGGTCCGCGAGTGACGGAAAAAGCTTCTCATCGGGAGTAGGAACAGGAGTCTGCATGCTTCAAGCGTACCAAATTGGCCGCGACAATACCGCCTATAAAGTACCCATAAAGGACGTTATGGGTGGTATTGTCGGAAGGGCCGGACGGCTAACTCCGGTCACTTTGCGAGTTTTTTGGCGTCGAACTTTCTGCACAACTTAATTCAGAAAGTGACACTCACCACCCCCAATCCGCCCTCGGCCTTTCGCTCTTCGGAAGAGAAGGATCTTCCGACTACAACGATCTCTGGAAGTACAGCGATGGCGAGTAGACCTAGGTCAGTGGGGCAAACCAGGGATGCCAATCTGGAAACTATGGAATTGAAGGGACGCTGGCGGCGGTCAACATCATCGGCGCGCGCGACGGAAGCGCCGGCTGGGATGCTACGTTTTCTGCATCCAGGTCCGTTTCCCCGGCAGCGCATGTAGACGGCGACGAACCGGGTGAGGGAAGCGCACCGTGAGGCTGTCAATGCGGCTCTCAACGACTTTGGGCCTGGCATTGGCTGCCTACCCCATACGCATTGGCTGTATTCCCGGATTGCGTGGAGTGAGCCGGGGCAACTAGACGCTTTTCTCGGGTTGTCAGGTGGTATTACCGTTGGCGAGGCGTCCCTTCGCACCTGCCAGGATCACCGTTCTTGCGGCTAATAAGGCACAATAGGCGAGTTCACTGCTCTCCTATTGCGCGACGGTGACCACACGCTCTTCCGCAACTTCCAATTCATGCGCCTGATGGGCATGCAAGGCTATTCTAAACGTGGCAAGTTCCGGCAAATCTTCAAGTGATCGCCCGATTGCCGAGTATGATGCTGGCATTTGGAAGGTGAAACCATGCCCAGTACTTTGGATAGGTCCTCTGAGAAATCGAGCAAAGCCGCGATTTCGCCCTTGGCAGGCAAGCCCGCTCCCAAGGAGATGCTGATCGATGTGGCTCGCCTCGAAACGGATTATTTTGAGAGGCGCCCTGATCTGGATGATCGCAATCAGATGGTCAGCTTCGGAACCAGCGGGCATCGCGGCACACCTGCAAAAGGCACGTTTACCGAAGCACACATCCTGACCATTACCCAGGCAATCTGCGACTACAGACGGCAGCAGAAGACAGATGGTCCGCTCTACATGGGGAAAGACACCCATGCGCTGTCGGGCCCATCGCAGCGCACTGCGCTTGAAGTATTGGCAGCCAACAGTGTGGAGACGATCATCCAACAGGGCGACGGGGTCACGCCGACACCGGTGATTTCACGCGCCATCCTCGAATACAACCGTGGCCGCAACGAACACTTGGCAGACGGCATTGTCATTACGCCATCGCACAACCCGCCTGAGGATGGAGGCTTCAAGTACAACCCGACGAACGGCGGTCCGGCAGATACGGATGTGACAAAGTGGGTCGAGAATCGTGCGAATGAATTGCTGAAGGCAGGGAATGCCGCGGTGAAGCGTGCCCCGTTTGCCAAAGCAATGCAGGCGTCGTGCGTTCACCAGGAAGATTTTATCCTGCCATACGTCCGCGATCTCAAGAATGTTGTGGATATGGAAGCGATTCGTGGCGCAGGCCTCAAGTTGGGTGTGGACCCGCTCGGCGGAGCGGCACGCCCATACTGGGAGCCGATCAACTCCATTTATGGACTCGATATTGCCGTGGTCAACCCAGTGGTCGATCCTACCTTTTCATTCATGACGGTGGATCACGATGGCAAGATTCGAATGGACTGTTCAAGCCCCTACGCGATGGCGAGTCTCGTGGGCTTGAAGGATCGCTTTCAGGTGGCGTTCGCCAACGATCCGGATTCAGACCGGCACGGGATCGTCACTCCTTCCGGCGGTCTGATGAACCCCAATCACTACCTCACCGTAGCAATTCAATACCTGCTCACGCACCGCCCGCAGTGGCGTCGGGAGGCTGCAGTGGGAAAGACTTTGGTAAGCAGCAGCCTGATCGATCGAGTCGTTCAAAAGCTTGGTCGCGAGATGCGCGAAGTACCGGTAGGCTTCAAATGGTTTGTGCCAGGCCTGCTCGACGGCTCTTATTACTTTGGCGGCGAAGAGAGCGCCGGAGCGAGCTTCCTTCGTTTGGACGGCACAGCGTGGACGACCGACAAAGACGGACCCATCATGGACCTGCTCGCGGCTGAAATTACTGCTCGCACAGGCAAAGATCCAGGCGAACACTATCGCGAGCTGACCGAGGAGTTCGGGACCGCGTACTATACCCGCATCGATGCGCCTGCCAGCCCCGAGCAGAAAGCCAAATTGCAGAAACTCTCGCCAGACGCCGTAAAGGAATCGAATCTCGCAGGTAAGCCCATCGTTGCCAAGCTAACCAAGGCTCCTGGGAACAACGCGCCGATCGGCGGGCTGAAGGTTGTGGCAAGGAGCGGGTGGTTTGCGGCCCGGCCTTCGGGCACTGAGAACATCTACAAGATTTACGCCGAAAGCTTTCAGGGACAAACGCATTTGAATGCGATCGTAATCGAAGCTCAGAAGATGGTGAACGACGCGCTTGGTTCCGAGTAGGTCTGGCGGGCCTGTGCAAGCGTATGTTCATCGCCCAAGGTTTGCTCGCAGCTCCGAAGACAAACTCTGCGGACGACTTCGAATCGTTTCCTGAAATCGATGATGAACGCATTCCCAATACAGTTCTTTAGGCTACACGAAATGATGAAACGCCCAACATGGGAGCAGGCTGAAGGAAGTCCATCGCCGTTAGGGGTCACATGGATCGAGCAGGAGCGCGCATTCAACTTTGCCGTCTACGCCGAACAGGCGGAGAGCGTCACGCTCCTGCTCTATTCATCGAGTGACTTGATAAGGCCGCTTGTCGAGTTTCGTTTCGACTTTTTGCGCAACAAGTCGGGGCGGATTTGGCACTGCCGGCTGCCACTCACAGAGATTGGCGATGCCTCCTACTATGCTTATTCAGTGGCGGGAGAAAGCTCTTCAAATCTCTATAGCTTTGATCCCCAGAAGGTCCTTCTCGACCCATACGCAAAATGCGTCTTTTTCCCATCCGACTTCAGTCGTGAAATGGCAATGCGGGAGGGAACAAATGCCGGGCACGCGCCGTTGGGTGCACTAATGGCCCACCGGCCTGCATTTGACTGGGGAAGCGACAGGTCTCCCCATCACGGGGCGGATGCGATCATCTACGAACTCCACGTGAAAGGCTTTACAAAGAGCTCTAACTCGGGCGTTGATGCCTCGAAGGCCGGCACCTATGCCGGTCTCGTAGAGAAAATACCTTATCTGCAGGAACTTGGAGTAACCGTGGTGGAATTGATGCCGATTTTTCAGCGTGACCCGCAAGAAGGCGACTACTGGGGCTATATGCCTTTGAACTTCTTTGCGCCCCATGCGCAGTACGCGAGTACCTATGAAAAAAATGGCCAGCATATTGAGTTTAGAAATATGGTAAAGGCCTTTCATCAGGCCGGTATCGGAGTCGTTTTGGATGTCGTATACAACCACACTTGCGAGGGAGACCATAAAGGACCCATCTACAGCTTCAAGGGATTCGATGCCACAAGTTACTACATGATGTCTTCCGATCCGGCCAGCCCTTACGTCAATTATTCCGGAACGGGAAACACGCTGAACTTCGGCCGGGCGTACGTGCGGAAGATGGTGATGGACAGCTTACGTTTTTGGACCCGGGAGATGCATATCGACGGATTCCGTTTCGACTTGGCGTCGGTATTCAGCCGTAATACAGACGGTTCTCTCAATTGGGGAGACGCACCCCTCTTTACGGAAATTGCAGCCGATCCGGAACTGGGACAGTTGCATTTGATTGCCGAACCGTGGGATACGGGTGCATATCAACTCGGTAGCGGATTCCCGGGTCTTACCTGGCTCCAATGGAATGGACGTTTTCGTGACGATATCCGTCGTTTCGTCAAGGGCGATTCGGGCATGGTTGCTGACGTTATGCGGCGGATCTATGGCAGTGACGATTTCTTCCCGGATACTCGCGTTCATGCATACCACGCCTATCAGAGCGTGAACTATATAACATCCCATGACGGTTTCACCCTTTATGATCTCGTCTCCTATAACGGTAAACGTAACTGGGTGAACGGGCATGACAACCAGGATGGTATGAACGAAAATCACAGTTGGAACAGCGGCTACGAGGGCGATGACGCAGTTCCGGATGCTGTATTGGCACTCCGGCGAAAGCAGGTCAAGAACTTCTGCTGTCTGCTCTTGCTCTCAAACGGAATACCGATGTTCCGAGCTGGCGACGAATTCATGAACACGCAGTTTGGCAACAATAATCCCTACAATCAGGACAACGAGACCGGATGGCTTGACTGGAGCCAACTGCAACTCAACAAAGATGTCTTTCGTTTCTTTAAGAAGATGATCGCTTTCCGAAAAACGCATTCCACGCTGTGCCGAAGCAGGTTCTGGCGAGAGGATGTCTCCTGGTACGGAACCGGTCCGGTCGCCGATCTGTCGCACGCCTCTCACAGCCTGGCCTTCTGTCTGCACGGAGCCTCTCAGGAGGATGACGATATCTACGTCATGATCAATGCGTATTGGGCACCGCTCGAGTTCCATGTCCAGGAAGGCACTGCGCAGGATTGGGTGAGAATTGTAGATACGGCCTTGCCGTCCCCCGATGACTTTTCAGAAAGCGGCCGCTTACTGCGGCAATTAAAATACGTGTTGGCGCCGCGGTCCACTGTTGTACTGCTTCGTCCCAGCTAGAGGAGTTTGTTGAACGCTGGCCCTGGGAGGAGCTTCTTTCGTGCACCTGAGTTTCCAAGCTATCAAGATTCGGACAATCAATAAGATTCCGGCGAAGGGAGCGATGGCCAGCTCTTTGCCGGCCATCGCTTGTAGCTGCGGAGGTCAAAACGACGTCTGCGGCCATCTCCATCCTGTGGTTTCAGGACTGTCGATGCCATGCTCGTAGGCATAGGCGCGGCAGGCAATCTGCTGGTTGCGGAATTTCTCCTTCGCGTGACCACCGATTTTCTGCAGCCTGGGTACGCGATCGATCGCATCGATCGCCAGGCTGAAACGGTCGATCTCGTTGTTGATCGCCAGTTCCATGGGCGTGTTGATGTTGCCTTTTTCCTTGTATCCTCGCACGTGCATTGCTTTGTTCCTGCGCCCGTAAGTCAACCGATGGATGAGCCACGGGTAACCATGAAAGCTGAAGATGATCGGCTTGTCGACCGTAAACAGCGAATCGAAATCCAAGTCTGTCAAGCCGTGCGGATGTTCCGTCGATGGTTGCAGCTTAAAGAGATCGACTACGTTGATGAATCGGATCTTCAGGTCTGGGAACTCTTCGCGTAGGAGTGCAGTTGCAGCCAGTGCCTCCTGCGTCGGAATATCGCCTGCCGAGGCCATCACGACATCCGGCTCTCCGCCTTGATCGTTGCTTGCCCAGTTCCAGATGCCGATTCCTTTGGTGCAATGTTCGATAGCTGCATCGATATTGAGGTACTGCAGATGTAACTGCTTATCTGAGACGATCACGTTGATGTAGTTCTCACTGCGTAAGCAATGATCGGCCACAGAGAGCAGGCAATTGACGTCGGGAGGAAGATAAATGCGCGTGACGGCCGCACTCTTATTGAGGACAACGTCCAGAAAACCAGGATCCTGATGCGTAAAGCCATTATGATCTTGCCGCCAGACAGTAGAGGTGATCAGCAGGTTTAACGAGGATATTTTCCGACGCCAGGATAGGTGATTGCAGATCGACAACCATTTCGCATGCTGGTTGAACATGGAGTCGATCACATGAACGAATGCCTCATAAGAAGAGAAGAATCCGTTCCGGCCCGTCAACAGATAGCCTTCGAGCATCCCTTCCATGGTGTGCTCGCTGAGCATTTCAATGACGCGTCCGTCGGTAGCCAGTTCACCGCCATCGGCATCCTCCGGAAAATAGTCGGCGATCCAAAACTTCTTGGCTACCTCATAGATGGCCTGCAGCTTATTTGAAGTATTTTCGTCCGGACCGAACACGCGGAAATTGTTCATGTTGGACCGCATGACGTCGCGCAGAAAGAGGCCCAAAGGTGGAACATTCTCCGCTTCCGAGTTTCCGGGCTCATCCACCCTGCACGCATAATCACGGAAGTTCGGCAGCCGCAAAGCCTTCTTGAGCGCGCCTCCATTGGCGTGAGGATTGGCGCTCATACGATGGGTTCCCGTGGGCGCAAGTTCTTTGAGTTCCGGAACAAGCTTTCCGTCGCGAGTGAAGAGTTCCTCCGGCTTGAGATCGCGCATCCATTTTTCGAGGGTCTGAAGTTGCTCCGGGTCTTTTTTTACATCGGTCAGTGGCACCTGATGAGCTCGCCAGGATCCCTCCAACTTGTGGCCATGAACTTCTGCGGGAGCGCCCCAGCCTTTTGGGGAGCGCAGGACGATCATCGGCCATCGAGGCCGCTTGGCTACTCCTATGCTTCGGCATTCCTGTTGATTCGCTCGAATCTCCCCAATGCAATGTTCAACCGTGGCGGCCATTGCCTGGTGCATGC
The DNA here is from genome assembly GCA_015654835.1 of Terriglobales bacterium. Classification (GTDB taxonomy): domain Bacteria; phylum Acidobacteriota; class Terriglobia; order Terriglobales; family Acidobacteriaceae; genus Telmatobacter. The sequence continues at coordinate 21,333 of JAATGG010000130.1, forward strand.
TTTCCGGATCCGATCCCTCTACAAAGTGCGGCGTCCAACCGCAACCTTTCAGGAGGTTCTCCAGTTCCTCGTGTGTGATACGCGCCAACAGAGTGGGATTGTTGATCTTGTAGCCGTTCAGGTGGAGAACCGGCAGAACCGCGCCGTCCCGAATCGGATTCAGGAACTTACTGATGTGCCAGGAGGTCGCCAGTGGCCCGGTTTCCGATTCTCCATCGCCGACAACGGCGGCGACAATCAGGTCCGGGTTGTCAAAAGCGGCGCCGCAAGCATGCGAGAGCACATATCCCAACTCGCCGCCCTCATGGATCGAACCTGGGGTCTCAGGCGTGCAATGACTGCCGATGCCGCCAGGGAAGGAGAACTGTCTGAAGAACTCACGCAGACCATGCAGGTCTTCGCTCTTGTCAGGATAGATTTCCGAGTAGGTACCCTCCAGATATCCTGGCGCCAGGACGCCGGGTGCGCCATGCCCAGGACCGGCCATGAAGAGCATATTGAGATCGAATTTCTTGATCAATCGATTCAAGTGGGTATAGATGAAAGCCAGGCCGGGGCTCGATCCCCAGTGCCCAAGGAGACGGTTCTTGATATGTTCCGGCTTCAAGGGTTCTGCCAGAAGGGGGTTGTCCAGCAAATAGATCATACCGAGAGCCACGTAGCTGCA
>JAATGG010000096.1 GCA_015654835.1 Terriglobales bacterium
ATAACGGAAATTTCCGCGATAACCTCGTCTTACGAGGACCAGCTCCGGCAGGAAGGAGTGGCGATGGTGATTATGGGCTGCGATTTTCATCCAGTGTTTCAACAAGTAGCAGTGATGGGCACAGAAACAGGGGAGGTGACCGAGCATAAGTCGACACATGCAGATGGCGAGGCTGAGCAGTTCTATCGACGACTTCTCGGCCCGGCGCTAATTGGGGTAGAAGCCGTAGGTAATAGCCAGTGGTTTCTGGACTTGGCCAAGAGGCTCGGTCATGAAATCTGGGTTGGAGATCCAGCGCAGATTCGAGCCAGCTATCCGCGTAAGCAAAAAACGGATCGCCGAGATGCAGGCCATATCCTCAAGCTCTTGCTGGGGGGACGTTTTCCCCGAGTATGGGTGCCTGGTGCAGCGCTGCGAGATCTTCGTCAGCTTGTGCTGCATCGGCACCGAGTGGTAGAGATGCAAACACGCGTTAAAACCGAACTACAGCATCTCGCCTTGAATCAAGGCATCCAACAAAAGCGAAAGCTATGGAACAAACAAGGCAGAAGCGCGCTGGTACAGATTCCGCTGGACACATGGGCGAATCAGCGGCGAGCTGACCTGCTTTGCCTGCTTGACGTACTGCATGATCAGATACTGCTGTTGGACCGTGCAGTCGAAGACGCTGCCAACTCCCATTTGCCGGCGCATTTGTTGATGACCCAGCCCGGAGTCGGTCCCAACACCGCGTTGGCTTATGCACTCACCATTGGTGATCCCAAACGATTTCCTCGAAGCAAACAAGTGGCCAGCTACTTAGGTCTGGTCCCACGCGAACGCAGCTCGGGTGGAAAACAGCGCTTTGACTCCATCAGCAAGCAGGGTAATCCTCTGCTTCGAACTTTGCTGGTAGAGTGTGCCACGATCGCGGTACGTCTTGATCCGAGCTTCCGTAAAGAGTATCTGCATCGTTGCGACAAGAAACATAGTGCTGTAGCCAAAGTGGCAGCAGCACGCAAGCTAGCGGCGCGATTATACTGGATGTTGCGCACCGAGACATCATATCCGCAAATACTTCACATTGAGGGCAGCCCGCCGCATTCCATGGTCAGCGCAAGCTAGACCGTCATGGTGATTGGGCACCCTCGCTCATCGACTAAAAGCCGTGAGTTCGAATGAGAAATCATGGTCGTTGTTGAAGACCGTATCGATGGATGGTGGAATAAGTTCCACCGAAGATGATTCGACAGTGTGTGCTCCAGAACTGGTCCTCGATTTCTGGCTTTTGAACACTGTGTTTGAGTCGTGCAGTGCAGTCCACAAGGTCGGAAGCGTATTTTTCTTTTTCGCTCGCTACTTCTAACGGACTGCGGAGAACTCGTCAAGGGTACGCTACGCCGCGCACAGAACACGCGCCCTTGACTGAACCTCCGCAGTCCGAGCATAAACCTTTAAGCGAAAAAGAAACCTCTGCATAACGTCCGTCCGGGTAGTAATCGCCAGCCAGCCTTTCATCCGCACTCGTATGGACCCACCCAGCCGATCAGAATCTTGATCGCGTGCTCGCAGAGTGCTGCGAGGATCCAAGTTAGGAGAGGCATCGTTGATAAACGATACGATCTGTTCGATAGCTAATGGATCGGCATATGGCAGATTGTGACGCCCCCCTTGGTTATCGGAACGAGGGAAAAGAGTGACTAGATTCCACTTGCCGAGGGGAGCGGATTCCACAGTGACTTCGTTCCAGACCGATGATGCAGTGAGCCGCCAACCAACCGGCAAAATGCCAATAGGCAGCATCAATAAATACAAGGCTAGATTAACGGCCATCAGAACCAATGCAACTATCACTAGGAGGGAAAGCACAGCGAGCACAAGCAGCGGCGGGATCAGAGCAACACGAAAGTGCGGGTTCTGGAACGTAAACCACTTTGCATAGAGCAAGTGCTGCGCGCCGACGGCCCTGTCTGCCATTGAGAGAAGATATAGAAACAGAATGCCAACTCCTGCAGAGGACAACATCACAAGGAGGAAGAAAAGGCCATTCCATTTTTGTAGAAGACCGTCCGACCATCCTTGTATTTTTTGGATCATCGCTGCTTCTTTTTTTCTTAGCCACGACAGACCGTATTGGAAAGCTTGAAACGTGCTGATGCCAAAGGATGCCTCATCGCTGAGGGATCGGATCAAGAGCTAAGGAACGGATCGGTATTTCGGTAATGGGTGCCTGGGGAGTGCAAAATATTGCGGCCCAGTCTCGATACTGCTTCAAAAGACTCCCGATGAGCAACCAGCCAGCGAATGTTGGAAGAGCAATACTGATTAGAACCGCCCAACCGGTTTGGAATCCTAATGCGCTTGCGAGAAGGACGAGAACGACCAACAAATAAGAAGGGATAGCCGAACACGGGATCGTTGATCTGATCCAGGCGCGCAGAATCTGGGCGAGGAATAACATAGAGAAACGGCGTTGAGAGACAGACGATTCTGATCTGTTCACGCCCGGAAGTCCGGCAGTCGCTTGAATAGCGATATTCCCGCCATGCGAATGGCCTATCAGCATATGTGACGTCCTCGCATACTTTTCCTGGGATTCGGCCAGTTTATTCCGCAGTGCTTCGGCCGCCAGTTTGCGTTCCTTTACACTGTTTTTTCCAGACCAAGTGAAGCTGCACACTAGCGGATTTCCGGTAACGCTTTTCTGGATTGCCCTGTATAACAGCGAGCCGCATTGACACCATTGCGCGTCTGGGTCCCAGGTCCCATGGATAAGACCGATCACTACACTTGGGTCTTCGGCCACGGGTTCCAATTCAGTCCACTGGTGCAAACGGCTTGCGTCCTTCATCCTTATCCGATCTCATTGAATCGGCCATTTGGTGAGGCCAAGATATTTCCGGGCGCGTGTGATCCTGCTCCCATAGGAGCTAGTGCTCGTTCAAATCTACGGTATAGATGTTGACTGCAGAGGTCCGGGCGCTGACCACAGGCAGGTCCCCCGGCGCCAGATCGATCAGACGATAGTCGGTAGCAGAAATTGGACGCAGATTGCTGATAGTGGCCACTCGCTCTATTTGCCCAGCGGGCGCGGTAATACGATAAATGGGCTTACCCATCTCAAGAAAATCCTGGAAATAGAGAGCGTGGCCATCATGGGACCATATAGGATCTCCGGTTCCGTGACTCGTCAGTGTTGTCCAGCGCCCGTTCGCGCGATCAAAGAGGAGCAGCGCATGCTGATCCAAACGGATGGCGGCGATATATCGCCCATCGGGAGAGAGACGCGGGCTAAAAAGGCCGATCGAGCCGGGAACCTGGGTGACTTGCTTGGTGCCCAGATCGAGCATGTAGATCGCCTTGGGCTGCCGGCTGTCCATGCGGTCGGGTAGCCGGCCAAATACCATGGACTGCCCATCGGCAGACCAGTCCGGGTCGGCTTCATTGCGATCTTCATTGAGCAGCGGAACGGGCTTTCCACCGTCAGAATCAATGAGGTAGATTTTCCAGGGCCTGCCCGGTTCTTCAGCCATCAGAGCCAGGTGCTTGTTGTCGGGCGACCACTTCATCCTGAAAATGCGCATCGGCGGAGTGGTGAGTTCGATGCGCTCGCTGCCGTCGGCACGGCTGCGCCACAGCGACCCATCCGCAGTATTGAGCCACGCCACCCATTGTCCGTCTCGCGAATATTCGGCCAGGGCCGCTGCGCTCAAATTCTGATCCAACGCCATGAATATCGAGGAGTTGGGCTCGGCTCGCAAAAGCTCGATCTGCAAGTTGGCGCCAATAAAGTAGATATGGTGGCCGCCGCTCGATGTGCTGGGCGCTCCGTAGTCGAGCGGACCATTGGTAATTTGCCGAGGTTTGTTGTCACGCAAAAACCACGGCCGTTCGCGCTGCGCCCAGATTTCGTTATGACCGTTATGCCAGGATTGGAAGACGAACTCCTCTCCATCCGGCGTCCAGTTTCCACAGCACTCGACGGCTGGTTGGCTCCAGCCGGGTAGCAGAGGGTGAAGGTTGCTGCCGTCCGCGGTAGCTTCCCATAATTCCGAAGTCTGGTGCCGGGGATCGCGAAGGGTAAATCGCAATCGCTGTCCGTCTGGTGACCAGCGCAGCCAGAACGCGCGGCCCGGCGTAGTGAACAGGGTATGAGGATCGCTGCCATCCACACCCATCACGATCAACTCGCTGCCGGTGGCGACGAGCAGATGGGTTCCATCCGGCATCCAGGTTGCATCGTGTGCCAGCACATTCGGCACCCGGCGGGCGTTGCCTCCGAGGGTGGGAACAATCCACAGAGGCTGCTCCGGCTCCGCCTGCAAATGACTACGAACAATCAATTTAGAGCCATCAGGAGCCAATGAACCGATAAGCGGAGCGCCGATCTCCGAAGGCAGGTGGAAGTGGCTGATCTCCCCATTGGAGGCCAGAGCCACTGCTAGCACCAGGTTGCCATTATCCATATCGGAGAAGTAGAGGCGCGTACCATCTCCAGCCGAACTGGACAAACTTTCCAAATCGGGCTCGTTCGGAGACACATGGCCCGAAAAAGTGACCTGCGCCACCTTATAGGGGCGACGGGAGGGAGAACGGAAAAGCAGTATGCCGCCGAGGCCCAGAAAAATACACGCGAAGGCCACAACGATCCAAATCCGGAGAGAGGTGCGCGTGGGCAAATGTGGAGTACTCACAATGCCGGTTGCGGACGGCACCGCGAGTTGTGGAAGCGCCGGTTGCAGGAGAGGTAACTGAACAATCTCTGGTTCAACTACTTTTACAGGAGCGATGAATCGATAGCCGCGCTTGGCCAATGTCTCGACGAAACGAGGGTTCTCGGCGGAGTCGCTCAAAGCTTCGCGCAGCTTGTTCACCGCGATCCCCAGGCTATGGTCGAAGTCAACGGTCGTGTCGGCCCCCCACAGTTGCAACTGCAGTTCCTCGCGCGAAACTACCTCTCCCGGATGCTGAAGCAGCACCGCCAGCAGCTTGAAAGGCTGACTTTGTAGCCGCACGCGCACTCCCGAGCGGCGCAGCTCTCCGCTGCTCAGGTTGGCTTCAAAGACTCCAAACTGGACGCGACTAGCCCGATCGTTGCGTTCTTCTGTTTTCATGGCTGCTTTGGGAAACCCCGATCAGCAGTTTAATTCAGAGCACTGAGAAAAAGTGCCCTCCAGGAAAGCGCGAGCCTGAAAACGGATATTCCGCTAAAGATATTTCAGCGCAAACATAAGAAAACAAAATATTTAATTGGAGAATTCCAAATGATAGTGAATAGAGGGTAAATAGATTGACCATCGTTATCGCGAAGGCATGTTGTAGGGCGTGGTTACGGAGAGAAGCGCCAGATGCGCCAAATCCCCGGACCCGGACAGTCGATGCTCGTGAACGTTTTTGGAGGACTATCGTGATGTTCCAGAAATACCCGACGCGGCCTACCAGCCAGCGTCCTATCCGCATGTTTCTTTTCAGCGTTGCGGTCTTGCTGATGTGCCTGATGCCGTGCCGGCTATTTGCACAGTCGGATTTGGCCAGCATCCGTGGCAGCGTGCAAGACCAAACCGGAGCGGCGATCCCAGCCGCTTCCATTCAGCTTCGGAATCTCGATACGGGCGTGACCCAGACGGCCGTCGCCGACGGTACCGGCAATTTCCACTTTGAAGCTCTTGTCCGCGGCAATTATCAGGCTACCGTATCGGCAAGCGGTTTCGCGAACCAGGCACAGGCCCTCACCTTAAATGTGTCTCAAATTCAGGCACTCAATTTCCGGCTGCAGCCAGGCTCAGACGTCACCACCGTGACGGTAACGGACGCGGCACCGATTGTAGATACCACGACTTCGTCAACGGGCACCGTAATTGAGGGTGCTCAGGTTACGCAACTTCCTCTCAATGGCCGCAACTTCACCCAACTCGCGCTGCTGGTTCCCGGTGTCACCCGCGGAGCGTACGGAAGTGATGCTGAGGGACTCAACGGCAATTCGGAAACTTGGCGCTATAGCGAAACCGGCGGTTCGGCTCTCTCAGCGAACGGTCTTCGGCCCCAGGCGAACAACTTTGAACTGGACGGCTTAGACAACAACGATGCTTTGGTCAACACCATCGTCTTTATGACGCCGGTCGATAACACCCAAGAATTTCGTGTGACCAGTTCAGTAGCCCCGGCCGAGTTCGGCAAAGCCGGCGGCGCCATTGTGCAAAACTCGATTAGGTCGGGCACCAATCAGTTTCATGGATCGGCTTTCGTGTTCGATCGCGACAAAATCTTCGATGCCAGCCCGAACTACTTTCAGCCCAGCACCCCGGCTCCCTCGTTTCACCGCACGCAGTTCGGCGGATCATTGGGTGGTCCCCTATGGCGTGATCGCTTGTTCATGTTTGGCGGCTACCAAGGCCTTCGGTTGAAGCAGCCTGAAGGACTCGCCTACAATCCCGTTCCGACTGCGCTTGAACGCACCGGAGATTTTTCCGAACTACTGACCAATCCCAACAGCGGCATCTCGACCACCACTCCCAACCAGCAGGTGACACAGTGCGCGACAGCAGCAGGGCCGAATGGCACCATTTACGACCCCCTGACCTGCCAGCCCTTCTCTTACCAAGGCAAAGCGAACGTTATCGATCCGGGCAGAATGAACAAGGCCGCCTTGGCCTACCTGAATGCCTTCCCGCTGCCCAACAATGGTCCCGAGCAAGGCAACAATTCTCTTCAGAACAATTATGTTTCAGAACCCTCCATGACTCAGCGCTACGACGACTTCGACGTGCGCCTGGATTGGAAAGCCACGTCAAAAGATAACCTGTTCGCGCGTTATAGCTATGGACAGGACATTCAAATCAAGCAGAGCCAGTTCCCCAACCTGCCCGCGGGCTTCGGTTCGGGATACAACCCGGTTCACCCCCGTGGTGAAGCAGTGGGCTACACGCATGTATTTTCTCCGAATATCGTGAACGAATTCCGTTACGGTCATCTGTATGACTTTTACGGATATGTTCCTCCGATGAGCAACATTCCGGTTTCGCAGGACCTCGGCATTCTCAATGCAAACCGCAACTCGCTCTTGGGTGGTGGTGCGGCCATCAACGGCGACTGGCCCGATCTTGCGTATACCGGCGATGGCGGACCGTATGTAGTTCCGCAGTCTGCCAATCAATTTGTAGACGCACTGTCGTGGAGCAAGGGACAACACACGTTCAAGTTCGGCGCCAGCATCGAAAAACGTCAGGTTTCCTACTGCTGCGCGCAGAATGCCAAGGGTTACTTCGGCTTCAGCCAGGACTTCACTGGTTTCGCCCAGTCGGATATGTTGGCTGGCTTCGTGAATAACTACAGCATCGGCGTAGCCAGCAATTACTTCGAAACCAAGAATTGGGAGACCGGATATTTTGCCCAGGACGATTGGAAAGTAAACCGGCGTCTGACTCTCAACCTTGGTGTCCGATACGATCTATACACGTTCCCGTACGAAGTGCATAACTACCAGTCGAACTTCGATCTCGCAACCCGCACTTTGCAGGTAGCTGGTACGAATGGACTGTCCGATAGCATTGTCAAAACGAACAAGAACAACTTCGCTCCTCGCATCGGCTTCGCATACGATCTCTATGGCAATGGCAAGACTTCGCTTCGCGGCGGCTATGGAATCTACTACTTCCTCGATCGCGGTGGAATCAACAATCAGCTTAGCGATAACCCAGACTTCAACGGATCCGTCAGTTACTCCGACTCACCTGCACAGGGAAGCTACCGCAACACCTTTACCGGTCAGGCCCCTCAGGCGAACAACAACAATCTGGCCGTGAATACGACGCTTCCTCTGCCAGCCTTCGGTGCTACAGTCGATCGCTCCAATCCGATCAACACGAGCCTCATCTCCGTCGATACGAACATGCCGACGTCGATGATCCAGGAATGGAACTTGCAGTTGCAGCAGCAATTGACGCCGCAGACATCGCTGAACATCGCTTATGTCGGCACGTCATCGCAGCACCTGAGAAGTTACTTCAATTTGAATAATCAAATTCTCGGTGAGACTCCCAATACGTTTCTGTATCAGGGCTTCAGCACAATCAATCGGATTCTTGCGAACGGCGCCTCGAATTACAACGGGCTGCAAGTATTCCTGAACAGCAACATGTCGCACGGAATTCAGTACACCGCTGCTTATACATGGTCGCATTCACTGGACGATTCGAATGGGGCCTTCAGCACGGGAACCGGCGGAGCAGGCATCATCATTTTGCCGACGGGGCCTGACTTCAAGGCGAACTACGGAAACTCGGATCAGGATGAGCGCCAAGTGTTCACCTTCAGCGCCCTCGGAGAATTGCCATTTGGCAGGGGGAAAAGATTTGGGTCTCATGTGCCTCTGGCCGTCAACGAGGCAATCGGCGGATGGCATCTAAATGTCATTACCACCCTTGAGTCGGGTACGCCGATTACGGTGACCACCGGTAACTACTTCTACCAGGCAGCGAATGGCACAACCTCACAGCAAGGCGCCAGCTTGACGAACCGGGCCGACATCACCAAGCCGGTTCACTATGTCAA
>JAATGG010000254.1 GCA_015654835.1 Terriglobales bacterium
GCGATCTGTTGGTTACGGATCTCCGGTCTCGCCATAGTTTCAGAACCATACCGAAAGACAAGTCCAAACTTTTTGGAGGTTGTGCCGTGAAGAAAGTTCTTCTCATGATTTGTGCGTTGTTCCTCATCTGCTCTGCGAAATCCTGGAGCCAGATCGCCAACAATACATCGTTAGTTGGTACCGTGCTCGACGCCGCCGGCAATGTAGTGGTTGGAGCCAAGGTCATGGCGGTCGAGGAGTCAACAAAGGTCAAGTACAGCGCCGTCACGAACACCACAGGCGCCTATTCGATTACGTTTATTGCTACCGGAACCTATAGCATCACGGTGGAACAGAATGGATTCAAACAGAGCACGAAGACGGGCGTGATTGTTCCGGTCGATCAAGCCATACGCACAGACTTCTCTCTGGTGATGGGCGAGGTTAGCGAGGTTGTGACGGTATCGGCAGACACGCCACCGATCTTGACCGACGATGCGACCCTCGGCGAAACATTCGATTCGAAGCAGGTAGAAGACCTGCCTATGATGAGCCACAACGCGCTCGAAGTAGCGTCGATGTCTTCCAATGTGTATATAGGATCGAACACCAGTTACACCGGAGTGCCGCCAGGCGAAGGGTTTGAGGGCGCAGGCCAACGGGAAATTCAGAATAGCCTTACGCTGGATGGCGTGTCGATCATGAACAATCTGATCACCACGGCGCCGGCGCGCCCCAGCACCGACATGATCAACCAAGTGCAGATGCAGAGCGGTAATTATCCGGCACAATATGGCGCCTATCTCGGCATCCACATCAACCTGGTCAGCAAGAATGGTACAGACCAACTTCATGGGGCTGCTTACGACTACGTGCAGAATACGTCCCTCAATGCCTACCCGTTTCTGACTAATCCGGCAACGACGCCCAAGCCTCCGCTGCATTGGAACCAGTATGGTTTCGATCTTGGCGGACCTGTCGTGTTTCCGAAGCTCTATAACGGACGCGATAAGACGTTCTTTTTTGGAAGCTACGAAAAAATCGACAACGTGAGCGAAGCCAGCGGCGTCGCCTCCGTGTTGACGCCGGCGATGGAATCCGGAGATTTCTCTGCTATTGGCGGCTTCAACCCCATCACATCCACATGCGTTGGGACTTGCCTTAAAGATCCGTCCACAGGGGCCTATTATCCCAATAACCAGATACCGACGAACGAGATCAATGGTTCCAATGGCCAGATTGCGCAAAGATATGAGAAATACATGGTGGGACCGAATGCCGCGGGTTCATCGAACGGCACGGTCAACAATCTGAATACTTCTTATCCCAGCGACTACAACATTTGGCAGACACTGGATCGCGTCGATGAAAATATCGGCGATCGCATCAAGCTCTTTGTTCGCATCCACCTGCAGGACATCACGGTCAATGCCGGCTCATTCTTTCCAGATAATGCCTCTTATGGGCCGACCAACAGCAGAAATTACGCGATCGGCTACACGCATGTTCTGTCGTCGAGCGTCGTCAATGACTTTCGCGCAGGCGTCAATAAGTTGACTTCCAACAACCTTAATTATTGGGCTCAGAATGGACTCACCAGCGCCGGAACGGATCTTGGCATTCCGGGATTTACGGCCGACACACAGTTCAACAACCCCGGCGTTCCAGTCGTCACGATATCTGGATTTCAAGGTGTAGGAAATGCATCGAGTAACTGGTACCAGGATGACAGAACCTATGACTTATATGACGAAGTAAGCTATATGCGAGGCAACCATCATTTCATGGCCGGGCTGGAACTCCGGCGCTTGACGCTGGGGCGTGAAGCTTCAAATCAGCCATTAGGGCAGTTCACATTCAGTGCGGGCCAAGCAGGTGTAACGTCCACAGGCTACTCTGCCGCGGACTTTGTGCTGGGATATGCGAACCAGGACCAGACGCCAATCGCCACCATCAAGGGATCTGTCGGGCAGTGGCGCGATGGTTTCTTCGCTCTCGATAACTGGCAGATCTCTCCCAAACTGACGGTTAACTACGGACTTCGCTATGACCTTCCTACAGTTCCTTATAGCTTGAATGGGTTTGCCCGCATTCTCAATCCTGCTGAGACTGCATTGATTCCCACGTCAAATTGCCCTTCGGGAACAGCTTGTACCGGCGCATCGTATGCGCCAACGCCAGGATTCAAGTTCGTCAGCCCGGAACACGATAATTGGGGACCGCGCATCGGTGTGGATTATCGTGTTACGGAGAAGCTTGTGGCTCGCGCTGGCATGGGCTTCTATTACAACGCAAACCAGTTGAATAGCTATACGCTTGCGACCGGCAACTATCCATTCGCGGCTACTGTTAACTACAACACTGCGCCAGGTTCCGTTCTTACTTTTACGAACGATACGCCGGGCCAGGGCTCCACCTCTCCTGTTGCGGGCGTGCTCGGGACGTATGTCAGTGCCTTTACCGATAATCCGACGAACAAAACCCAGCGTAGTTATCAGTGGAACCTGGATGCCGGTTACGATCTATGGAAGAATGCGGGCATCGATCTTGAGTATCTCGGCTCGCGCTCATTGGACCTGGACCGCAGCTTCTATGATAACCAACCATTGATTCCCGCGGCGGGCAGCGTCAATTCACGTCGTCCTAATCAGTTGTTCGGTGAAATCCGAAAGATCGAGAACGACGCATTTTCAAGCTACAACGCCCTGACTGCGGTATTAAGGCAGCGCGAGTTCCACGGCCTCGCGGGGCAAGTGAGTTATACATGGTCACATGATCTGGATATCTCGGCCGACTCTAATTCGGGGGGAACCGTGTCGCGGCAATACAATCCACGAGCAGACTATGGGAACTCGAACTGGGATGTTCGCAACCGCGTTGTCGGTGTGTTGACGTACACCCTTCCCCAACTGTCCGGGTCCGGATTGTGGACACGCGAGGCGCTCGGAGGATGGGAGGTATCTGCGATTGTGAACGTGCAATCGGGTATGCCCTTTAACGTGGCTCTCAATTACAATAGCGCCAATATGAGCCAAGGCACCGAGCGTCCGAATTTTGTCCATAAGCCGTCGGCACATTGCAGCTTGAAGAACTACATTAACGGCAATCCGACCTCGTGCATTGACGAGGCGGCGTACTCGCTGCCTGCCGATATTGAAGCAGGACAGTATGCGTTCGGCAATACTTCAAGGAATACCTTGTACGGCCCTGGGCTTTCCTATGAGAACCTTTCGCTCATGAAGAATTTTGCCATTGTTGATCGACTGAAATTCCAATTCCGGGCGGAAGCCTTCAACGTCTTCAATCATCCGAGCGCGGGCAATCCTGTCAGCCCGGGAACCACAAATGCATTATTTGGCCATACTACTTCCAGTCCGGCGCAACCACTGTTCTCCGGCACGGGGTTCGGCACGGTCAATAGTATCCAACAGGTTCCGGGGACGATCTCCGGCGCTCGTGTGATCTCGCTGGCCGGCAAGTTGATTTTCTAAACGGAACACTCGCGGTCACTGCCGGCTGTTCTCTTGCGGTGACCGCGCTTAATTGAAGCGCAGTACAACGGAGGACGTATCTTGAGTTCTTTGACTCGCAGAGGCTTTCTGGCTCGATCTAATTGGCTGGCGTTGGCGGGACTGCTGCCAGGCAGCTTGTCTGCCGCTGCTGCCTCTCGCCGTTCTGATACTGCGCATGCATCGTCACCAGCGGGCGAGGACTATTACGACAAGCTGGGAGTAACAAAAATCATCAATGCGGCTGGCACTTATACATATCTCACGGCGTCGGTCATGCCGGACTCGGTACGCCAGGCAGTGGAGCGCGCTGCGCTGCATCCTGTGCGCCTGAAGGACTTGCAGAGAGCCGCCGGGGAATATGTGGCCAATAAACTTCATTGCGAGAGCGCCTTGATCTCCGCGGGCGCTTCATCTGCTCTTACCCTGGGCACAGCAGCCAGCATCATGCTTGCCAACAAGGACGTTCCATCGGAGCAGATCATCTTGCGCATCCCTTCTGGAATCGTTGGACTGAAGAACGAAGTGATCGTTCAGAAGGCGCATCGTTATGACTATGACCATGCATTGTTGAATTGCGGCATCAAGTTTGTTGAAGTGGAGACCCTTGCACAGTATGAGTCTGCTTTCACTTCCAACACCGTGTTGGCGCATTTTTTCAATTCGGCTGAGGGGGGCTCAATTGGTCGTGAAGATTGGATCAGGATTGCACACAAACATGGCGTGCCTTGCATGAACGACGCTGCCGCAGATGTGCCCCCCATCTCCAATTTGTGGAACTATACCCGGATGGGATTTGATTTGGTTGTCTTCTCCGGAGGGAAGGGAATTCGCGGACCGCAGAATGCGGGATTGTTGCTTGGGAAGAAGGAACTTATCGCTGCTGCGGTTCAAAACGATAGTCCAATTTCGGAGACGGTTGGCCGTGGCATGAAGGTGGCCAAGGAACAGGTCGTTGGCATGGTGGCTGCGATTGATTGGCTGCTGGCCCAATCCGAAGAAGGGATGCAAATCGAAGTTCGCCGCCGCGCGGACCTGATCGCGAAGTCTGTCGCAGACATTCCAACAATGCAATCGAGGATTTTCGTTCCCAAGGTTGCCAATCGTGTGCCGCATTTGCTGTTGCGTTATGACCCGCAGAGGGTGGGAATGACTCCGGTGCAGGTTGCTGAGGTTCTGCGTCGTGGCACGCCGAGTATTGAAGTCAATCCTGCCACAGGAACGCGGGAGCGGGCGGGGATTCCATCGGATGAGAATACTCTGGTGATTGGTGTTTGGATGTTGCAGGATGGTGAAGATGAGATCGTTGCGAGACGCCTGCGCGAGGCGCTTCAAAACGCGCGCAAATCCTAACCTGCGGTCGTCGTTCATTTTTATCTGCTCTTGGATCTGTCGGCGGGACGCTGTTTGCCCCGGCTAAGTTAAGTGCTGCGGGAACTCCGGGCAGGCGGTGAAGAAATTTGCTGTCACCGCGCTTACGCGAGAGTTCAATCCGCAGGCTTTCGGCAATGTGCCCCTCGGTATGGCTGGCAGATCGATCCATCGAAGCTCAGCATCGCCGGGCCGGAGGTGATGCAGCAACTGGCCGACACGAATCTCCGGCGGACTATGAAGATTAGAAGGTGATTCATTCTTCGTTTGACAGGGCAAGCAGGTCAGTATTTATACTCGCGTCGCGAATAGATTGAGAGTAGATTCGGCTTCTGTGGAAGGTGGGAAGCTTGTGGGTATCCACAACAAAGGATTTTCCGGGCTTGTCGGGTAAACGATTTCTCGAAGGGGTATCGAGGAGTGATAGTTTTACCGAGTGAGCTCAATGGTTTTTTCGCAAGAGATTTTAGGAGAACGTTATGAACCGCCCGCATCTCTACGCTCTCATCCTGCTGAGCCTTGTCGCTTCGTCTGCCGTCGGGTTGGCTCAGGCTCCCTCGCTGGCTATTCATGTGGACCATCCGACGGCGAAGGTCAGCCCCATGCTCTACGGCCTAATGACGGAAGAAATCAACTTTTCATATGATGGCGGCCTCTATCCGGAACTGGTGCGCGACCGCACAATCGGCGCGGACTGGCAGGCGCTTGCCCATTGGACTATGGTGGCACGCGGCCATTCTTCAGTCGAGATTTCTGCGGACGATCATGCGGGACCGAGTGCCGCTCTTCCGCGCAGTCTTAAAGTGAGTGTCACCGAGGCCTCTGAAGCTGCGCCTGCCGGAGTGCAAAACGACGGTTTCTGGGGGATTCCGGTGCGCCCGCAGATGACTTACACTGGGTCGTTCTATGCGAAAACCGATAGTGCGGGTGTTCCAGTGACGGTGAGTATAGTGAACGATCAAACTGGCGCCATCGCAGCCAGCACCACCGTGATGGGATTGACTGGCGCTTGGAAGCAGTACACCTTTACGCTTAGGGCAGGGCAGGTATCTACCACGGCGAACAATCATCTGCTGCTGACTGTAACGCGTCCAGCGACGATCTGGTTTGATTTGGTGTCACTCTTTCCACCTACGTATCACGGCCGCCGTTACGGCAATCGCATCGATCTGATGGAAAAGCTAGCGGCCATGCATCCCGCCTTTCTACGGCTGCCCGGCGGTAACTACCTTGAGGGCGATCACATCTCCGAACGCTTCGAATGGAAGAAGACGATCGGCCCGCTCGTGGACCGGCCTACTCATCCGAGTCCCTGGCATTATCGCTCGTCCGATGGCATGGGACTGTTTGAATATCTGCAGTGGTGCGAGGACTTGAAAATTGAACCGGTACTAGCTGTCTATGCCGGCTACTCGATGATGCAGGAGCATGTGGAACCAGGCCCCGCGCTCGAACCTTATATTCAGGATGCACTGGATGAAATCGAATTCGTAAGTGGAAACGTCCATACCAAGTGGGGTGCTGAGCGTGCCAAGAACGGACATCCTGCGCCGTTTCCATTGCACTATGTCGAGATCGGCAACGAGGACTTCTTTGACCGCTCCGGCTCTTATGACGGCCGTTATGCACAGTATTACAAAGCTATCAAGCAGCGTTACCCGGAACTGCAGTTGATTGCGACCGCGCCGATCAAGAGCATGAAGCCCGATGTGCTCGATGAGCATTTTTACATGTCGGCCGAGAAGTCCTTCTCCGATGCAACCCACTACGACAAGGTCGACCGCAACGGGCCAAAGATATTTGTCGGCGAATGGGCTACGCGGGAAGGGCAGCCCACACCAAATCTGCAGGCAGCGCTTGCGGATGCGGCCTGGATGACCGGCATGGAGCGCAACAGCGATGTGATCATCATGGCGAGCTACGCGCCCCTGTTCGTCAATGTCAATCCTGGCGGGATGCAGTGGGAGACGGATTTAATCGGCTACGATGCACTTACAAGTTATGGATCTCCCAGTTACTGGGCGCAAGTGCTTTTTGCCAATCATCTGGGTACCGAAGTTGTTGCCTCGACGCTCACCAATGCCGGCCCGCGCGTTTATGCTTCAGTGACGCGGGACGATAAGCAACGCAGGCTCTTTGTCAAACTTGTCAATGGAACTTCGGAAGAGCAGCCCATCCATATCGAGCTTGATGGTGTGGTCAACGTCAAGCGGGACGCTACGATCATCAGTTTGAGTGGCAAGTCACCGAATGCGACAAACACCCTTACCAATCCGGACGCTATTGTCCCGGTCAAGCATGGGGTCCAGGTTGCTGGGCCGAAGTTCGATCAGGGATTGGAGCCGTACTCAATCAACGTGCTTGAACTCAGGTATTAGGGCGTTTTCGATTTACTTGTTACCATCTCTTACATCCTGCATATTTGTGAAGAGCAGAATCGAAAACGCTGTAGCGGCAGAATTTAAAAAGATTGATACTGTCTTCGGCGAATGTGGAACGGCATCATGCCGTTCCTCTTACGAAGGCGCGATTACTTCGCTTGCTATCTTGCGTAGCTCGGGCAGCACATCGCCGAGAGAACATGCAGCGGCGGACCGTGTTCCGAGTCCGAAATAGGCCTTGCGATAAAGCGCGTAGAGCTTCTGGTAAACAGCTACCGCCCGCGCATCGGGTGTGAAGACCGTGTGTCTCAGGCAAAGAGCGGCCTGCGCTTCAGGGATGCTCGAAAATGCTCCTGCGGCGAGTAGCGCAAAGAGACCGGAGCCGAGGCTGGTCGGCACGCTGGCCGGTACCAGCACGGGCTTGCCGAGCACGTTGGCATACACCTGATTCAGAACGGGGCTGTTCTGCGGAACGCCACCGGCATTGATGACGCGCTCTACCGGAACTCCGTGCTCGGCCATGCGTTCAAGAATGATGCGGGTATGGAAGGCGGTGCCCTCGATGGCCGCGAAGAGCTCGTCCTGAGCGGTGTGAATAAGATTCCAGCCAAGCGTGACGCCACCTAGTTCGGAGTTGACCAGCACGGTGCGGTCGCCGTTATCCCAGGTAAGGCGCAGGAGGCCGGTTTGTCCGGCTCGATACTTTTCAAGCCCCTTCGATAACTCCGCGACCTTGACGCCGGCGCGGCGTGCGATTGCTTCGAAGATGTCGCCGGTCGCCGATAAACCTGCTTCAATGCCCGTGTAGTTTGGATCGACGCTGCCGGGAACGACGCCGCACACGCCGGGGATCAATTCCGTCTTCTTCGCCATGGCGATGATGCATGTGGAAGTGCCCACAACATTGACGACATCGCCTTCGCGGCACCCCGCGCCCAGCGCATCCCAGTGTGCGTCAAAGGCTCCCACCGGTATCGGTATGCCGACACGCAAACCTAGCTCCTGAGCCCAGTGAAGGGATAGGCGCCCGGCCAGGTGATCCGAGGTTTCGTAGTCGCCGGCAAGCTTGTCGCGGACGCCATCCAAAAGCGGGTCGAGCTTGGAAAGAAATGATTGCGGCGGCAAGCCTCCCCACTTCGGATTCCACATCCACTTATGTCCCATGGCGCAGACGCTGCGCTTGGCCCATCGCGGTTCGGTGATGCCGCAGAGCGTAGCGGCCACCATGTCGCAGTGCTCGAACGCCGACGCAAACTGGTCGCGCTTCTCGGGATTGTGCCGCAGCCAGTGGAGCAACTTGGCAAATCCCCATTCATGGGAGTAGACGCCGCCGCACCACTCGATCGCCTCAAGCCCGTCGCTATGCGCGAGCGCGGTGATCTGTTGCGCTTCTTCTTTAGCGCGATGATCGCACCAAAGATAATATTCATCCAACGGCTGCATGTGGGCATCGACTGGCACTACGCTCGACCCGGTTGTATCGAGGGCGATAGCCTCCACCCGGTCGCCCTGGATGCCGGCGGTTTTGACAGCCTGCCTGGTCGCCCTGGCGAGCGCGCGCATGTGGTCGGCGTGCGATTGGGTGGCGTAGTCGGGATCATCCCGTTTGCGGTGCAAGGGATATTCCTCGACGGCTGTGCCCAGCCGGCCATGCTCGCTATCCATCATGGAGACGCGCACGCTCAACGTCCCGAAATCAACTCCTGCAACAATCGTCATCCGTATCTTCCTGTGCCACTGGTATGCGCACGATGGTGAATGGATCACCTAAAGCGAGTAGGCAACACGTCCGGTAAACCTTTACTGAGAACGAGTAAAATAGATTCCGTGCACAGGCCCTGTCAAGCCTGCGGTTGTTTACATCGCGCGAGATTGGCTTTTCTTCAAAATGACGTTTCACATGCCATCATCCTGCTAAACCAACGTGATCTCCCGCGGAAAGGAGAGCGCAGTTGCAGGATGAAGCTGGAGAAGAGCCGGAGGTCTCACGGCGAGAGATAACTTTTCGCCAGCCGTTCGTTGCAACTATTCCTATGTTTGCAACGTCATACAGGACGTGCTTCGGAATAATCAAATTTCATACGGATCGAAGGCGAACTTGGTGGCCCCGTCCTTAGCCGGGCGGCCCATCCGCCGGGGTGGACAGGCTTGGTAAAAGCAGGGACATCGGGGTGATACACTAGGCTCTTCAGAATTTCTGCTCGCGCCCCAGGGCTGAGTACGGTTCCCACGAAATCGATCACTTTGGTTTGACGCCACAAGAGAAAAAATGGATCAGCAATTATCTGCTTCGCATCCTACCCCGGCGAGCCAGTCTGCCGGAGATTCGCCCACGCCGGCGAAAAAACGCCGTCATCGCTGGGTGTGGGTGGTTGTTCTTCTTCTTTTCGGACTTCTGTTCTATTGGGTAATTCGCCACCAACAGAAGAGCCAGATGGCTGCCACAGGCGGTGGCCGTCACGCGATGGGTGGGGTTGTGCCGGTGACCACTGCGACCGCGCGGAACGGAAGCATCGGTGTCTTTCTGGATGCCATCGGAACCGTGACGCCGGTGTATACGACTTCGATCACTGCGCAGGTTACAGGCGTGATTACGGCGGTCCGCTATCGTGAAGGCCAAACGGTGCGCAAGGGCGACCCGTTGATCGATATCGACTCCCGACCTTATGAGGCGCAGCTTGTTCAGGCTCGCGGTGCTCTGGAGCGCGATCAGAATCTGCTGGCCGAAGCGCAGATGGATTTGGAGCGCTACAAGCAGGCGTGGAGCCGTAACGCGATTTCCCGGCAGACCCTGGAAGACCAAGAGAAGACGGTGCTTCAGGATCAGGGCACGGTCAAGAACGACTTGGGTACTGTCCAGTTCGATCAGGTGCAAATCGCCTATTGCCATATTCCTTCGCCGATCAGCGGCCGTGTCGGACTTCGCCTGGTCGATCCGGGAAACCTGGTAACAGCCAACTCCACCACGGCCTTGGCGATCGTGACCCAGCTTCAGCCGATCACGGTGATCTTCACGCTGGCCGAGGACAACCTGCCCGATGTGCTCAGGCAGATCCATGCCGGCAAGCAACAACTGAAAGTCGAGGCGTTTGACCGTGCACAGCAGGGACATTTGGCGACGGGCAAGTTGCTCACTGTCGACAACCAGATCGATACCACTTCCGGCACGGTGAAGCTGCGCGCCCAATTCGACAACAAAGACAGCAGCTTGTTTCCGAACCAATTTGTGAACACGCGCCTGCTGGTGACGACGCTTGAGAACCAGGTACTGATTCCGTCTTCGACAATTCAGCACAACGGCAATGTCGATTTCGTCTATCTGATTACGAACGGCAAGGCCGTCATGCGGACCGTGAAGGTCGGGAATACCGATAAGGGCGATACCGCGGTGCAGGGCATTCAACCGGGAGATGTCGTGGCCAACAGCAGCTTTGAAAAGCTGCAGAACAATTCGCCGATTACCATTTCGAAAATCAAGCTCCCGTCTTCTGAGTCGACCGGGAGCACTCTTCCATGAATCCGTCTCGCCCATTCATTTTGCGGCCGGTCGCAACCGCACTGTTGATGGCAGCTATTTTGCTCGTGGGGATCGTGGCGTTTCTTCAGTTGCCGATTTCTGCGCTGCCAGAAGTAGATTATCCGACGATTCAGGTACTGACGTTCTATCCCGGCGCCAGTCCCGACGTCATGGCGACCACGGTTACAGCCCCGCTGGAGCGCCAGTTTGGCGAGATGCAGGGCTTGAGCCAGATGACCTCGACGAGCGCCGGCGGCGTGTCGGTGGTCGTTCTGCAGTTCAATCTATCGCTGAACCTCGATGTGGCCGAGGAAGAGGTGCAGTCGTCGATCAATGCGGCGCAGAGCTTCTTGCCCTCCGACCTGCCGGTGCCTCCGGTCTATAACAAGACCAATCCTGCCGATGCGCCGGTTATGACGCTGGCGGTCACCTCGGATTCGATGCCGCTTTCGCAAGTCGAAGACTTGGTCGACACGCGCCTTGCACCAAGAATTTCTCAGTTGAGCGGCGTGGGGCTGGTGAGCATCAGCGGCGGCCAAAAGCCCGCAGTCCGCATCCAGGTAAACCCGGTCGCGCTCTCCTCTTATGGCCTCAATCTTGAGGATGTGCGCACCGCCCTGACCCAGGCCAGCATCAACTCCGCCAAGGGCAACTTCGACGGTCCGCGACAGGACTACCAGATCGACGCCAACGATCAGATCACCGATGCCAAGGGCTATCGGGACGTCGTCATCTCCTATAGCAACGGTGCGCCCGTCTTTGTGAAAGACGTTGCCCGCGTGGTCAATGGTGTCGAAAACACCAAGCAGGCTGCATGGATGAACCATACTCCTGCGGTCATCCTCAACATCCAGCGTCAGCCCGGCGCGAACACGATTACGGTCGTGAAGAGGATTCAACATATCTTGCCGCAGCTCGAAGCAAATCTTCCGGCTTCGATCAAGGTCAACACGCTCACCGACATGACTACCAGCATTCAGGCTTCGGTCCATGACGTGGAGTTCGAGCTGATATTGACCATCGGGCTGGTGGTCATGGTCATCTTCCTGTTCCTGCGCAATCTCTCCGCAACCATCATTCCCAGCGTGGCCGTTCCGCTGTCGTTGGTGGGTACTTTTGCCGTGATGTATGCGTTGGGCTATAGCCTCGATAACTTGTCACTGATGGCGCTTACCATCTCCACCGGCTTCGTGGTGGATGACGCCATCGTGATGATCGAGAATATCTCGCGCTATCTCGAAGAAGGTATGCCTCCTATGGAGGCCGCGCTTACCGGAGCCGGACAGATCGGCTTCACCATCGTCTCGCTGACGGTTTCATTGATCGCAGTGCTGATTCCGCTGCTGTTCATGGGCGATGTGGTTGGGCGCCTGTTCCGCGAATTCGCCGTCACACTGGCCGTTACCATCATCATCTCCGCGGTCGTATCGCTTACCCTCACGCCGATGATGTGTTCCCGCATTCTCAAGCACAATCCCGAAGCAAACAAGGGCCGCTTCTATCGCGTGTCGGAGAATGTATTCACCAGCATGATCGATTTCTACGGGCGCACGCTGAAGGTGGTGTTGCGCTATCAGACGATCACGCTGCTGGTTGCCGTCGGAACACTGGCCCTGACTATCTTCCTCTACATCCTCATCCCCAAAGGCTTTTTTCCGGTGCAGGATACCGGCGTAATCCAGGGCATCTCGCAGGCTTCGCAGTCGATTTCCTATGATGCGATGGCCTCGAAGCAGCAGTCGCTTGCCAACATCATTCTTCAGGACCCTGCCGTTGAGAGCATCTCTTCTTTCATTGGTGCAGACGGAATCAACACGACCCTGAACAGCGGTCGTATCTCGATCAATTTGAAGCCGCTGGAACAGCGAGACTTGAGCGCTGCCGACGTGATTCGCCGCCTGCAGCGGAAACTTCGGCAGGTGTCGGGCATTCGCCTGTTCATGCAGCCGGTACAGAACATCACGGTAGATGATCGTGTCAGCCGTACTCAGTACCAGTACACGCTTGAAGATCCGGACTCCAACGAACTGCAGGAGTGGACCAACAAGTTTGTCGCGGAACTGCAGAAGCTGCCAGAACTGGAAGACGTGGCGACCGATCAGCAACAGGGCGGACGCGCGATCTCCCTGATGATTGACCGTGTAACGGCGTCGCGCCTGGGTATTGCTCCCACGACCATCGACAACACGCTCTACGATGCGTATGGCCAGCGCGAGATCAATACACTCTATACGCAGCTCAATCAGTATCATGTGATTCTTGAGACGGCCCCCGAGTGGCAGCAGAATCCTGCGCAACTGGGGAACCTGTATATCCAATCGGGAGCATCGGCAGGCGCAACCGGTGCGGGTGCGACGACCTCTTTTTCGTCTTCGGCATCGGCCGCGGCCGGCTCCAATGCGTTGACGACCTCGGTGCGTTATAGCCCGTCGTCAGGCGTGATCAATCCGCCGGCCACGGTGCTTGCGGGGGCAACCAGCACGACTTCGAACACCGCCATCGCCGCAACTAGTGCCAATGCAATCCCGCTCAGTGCCTTCACGCAGGTGTCTCCTACGACCGAGTCGCTCTCCATCAATCACCAGGGGCAGTTTCCGTCCGTGACCGTCTCGTTCAATCTGGCTCCCAAAGCTTCTTTGGGCACGGCCATCACGGACATCGACAAGCTGACCAAGCGTCTCAATTTTCCGCCGACGATTCAGGCTGACTTTCAAGGTACCGCTGCCTCTTTCAGAAACTCGCTTTCGAACGAAGCGTTGCTGATTCTGGCTGCGCTGGTCACGGTCTATATTGTGCTTGGCGTCCTTTATGAGAGTTTTATTCATCCGGTGACGATTCTCTCGACACTGCCTTCTGCCGGCGTGGGTGCATTGCTGGCCCTGATGGTCTTCGGACAGGATCTGAGCGTGGTCGCGATTATCGGCATTATCCTGCTGATCGGCATCGTGAAGAAGAACGGCATCATGATCGTCGACTTCGCACTGGAGGCGGAACGGGACCACGGCAAGAGTTCCACGGAAGCTATTTACGAGGCCAGCCTGCTGCGCTTTCGTCCCATCATGATGACCACGATGGCAGCGTTGCTGGGCGGCATTCCGCTGGCAGTCGGCACCGGTCTCGGGTCGGAACTGCGCCGGCCACTGGGCATTGCCATGGTCGGCGGCCTGTTGCTGAGCCAGGTGCTGACGCTTTATACGACCCCGGTTATCTACATTTTCTTTGACCGGCTCAGTGAGCGAATCACCGGCCACAGGCCGTCGCACACCGCCGGCGATCAGGCGCAACCCGGGCAGCCCTCCGGATCGGAGCCGGGACCGGAGCCTGCATGAGTCTGTCGTCCCCATTCATCCGGCGGCCCGTCGGCACTACGCTGCTCACCATCGCCGTAGCGATTGCAGGCGCAATCGCCTTTACGGTGCTGCCGGTTTCTCCGCTGCCGCAGGTGGATTTTCCGACGATTAACGTGTCGGCCAGTCTGCCCGGGGCCAGCGCGCAGATCATGGCGGCTTCGGTCGCCACGCCGCTTGAGCGGCAGTTCAGCCACATTGCCGGCATCACGGAGATGACATCGTCGAGTTCGCTCGGCAGCACATCGGTGACGCTGCAATTTGACCTCAGCCGTAACATCGACGGCGCGGCCCGCGACGTGGAAGCGGCCATCAATTCGGCGCGTACTTACTTGCCCACCAACCTGCCGGCAAATCCGTCGTATCGCAAGGTCAATCCTGCCGATGCGCCGATCATGATTCTTGGCCTCACGTCGAACAAATACGATGTGACCAAGCTTTACGATTTAAGCTCGACGATTCTGGAGCAGAAACTTTCTCAGATCCAGGGTGTCGGCCAGGTATTTGTCGGCGGCGGTGCAACTCCTTCGGTGCGCGTGGAAGTCGATCCGAAGAAGTTGGAGAGCTTTGGCCTTACGCTGGGCAATGTCCAGTCGATGCTGAGCCTTCAGAACTCGCATGAGCCGCGCGGCCAACTATCCGACGGCAATCTCACTGCCGACATCATTACGAACGATCAGATATCTCTTGCCGACCAATACAAGCCTCTGATCATCGGCTATCACGATGGCGCGGCCGTGCGCCTTGTGGACGTCGCCGACGTCGTCAACTCCACACAGAATATTCGCACCGCCGGCTATATGGACGGCACCCGCGCAGTCTTCATCATCATCTTCCGCCAGCCCGGCGCCAACATTATTGAGACGGTCGATCGCATTCGTGCGCAACTGCCATTTCTAGAGGCCGTGCTTCCTCAGGGAATTAAGTCCACCATCGTACTCGATCGTACGACGACCATTCGCGCCTCCGTGCATGACGTCGAGAGAACGCTGGTTGGCTCCGTCATTCTCGTGGTGCTGGTGGTCTTCGTTTTCCTGCGCAGCCCGCGAGCGACCCTCATTCCCAGCGTCGCCGTTCCCGTTTCGCTGATCGGGACGTTCGCTGCGATGTACATCTTCGGCTACAGCCTCGACAATCTGTCGCTGATGGCACTCACCGTGGCGACAGGCTTTGTTGTCGATGACGCGATCGTCGTCATGGAGAACATCACCCGTCACCTTGAGGCGGGCATGGAGCCTGTTGCCGCAGCGCTTCAGGGGGCAAAGGAGATCGGTTTTACCGTCTTCTCCATCAGCATGTCGCTGATTGCCGTCTTTATCCCGATTCTCATGATGGGCGGCATTGTCGGGCGCCTCTTCCGCGAGTTTGCCGTCACCCTTTCGACGGCCATTGTCGTCTCCATGGTGATCTCGCTGACCACGACACCCACGATGTGCGCTCACCTCTTGAAGGCGCACGCTGAGGGCGAAAAGCACAACCTGCTTTACCGGTCGAGCGAGAAGTTTTTCAATGGCATGATTGCCATGTACCGGCACTCGCTGACCTGGGTGCTCGACAATTCGGCGCTGACCCTGATCGTGCTTGCGCTCACCGTCGTGCTCAATCTGATCGTGATCGTCAGAATCCCCAAAGGCTTTTTTCCGCAACAGGACGTCGGCTCCGTAGTGGGCGGGGTGCAGGGGCCGCAGGATGCCTCGTTTCCATTCATGAACTTTTCGATGAAGACGATGGTCGGCATCATCAAGGCCGATCCTGCGGTCGATCATGTGAATGCCTACACTGGCGGCAACGGCGCCAGCAACGGCGGATTCGTCTACATCGCGTTAAAGCCTCTCGGGCCGGAGCGAAAAGTTTCGGCCATGGACGTCATCAATCGTCTGCGTCCCAAGATCAATCGTCTACCCATTGCGTCGACTTTTTTGCAGCCCGTGCAAGATCTCCGTATCGGCGGCCGTGGCGGCAATGCAATGTATCAGTACACCATTCAGACAGAGAGCATTCCTGACCTTGCCCACTGGGGGCCGGTCTTGCTGAATAACATGAAAAAGCTGCCTGGCCTGTTGGATGTGAACTCCGACCAGCAGAATGGCGGACTGCAGGAATTGCTTACCTATGACCGCGTCACGGCCGCGCGGCTCGGCCAGACTGCGCAGTCGCTCGATGCCTCGCTCTATAGCGCCTTTGGCCAATCGGAAGTCTCGGTCATCTATACCCAGCTCAACCAGTATTACGTGGTGATGGAAGTCGCGCCTCAATATTGGCAAGATCCATCGGGACTGAACAACATCTACTTCGCGCCCCACTCCTCGTCGGCCTCTGGGCGCGCTGGCATGAACACCGTGTCGCCGCTGCTGAGCGTGATGACCCCCAAGGTAGGCACCACGCCGCTGCAGGTGAATCACACCGGTCTGTTCCCTTCGGTCACTGTCTCCTTCAATCTGGCAAATGGCGTATCTCTGAGCGATGCAACGCGCGAAATCACAGATATGGAAACCAGCCTGGGAATGCCTTCGACCGTTCATGGCTTCTTTGCCGGTACCGCACAGGCGTATCAGGATTCGCTGGCTACGGAAAAGTATCTGGTTATCACGGCACTGCTGGCGGTTTACATCGTGCTCGGCATTCTTTATGAGAGCCTGATCCATCCGCTCACCATTATTTCGACGCTGCCCTCGGCCAGCGTCGGAGCGATGCTGGCACTGATGCTTTTCAACATCGATCTCAACGTTATTTCCATCATCGGTATTATTTTGCTCATCGGCATCGTGAAGAAGAATGCCATTATGATGATTGATTTTGCTTTGATGGCCGAGCGTCAAGACGGCATGGGGACACGTGAAGCTATCTTTGAGGCTTGCATGTTGCGTTTTCGGCCCATCCTGATGACCACGCTGGCAGCCATTTGCGGTGCGCTGCCGTTGGCCTTCGGCACAGGCACGGGGTCCGAATTGCGCCGGCCTTTAGGTATTACGATTGTGGGCGGGTTACTGCTGAGCCAGTTGCTGACGCTCTACACCACGCCAGTGGTCTATCTGGCAATGGACCGCCTGCGTTTTCGCGCGGGGAGCAAGTCCCGTAACGCGTTGAGTCAACCAGCCGAAGGGACCGCGTCCTGAGACGAGAGAGAATTATGACCATGCTTGAGCGGAAAAAATGGGCATCTATCGCTGTATCCACAGGCGCCATCGCCCTGCTGGCGGTGCTGGCCGGTTGCCGGGTCGGGCCGCGCTATCATGCCCCCGCGCCGCCGGCCGTTACGGCTCCCAACTATAAGGAATCGACCGTCAACTTCAAGGATGCGGATGGCTGGAAAGTCGCCAGTCCCCAGGATGCAATGATCCGCGGCAACTGGTGGGAGGTCTTTCACGAACCGGAACTGAATGCGCTTGAAGAGCAACTCAACATCAACAACCAGAACATCAAGATCTCTTTCCAAAATCTGATGGAAGCACGTGCGCTGGTGGCCGAGGCACGGGCACAATACTGGCCCACGATCACCGCCGCTCCCGGCTGGAATCGGCAACGGAGTTCCTCCAATCTGCGCAATTCCACGCAGGCCAATACCGGGCAGACTTCCACTTTGTGGTCTGCGCCCCTTGATGTTTCATGGACGCCCGATTTTTGGGGCCGTATCCGCAATCAAGTACACGCAGCGCAGTATGCAGCTCAGGTGAGCGCTGCCGATCTTGAAGTCGAAAAGCTCACCGAGCAGTCCAGTCTGGCCCAATTCTTTTTTGAGATTCGCGGCCAGGACATGCTGCAGCAAATTCTGAATCAGACTGTCGATGCCGACCAGAAGGCTCTGGACGCGGCGCAGGGCGCTTATGACAGTGGCACCGGCGACTATATTTCCGTCGTGGAAGCGAAGGCTACCCTGCAGTCCGCTCAGTCCTCCGCAATCAATGTCGGCTTGTCGCGTGCCCAGTACGAACATGCCATCGCGATGCTGCTGGGAAAGATTGCCACCGATTTTTCTGTTCCGGTTAAGCCCCTGACCTATACGGTGCCCGCCATTCCGACCGGTGTGCCTTCGCAACTGGTCGAGCGCAGGCCCGACATTGCTGCAGCCGAGCGTACATTGGCTGAGGCGAATGCAACCATCGGCATTGGCTACGGAGCGTTTTTTCCGCAGGTTACCATTTCTGCCGAGGGCGGCTTCGAGAGTTCCTTGTTTAAGCACCTTTTCGATTGGCCAAGCCGCATCTGGTCGGTTGGCCCTTCAACCTCGCAGATTATCTTCGACGGCGGTCTCTATCGTGCCGAGTTGCATCAGTACGAGGCCACGTACAACGCGGACCTCGCAACTTATCGGCAATCCGTGCTTACGGCCTTTCAGCAGGTGGAAGATGCCATGTCTTCTACCCGCATCTACTCGCAGCAGATTTTGAGACAGCAGGATGCGGTGAAGTCCGCGCAGCAGTTTCTCGATCTGGAGATGGAGCGCTATCAGTCTGGCGTGGATCCCTACGTCGATGTCGTCACCGCGCAGACAACTTTGCTCGGCAACCAGGAGACATTGAATTCTCTGCAGGTGCAAGAGATGATCTCATCGGTGCAACTGGTGCAGGCTCTTGGCGGAGGCTGGGATCGTTCGCAGCTTCCTACGCCCGCTCAGATAGGCGCGAAGGTGCCCAACGGGGATTACAAACTGCAGCAGTAAATGTGTAGCAGGTTGAACGCAGTCAGAGAAGTTTTCTTTGTCTGCGTTCACGAGGGCCAGAGCGTGTATTGCGATCGACGAAGATGCTTGTTGCATTTTTTTAAAGACATTGCATGATGTGGAGCATCATGTAACTGCGTCCTGAACCGACTGTGGGGCCGTCAGTGAAGCGGGGAACTGGTCTCGGTCTTGGTCGATAAGTTTGGCTAAGTCGAGCAGCCCTGAAGTTCTGTCAGAATCCGTGCAACCGCTTCTTCCGCTGCCTTTGATCCAACGGCAGAAAGGTTCATCGAGATCGGTTGTTGCGGATCGATGGTGATGGCGTAGAGAACGATTTCACGTTCTCCGCTTTGCATGTGAAACACATCCAGCAGATCTTTGACGCCGACATCGTGAGCGGTGAGCGTTGGCGGGTAGTCGCGGGAAAAACGTGGCGTCGTGCGCGTAACGGTGCCGAGAGGATTGCCGTCGGCTGCCGCGTCGATCAAGACGATGTGGTCCGCACTTTGCAGCGGCTCCAGCAGAATGAATCCGCCGGTGCCGCCGTCCAGGCATTCCACGCAGGCGGGCAGTGGATGTTGCTCCAGGGCCCGCACCACATGGACACCGACACCTTCGTCGGCCATCAATATATTGCCCAGTCCAAGAACCAGAGTTTTTTCGCCGCTATTTGTCACGGTTCTCCCGCTCGAACTTCCATCCGCCCACAATCGAAGAGATCGTGCCGCGCCCTTCGATGTAGTCGTGATAAAAGGCAAGATATACGTGAACGATGATAAACGAGACAAAGAACCACAGGAACAAATGATGCCAGAAGCGGACGCCGAATTCGCCGCCCATCAATGGCACGATCCAGACAAACATCCGCGGCAGCCATGAGGTGCTCATGCTGGAGTAGAGCGCGAAGCCGGTGATGGATTGAGCAACGAATGCAAGGAAGGTGAGAAAGTAGATAAAGCCAGCCACCGAGTTGTGTCCGGTCGAGATCGGTCCATGCAGCTTGACTTGCAGCACGTCCGCTTTAAAGACATCGACCATCTCCTGACGCTGGCTTGGCTTCAGAGGAAAGAAGCTTCTCCACTTCGCATATTTATTGCCGACGAAACCCCAGTAAATCCGCGCCGCAAAGTTGAAGAGATAGACGAACGCAGCAAAAAAATGAATGAACCGCACCCATCCGAACCAATACTGCTGATACGCTTCGGCTGCATAAAACGCGCGGATCGGCGCGCCAATCAGATAGCCGGTGATGCAGAGGGTTACCAGAGCCACCGCGTTGATCCAGTGATAAACACGCACTGGCAATTCCCACACATATACTCGCCGATACTCTACCGGATGCTCTGAAGCCTCCGGTAGAGTATCGTGCGCGCCGATATCCACGCCCATGTTAGGTGCACTCATAGCATCACTCGAAAGAAACCTGGTGAAGGTGCCGGCCCTGCGGATCGTACAGGTGTACGGAGCAAGCCAGGCACGGGTCAAAGGAGTGGATGGTGCGCAAAATCTCGACAGGCTCTTCGAGTTTTGCCACCGGTGTGCCGATCAGAGACTCCTCAAATGCCGAGCGTTGCAGTTTCACATCACGCGGGGAGCCGTTCCAGGTGGTCGGCACCACAAGCTGATAGTTGTCGATCTTGCCGTTGTGGATCTTGATGTAGTGCGCCAACGCGCCTCGCGGAGCCTCGGCCAGTCCTACGCCTTCAGCATCGGCGGGCCAGCTCTTCGGTTCCCAGCGCTCGCCGTTGAAGGTCGACACTTCGTGAATCTTGACCCGCTCCATCAACTGTCCGAAGAATTCTTTCAGCCACGTCATCGCAAGCTGCGCATCGATGCCACGGGCGGCGGTACGGCCGAGGGTGCTGAACAATGCACCGACTGGCACATTGAGTTTGCCGAGTGTCTGCCCTACCAGTTCCTTTACGTCTGCATGGCCGGCCGCATAGGACACGATGATGCGTGCCAGCGGGCCCACCTCCATCGGGTTTTCTTTCCAGCGCGGCGTCTTCAGGAAAGAGTATTTCTCATATCCGGCCAGCGTTTCGAAAGGCGGCTTCGGTCCCGTGTAGTTGAGCTTGGTCTCACCGGCCCATGGATGCAGCCCGGTATTATCGCCCCCCTCATAGCTGTACCAGGAATGGGCGATGTACTCCTTGATCTCCTGCGTATCGCGTGGATTCACCGGGTGCACGGTGCTCAAATCGCGATTCAACACAGCCCCGCGTGCGTATTTAAACGATTCCGGCTGACCGTAACCCCGCGTGGGATATTCGCCGTACGCCAGGTAGTTCTTCAACCCGCCGCCATAGTTCGCCCAGTCCTTGTAGAACGAGGCAATCGTGAGCAGGTCGGGAATATAGACCTCGTTGATAAACTCGTCCGCCTGAGCGATCAGGCGCGCAACCAGGTTGAGCCGCTCGGAGTTGATTGCACTTACTTCATCCGTATTGATGGAGCAGGGGACACCGCCCACGAGATAGTTCGGATGCGGATTCTTGCCGCCGAACACCGCATGGACCTTGACGATTTCCTTCTGCCACTCCAACGCGTCGAGGTAGTGAGCCACACCGATCAGGTTTACCTCGGGTGGCAGTTTATAAGCAGGATGGCCCCAATAGCCGTTGGCGAAGATCCCCAGGCCGCTGGCGGCGAATGCCTTGATCTTGTCCTGCACCGCAGAGAAATAGGATGCGGTGTTCTTGTCCCACTTGGAGTAGGACGAGGCCAGTTCCGCAGCCTTCTTCGGATCGGCTTTCAGGGCGCTGATGATATCGACCCAGTCCAGCGCATGCAGATGATAGAAGTGCACCACGTGATCCTGGACGTTGAGTACCCCCGTCATGATATTGCGGATCAGTTCCGCAGTGGGCGGCACGGCGATACCCAGCGCATCCTCGACAGCGCGCACGCTGGCCAAGGCGTGAATGCCTGTGCATACACCGCACACGCGTTCGGTGATGGCCCAGGCATCGCGCGGGTCGCGGCCTATCAGAATCTTTTCCAGCCCGCGCACCATGGTGCCCGCACTGTAGGCGTCCGTGATAACGCCATTCTCCACCACTGCTTCAATGCGCAGGTGGCCTTCAATACGTGTTACAGGGTCGACGACTACGCGTGCCATTATTCCTCACTGTTCCTTATGTTCTTCGGAGTGAACTTCTGCGATGACCTTCTGCTTGCGCACATTGGTGACCACCGCGTGCGCTGCCACTCCGGCCAGCGTTGCCACACCCACGACCGTGCCGATCGTGTCTGCCGTGCTCTCGATGCCGAAGCCAGGGAACGAAGGCAGATGTTGATAGAACGGCCCATTGTCCCAGAAGCCCTCTTCGCTGCAGCCGATGCAGCCATGGCCCGATTGAATGGGATAACTGGTACCCTCGTTCCATTTCACTACCGAGCAAGCGTTGTACGTTACCGGGCCGCGGCAGCCCATCTTGTAGAGGCAATATCCCTTGCGCGCGTTCTCGTCGTCGAACGACTCGACGAAGAGGCCCGCATCGTAGTTGGGGCGGCGATAGCAGGTGTCATGGACACGGCGCCCGTAAAATTCTTTGGGGCGGCCCAGGCTATCGAGGGCCGGCAATTGTCCCAGCACCAGCAGGTGCGTCACCACGGCCATCATCACGTCGGCAATGGGCGGGCATCCGGGCACGTTGATGACCGGCTTGTTCACCAGTTTATGGATTGGTGTGGCGCCGGTTGGATTCGGCTTGGCTGCCTGCACGCACCCATTCGATGCGCAACTGCCCCAGGCCACCACGGCCGCTGCATCCGCGGCCACAGTCTGCAGAATGGATTCCGCAGTCTTGCCGCCGATCATGCAATAAACACCGTCGGCACCGGTCGGCACCGCGCCTTCGACTAGAACAATGTATTTGCCTTTGTGGTCGCGGATGGTGTCGTTCAGGCTCTTCTCTGCCTGAAATCCCGATGCCGCCATCAATGTTTCGGTGTAGTTCAACGACAACACATCCAGCAGCGCGTCCGCGACAATTGGATGGGAGGCGCGAATAAACGACTCGCTGCAGCATGTGCACTCCTGAAAGTGGAGCCACACCACTGCCGGTTTTTCTTTCTTCTCAAAGGCCGAAACAACCTGGGCTACGCCAGTTTCTTTCAGTCCGGCCACGATTGCGGCTGCGCTGCAGAACTGTAAAAAGTCCCTGCGGCTATAGCCCTTCTGTTGCATCGATTGCCAAATGGATAAACCCATGCCCACCTCTTGCTGCGGAGGCATCGGAGAACTCAAAACAGCGTATCGGCATCGCGAGGATGCCGTCGGCTGTTCTCCGATGAATAGAACGAACTTATCTATCGGGGGTGGGGTAAGGCTGTGAGCGGCGTCACAAAGCAGCGCGCTACTTTAGAGCCGTTCTATATCGGGAGAGTCAATGCAGGTAGAACCAAAAATGGCTCTTGGAGAGGGAGAACAGGCGGAGAGCGAGAGCGGTGCCAAGGACGGCCGAAGCTGCCACACCGAGCTAACGACCCTCTCTGAACTGCGGAGAGGCCAGCAATCGCGGGCTCTCGGTCTCTTCTTGTGGAACTATTTCGATCTGTCTATTTCCAGGTGACGTCCGGCAGGTTCACTACAATCGGCCTCGAAGTGCTGCGGACGACGACCCACCGAAAGGGAACTTCCTTTGACGGATTGATCTCCCGGTGCACGAGCCAGGCCGGCACATGCAGGAAATCTCCTGCGCTTGCGAGTGCCGAGTGTTGTCCATGCTCGCCCCACTGCACCAGGGATTCGCCTTCAAGCACGTAGACGACCGTGTCCTGTTCGCCATGATGATGGATGCCGGTCTGTGCGCCGGGCTCAACAAGAAAAGTGCCGCCCCACATCTTCGAGTGGATACCAAGTTCAGGCGTGATGGCGGCTTGCCGCAACGAGCCGAAGGTCTGTGTGGTGCTCCGGTCGAATTGGCCGGGACGAACGATGCTGATGGAGGGGGAGCCGCTTTCCGTCATACGCTTCAGATGCGTCGGCCTGTGTGCAGGTCGCAGCGGCGTTTCGGCAATCGCATCTTGCACCACGAAAAAATCGTCAGCCGCGGGGAATCTCCAGCCCACGCGTCAGACTCGATATTTTGTCCACATGATGGCTGCGGCACCAGGATTCCAGGCCCTTCGCCAGCCGCTCCACCGCCCGCGGATCGGCATAGCTGGCCGTACCTACCTCCACTGCCGTTGCGCCGGCCAGCAGAAATTCAACGGCGTCTTCGGGGGTGACAATACCGCCCATCCCGAGGATGGGAATCGTCACCGCCTGGGCTGTCTCATACACCATGCGCAGGGCGATTGGCTTGATGGCCGGTCCGGAGAGTCCGCCGGTCACATTGGTCAGGCGCGGACGGCGCGTTTCGGCATCGATCGACATGCCAAGAAACGTGTTGACCAGACTCACCGCATCCGCGCCCGAATTGGCAGCGATCTTGGCCATGTGGGCGACGGAGGTCACGTTGGGTGAAAGCTTCACGATGAGCGGTCGAGACGATGCGGCCTTGGCCCGTTGTACCAGGTATTCCAGGGAACCGGGATCCGCGCCGAAGGCCATGCCGCCGGCGTGGACATTCGGGCAGGAGACGTTCAGCTCGTAGGCCCCGATCCCCTCGGCCTGGTTGAGCCGCTGGATCACGCCGATGTAATCGCCTACCGTGTAGCCGAAGACGTTGACGATAACCGTGCAGCCCGGATAGCGCTTCATCGGTGGCAGCTTGCGGGCGATATATTCTTCTACGCCGACATTTTGCAGCCCGATGGCATTCAGCATTCCCGCCGCTGTTTGCACAATGCGCGGCGCTTGATGGCCCGTTATGGGCGCGAGCGAGACACCCTTGGTGACGAATCCACCAATACGCTCCAGCGCGACGATCTCTTCAAACTCGATTCCGTAGCCAAACGTGCCGCTGGCTGCGATGACTGGGTTGGCAAGTTCCAGACCTGCCAACCGCACTTTCATGTCAGGTTTCACGAGCGGCAATCTTCCTTGTTGTCCATTGGATCTTGTCGGGTTCTCTACTGTCCGTTCGGATGCGTCGGACGCAACGCCTCAATAAGGACGCGGCCCACAGCAGCCGATGGCTGGTTGACCCCGGCGAGCGAGGCGAATGTGACTGCCAAGTCAACCGGCGCTACTCGTTCATGATACTCGCCCGGCACGAACGGTGCACCATAGAAGGCCAGCGGCACATGGCGGTCATACGACCAAGGGCTGAAGTGGGTGGTCCCTGCCTGGGTGAGAGTGCCCTCCATCTGGTAGCCACCCAACACCAGCATCACGTACCAGTTGCCGTGCTCGGAGTAGCTGTGCGCCAGTAGCCGGCCCCACTCGGAGGGGGGCACCTGGCCGTAAGCGAGTTGCAGCCGCGTATAGACCCCGGCTACCTGCGGAGCGGGAGGGAGCCGATGCTGCAGCGGCAACGGCTGATCCGGCTGGGGCGCCTGGCCGGTCACCGTCGCCGGCAGCATTGCCGCGACTGCGTCTTCCGCAGCTTTCTCGTCTGCGCCGGCCTTTTGAAAGGCGTCCTTGTTCAGTACCAGGTAGGGAAGATCCGGCCCCGGCATCAGGTAGTTCACTTTTTTGCCCGGCGAATAGCGCGCATTCAATTCTGTATTCAGGCTTGCATATACTGCCTGCATGTCGACGACGCCGGAGTGGATTCCGAGTTGTGCGGCTTCGGCGGGGACAGGCGCGATGCCATGGTCGGCCGAGAGGGACAGCCACACGTTCTTGAGACCGACTGTTTTATCGAGCCAACCGAAAAAGCCGTCCAGATCGTGGTCCAGGCTCAGAACCATCTGGTGCTGAAAGTCCGAATCCGGCCCGAACTGATGGCCGAGAATATCGTTGGCTGAGAGCGAAACGACCACTAGGTCGGTGACGCCATTCTGTCCCAGTTTTTCGCCGGTAATGAGCGCCTTGGCAAAATCCAACTCATAGCTGTTGGCCGCAGGCATTCGTCCTACCAACTCGTAAAACTGGGTGGTGCCTTCCACCTGGGCTTCGCGGGCTGCCTGGGCGACCCTGCCACTGGCGTTAAAGGTCCGTGCCCACTCCGGCAGGTGCTCCATGTAATAGGTCGAAGTCGTGAACTGGCCGCTGCCGTTGTCGATCCAGAAAGCGGCGTTTGCCGACTGGCCCGCAGGCAGAATCGCTGCGCGATCCTTCAGAGAAATGCCAAATACCTTGGCCCGGCCCTGCGTCGCCAACCGCAATTCATCGCCCAGCGTGGTGGCGCGCAGATTCCTGGGCGACGAGCCGATCAGAAACTTTGCCGCATCCGCGGGCGCCCCAGGCTGGCTGACCGGAATCGAACTGGGCGGCAGGTCCACCAATTGATAGCGCTCGTCTTCGACCGAACTGACCTTGCGCTCACTGGAGCGCGAAGCATCCCAGAATTCATTGGCCTCGATACCGTGGCCGTCGGTGTAAGCCCCGGTGCCGATCGTTGCATGTCCGGGCGCTGTCTTGGTGTTGGCATAGTCGTAGTAGCAGTCGGTGAACCACGCCCCCTCGTCCATGAACAGACGGAATCCGCGATCTTTGAACTCGCTGCGGTAACGGTTCAGGTAGTCGCCGCGGAACTGGTCGATGACCACGATGACGATGAGTTTGGGGTGGCCTGCATAAACCTGGGCGACAGCCAAAGCCGGCGAAAAGGCGGTCAGCAATACAGCGGCACAAACGGAGAGCAGGGCAGATAAACGACGAGTCAACGAGCGCATAACAGGATCATAAATAAAGGATGGTTACAGTTTGTTCTACGGAAGGCATTTCATTGGATTTAAGGGGTAGATTTCGGACAGGCCGGGCGGCCTTCTGCATAGAAATGAAGCGTCTCACATAGAAGAGGACGTAAAACTGGGGCTAACCCCATCTTCGGAGCGATGGATTTGCTCCGAAGATGGGGTTAGCACAAGCCTGGATGCTCGTCGCTACGCCGTGACCGGCTCCTGTGCGCTTACCTTGACCGGCGTGAGCCAGCCGAAGCGGTCGGGTTTGAGTCCGTTGGCGATGCCGAAAAATTCATCGGCAATCTTTTTTGTAATTTCGCCGGGTTCTCCGTTGCCGATCACAATCCGGTCGATCGAACGAATGGGCGAGACCTCTGCGGCGGTTCCGCTGAAGAAGACTTCGTCGGCGATATACAGCAGTTCGCGGGGCAGTGCCTGTTCGATGACCGGCAGTCCCAAGTGGCGGGCGATGGTCAGCACGCTGTCGCGGGTGATGCCGGAGAGGGCGGAGTTGGCCAGGGGGGGGGTGTACAGCACACCGTTGCGGACAATGAAGACGTTCTCGCCGGAGCCTTCGCTGACCAGCCCGTTGACGTCCAGAGCGATGCCTTCGGCATAGCCGTTCGCGTCGGCTTCCATGCGGATAAGCTGGGAATTCATATAGTTAGCGCCGGCCTTGGCCAAAGCGGGCATGGTATTGGGGGCCAGACGGTTCCAACTGGAGACGCACACATCTGCTCCGCCGTGTCCGGGCATGTATTTGCCCCACGGGAAGTTGGCGATGTAGAGCTCTATCGGTGAGCCCTTGGGGTTGACTCCGATTTCGCCGTAGCCGCGCAGTGCGATGGGACGAACGTAGCAGGGGGCAACTCCATTGGCTTCAATGACTTCAACCACAGCAGCGCAGAGCTCTTCCAGCGTGTAGGTCAGGTCCATGCGGTAAATCTTGGCCGAGTCCAGCAGTCGCTGCATGTGCTCCGGCAGACGAAATACCGCGGAGCCTTGCGGCTGTCCGTAGCAGCGAATTCCCTCGAACACGCTGGAGCCGTAATGGATCACATGGCTCATGACGTGAATGTTGGCCTGTTCCCAGGGAATGAGGTTGCCGTTGTGCCAGATTTTGGATGTCGTTTGAATA
>JAATGG010000268.1 GCA_015654835.1 Terriglobales bacterium
CGGGCAGTAGCTTCAACGAGACCTGTTCCGATGCAAACTATATAGCCGATGGCTGCGCTCTCGGTTACCATGGGTAGGTGTGCAGAGTCCTCCCGCCCGGATGGCGAAATTGGCAGACGCAGCGGACTTAAAATCCGCAGAGGTTTACCCCTCGTGGGGGTTCAAGTCCCCCTCCGGGCACCAATGAAGTCAATCAGTTATAAAATACTTCTCGAATCTGATCATTCTAAAACAGATCAGATTCCATTCTTTGCCACTCGCTCCAATCATGAAATTCTCATACTTATCCATACAAGAGCGACCAGCCGCCTGGTAGGAAAGCTCCGGCGGCCGGGGAGAGTTTCTCGTCCGGTTCGTAATTCGAACTATGATTCGGCGGGCATGGTTCCATGCTTGTTCACGAGATCGTCGCGAAGAGACGCATACAGTTTTTCCCGGTCACCGCGCAGTCGCCAATGCAGATAGAAGCCATGAAGGGTATGGACTTGGGGTTCCTGAGACGTCAGGAGCTTGGAGATCACCTTTGCGATGAAGAGCGTGTGGCTACCGATTCTCTGAACGCGCTCGACCGCTAATTCTGTGATACCACCGGCGGCGAGGGGAACGGGAAGGCCGAACTCCGGCGACCGGCCGGCGAGGAAAGGAACTTGGGTCCAATCGGCAAACTCGCGCTGGTGATTGGCGGCTAGACGAAAAGCCGCGGCGCAGAGGGATAAAGGTAAGCTGCTGAGGGCTAAACACCGGGCACGCTCGACAAGGTGTGCGGCGCGGCGAGAGTCCTTGAGCGCAAAGGCGAAATAACCATGGCCAAGGCTGCCCATGAGATTCATAGGAAAAATATTCTCTCCGGCTCCGGTGGAGACGCTACCCAGAACGAGGGGGTGAGGGCGGATAAACGCCACCTGCGACGCCCGGATTTCAAGAGAACTCATTCGCACATCGAATGAGGTGGAATGGCGCCAGTTGGAAAAGGCCTGTGGAACGTAGTGAGCCAAGAGGCGGAGCCGGGAAAGGCAGTAATTGGTGGAGCCCACGACGGTAAAGAGCACCAGATCGCGCTCTGGTGAAAGAGCGATAAGCGATTGCGGGGCAAGACGTATTTCTCCGAGAAGATGACGGGCGGCGGCGTTCTCGAAAAAGCGGAGCGAGACCGGAGGATGACCGCGCCGTGGACGGCAACGGTTTCTATCCATGGATATGCCGATGACCATGGGAGCGCAGCACGCGGTAGTGTGACAGTCGGTGACATCGAATGGCGAGCCCAGCCCGTGCACGAAAACGACGACCTCCTGCTGCGGGATGGGCAGGGCGACCGTGAATTCTTGCGGGATCAGGGTATCGCCGTAGACGAGGCGCTTCACGAAAGAGCGGGACTGCCGGATGATCGACATGCAAGCAATCCTCCTCAAATGGCCAGGCCAGCGGGATGCCGGTCCGCGCAAGCCGCGGCGGTAGCTGCATAGAGACACTCGACTTGATCTGTTGTGCCGTGTTGATGTGTATTCCAACCTAAGGAACGCGTCTGAGTACCGCGAATGCCGATTCTTCCCTGCTCTGCGAGAGAACGGATGGACTCGGCCCCTCGCGTATTTCCCATGTAAAGAAAATGCCGCCGGGCGGCGCGAGAGATTATTTGCAGATAGGCATCGATGGCAGAAGCTGAGAGGTCGGACATAGCATGTGAGCTGAAAAAGACATCGACGCTCGCAGGCGATAAATGCGGCATTTCGCAAAGAGGCAACAGCACCACATCCGCAGGCGTGAAAACATGGCTCGGCTCTTCGCCATAAAGTTGAAAAGTCAAATGGGGAAACGCCTTGATGAGGTAATAAGACGCGAGGGCAATGCTTTCGGGAACGTCGAAGTTGATATACGTGATGCCGGGGCGGTCGCGCAGTAGATAGTAGGCCATTCCACCATAGCCGCCCCCGATTTCCGCGACGGTGCCCGCGGAGGAATCGAGACAGGTTGAGACGCAATCGGCGGAGTAATGGTGATACGCGGCACCGGGGCGGATCAAAGTATCATCCAGGACCACACCAAAGGGATTGCCTATATCTGGGCCAGCCAAGTGGAACAGCGCAAAACGGTCCCGCGTTTGCGCGCGCCAATCGTCGAGACCGTGGAGGATATCGCCCAGAAGATAGTGTTGGAGCGCGCTGCTGCAACGGCGACCGAAGTATCCCTTGTACATGCCGAAGGGCACGCCGACAAGTCCAGTGGCGCATGGATCGCGGAAGAAGTTGGCATACATGGTTTGCAAGGCACGGATATCGCCCGTTTCGAGCGCGCTGAGGACCGGCGCAAGCCGTTGGCTGCGGACCTGGCGCCACCAGCCGGTGGGCTGATAAGCGGAGGGAGCGGTACGCTGGCGTTCGACAGCGCGTGAGTAAGCGGTACAGATTCGTTTGAGCAGAGACGCGTCATCGGCGCACGGCGTGGGGCGAGGACTGAGGCCGCGCACAACACCAGTGAGATCGTAACGCGTATCCCCTTGAAAATGACGGCGACTAAAGCGACCAAAGCGGCGGATGCGGAAGTGGATAGCAACGAGATTTCCCGCGGTGGCCGCGGTGCGGAAGGGGTGACTCAGATGCTTGATCTTCAGCATGGCGAGCGAGCTACTACGGACCTCATAGCAACCCTAGCCGGGATAGACGAGAAGTTTGTCATGAGCTTGTCATTCCAATGTCAGCAGGCCATTGTCAGCCGACGATGGCCGGCAGGCCCCGAGAATGCCTTCAACTCATCACGCAGAGGCGATGAGAATCCTCACGGCTGGGAGCCCCCTTGCAGTTCAATCGTTCCAGTCGGGAGAAGAGCAGCGCGAACCTCGGTTGAAGCTGCGGTCAATTGGCGCCAGAGAGGCAGATAGATGAAGAGCGCAAAAACTCCGTAGCAGACGCGGGAGATGGCCAGGCCGTCCAGGCCCATGCGGCGGAGCAGATAGAACATGAGCAGCAGGACCACGGCTTTGCCGCCGAGACTGAGGAGAGCCAAGGTGCGAAAGAGCCCAAGGGCCTGCAGGGCATACGTGCCGGTAACGCTAAGCCCCGCGAGAGCCGTGCTCAAGATAATGAGTGGGAGTATTTTTGCGGCGCGGGCGGCCACTGCGGCCCCTGCCCAGACGCGTAAAAAGTGATTGCCCACGAGCAGCAAAGCACACGCGCCGCAGGCGACAAGCATAAGGTTACAGACAAATGCCTTGAGGAGCATCCGCTTGAGATCTGGACTCGAAATGACATCGGCGCGGCGAGAAAGATAGGGAAAGAGAAAATGCAGCGCTGAGGCCGTCAGTCCGAAGAGGGGGTGAGCGAACTGGACACACAACGAATAGGGCGCAACAACTGTAGCTCCGAGAGTAACACCGAGAAGAATGCGGTCGAACTGGCCGAAGACAAGACCGCCCGCAGCTTCGATCCAGATAAAGACGCCGAAGGAAGCGAGGGCCCGCATCTCTCGAAACCTGAAAACGGGCCACAAACGCGCTGTTCCCAATAGGCGCACAACTAGGCGGAACTGCAGGCCTGTGCCCAGCACAAGGAAGACACCGGTCGCCATGAGGATGGTCGCAATACGCAGGCCGGCAAAGGCGAAAAGAGCTGCGGAGCCAAGCGTAAGCAGGCGCATGATGGTGCTGATTTGGACAGTGCCCCGGTAGCGCTCAAAAGCCCGCTGGGTACTCACCGCAACACTCTCCATTGCACGCACCAGAATAAGCACGGCAGCGATCCGCAGCGAGGCAAGGCACTCCGCGAAGGGCGTGACGCTGCCCACAGCGACGTGGCGGGCGGCAGCCGGAGCAGCAATCCAGACAGCAAACGCGAGCACTGCCCCGAGTAAAAGGTCGATGGCCAGCATCACGCGAACAGTGCGCACTAGCGACGCAGAATCGCCAGCCGCACGGTAGCGGGCAACGCGCTGGATATTCGCGTCACAGAAGCCGGAGGCGAGGATGCTGCCGGCGCTGACCACGGAGGTCGAAATCATCCACAGGCCGTACTCGGAGGCGCCGAGCCGGTGCAGTACGACGGGCGCCACCAGCAACATGCCAAGCGGATACGACACATAGTCGAGTACACCGCTCGCTGCATTTGTCAGGCTTCGTTTCACAGGACGCTCCTCCTGCAGGCAGTGGAAAAGATTTTTTCGGTACGTCCGGGCTGTCGATAACGCTGACGACGGGAATGTTCTTCGCTCTCTCGATATGGGCCAGCTCATGTTGCCAGGCGAGCAACAAGTAGGAAGAACACTCACTTGTTTCTTCCTCCGGGGCAATGGGATAGGACAATGCGACACGTGCGCCATGCAACAGTCCTGATTCTAAGTAGCCGTCGAAACCCACCTGTCACGCGGCGGTCAGGCAATTGTCACTCTTTTGTCGCATCCCTCGAATCCAGTGTGGATGGCGGATCAGGAAGCGGCAGACAAGATAGCCAACACACAAATGACAATCGACTGACAAAGAGCAGACGATCCGGAGACACGCCGGGAAACAGGTATCGCTAAGGTAATGACTATGGCGCGAATGATACAAAATATTCCTCTCTTCAAAACGGCGCGGCACATGAAACTGCTCGCTCTTGCCGCTGTAGCGTGTTGCGCGGTCCAATCGGGCGCGGCGCAGGAAACGCCCCTGCTTTCCGGCGGTGTTGGCTTCTA
Organism: Terriglobales bacterium; assembly: GCA_015654835.1. Classification (GTDB taxonomy): domain Bacteria; phylum Acidobacteriota; class Terriglobia; order Terriglobales; family Acidobacteriaceae; genus Telmatobacter. The sequence continues at coordinate 4,663 of JAATGG010000268.1, forward strand.
CACCAGTACCACCGGAGGACAAACCCGCTATCTCCCGCTAATCGAACCCCTGCTTGCGGCACCATTGGGAAACCACTTGTTGGTGGAGTCGCGCGCAGTGCTGAGTGAAACCGTTTCGCCGAGCCATCAGGGTTATGACCACAGTTACTTTGCCGGCCTGACGTATCTGCAGGGGGATTACATAGCGTCTCCGCATCTGACGGTGGTTGCCGGCAGCTTTCTGCTTCCGTTTGCAACATACAATGAGCGTCTGTCTCCGATCTGGATCAGCAATTTTCAGGACCCTCCGCTGAGTGCCAATCTTGGTTTGCTGAATTCAGGCACTGGGCTGGGCGGCGAAGTGCGCGGCTCTGCGATTTCCCGCGCAAAATATTCGATCGATTATGTCGGATGGTTTTCTGCGCGCAGTGCCAATCAGCAGTTCTTCGCGACCCGCGGGTCAGGCGGCCGGGTTAGTCTCTATCTTCCAGAAAAGCGCCTGGAAGTAGGCTTCTCGTATGACCGGTCCCTACAGGGCAAAGAGGAGAACTTCGTAGGTACGCACGTATGGTGGGAGCCCAAGAACACCGCGTTCCGCCTGCGTTCGGAATATGAGAACAGTCCGCATGTGCAGGGCTACTGGGTCGAGGCAGACTACCGGACGCAGTCTTTCGGCGGACTCGATAGCTGGATCGGACGATTTGAGCCAGTGTTGCGGTTTCAGCAGACCTTTCGGCACGACACGACGGTCAGCGACGGCCTGCCACTGGCGAACACGCAGCATACCGACTTCGGGCTGAACTACAACCTGCCGCACAACACCAGGATCGTGACCAGCTACGAGCGGCAGTTCTCATCGGCAGGTAACGAAAACATATGGGAAACAGGTATTATCTACCGCTTCTTGTTCCCCGCATGGAAGGGCAAGTCGTCCCACTAGGACCTTTTCTGGATACAGGACAGGGCGCCCATGATTGCGCGCCTTCCGTCCAGCCTCATTGCGAAACAACTATAGAATTCTGTCTCTGCATGTGTATAGTCGCAGACGATGCCTCCAGGATGTTAGTCCCGACACTGGCCCAAAAGATCAGGCTGAATCCCGCGGTATGATTCTTCTCCGTAGTGAGCCGCGCCACGGCAGGAAGAAAACAAACGCTCCAAGCCAACATCACGGCCCTGGCAAAAAAGGCAGGCGCAATTTGCGCAGGCTACCAGGTCCATATGGCATGCAATGCATTGAGACAAGGAGCAGCGATGAAGAGAGCCATGAGCAGCGGCCGCACACCGACTTTGCGCGCAACAGCGCCGACAGGCAACGTGGCCAGCAGCGAGCCGAGCGTCATGGCTCCGCCAATCCATCCCATGACCCACTCATTGAAGTGACAGTCCAGTAAAAAGAGATTGTAGAAAAATGTTGCGGGAAAAAAGATCCGCAGCCGCGGCCCGGATTCTGCTGCAGGAACCAAGCCGCTGGATTCCTCCAGAACGGCGCAGGAGTGCTGCCAGGCAGTGCCGAAGGCGGCAGCGATTTCTTTATTGGCCCTCGGTCACGAGTATCTGCAGACGGTCAATCGCCCAGGAAAGATCATGGTAACGCAGCTCGAAGATTTCGGCGCTAAGTAACTTCTCGATCGATTCGTACTGGCGGGCGAGCGATTCCTCGGGGCCATAAAGAATCTGGCGCATGAACCTGCGCGCTACGTCTTTGCGGTAGGGCACGAGTTGGGGTGGACCGGGGGTGCGACGGTTGAGAAAGACGATGAAATCGACGGCGGCAGTTTGCGCCGGCGTGATGTGCGTCATGGGTGCGGTAGGCAGTTCGATCGACGGCTTGCCAGCCGCGCGCGGAGTGATGTCACAGCCTTCGAGTTCCGGAAACAGGCTAGCCGCCGATGGGCGAAAACGCACCTGATGACAGTTGCCGGTTACGATCCTGCCTGAGCCACCGTTGAGTACATAGCTGGCATCGTCGGTGATGTAAGTCCAGCCGGCGCGGGCACACGCATACGAGAGAGTCGACTTGCCCGCTCCTGAGTCGCCGCAGAGAAGAACGCCACGGCCGTTGAGCGTCACACAGCCGGCGTGAACCGGAGTAGCGAGGCCGGTAGCGATGCAGCAGGCCGGGACACCAAGAAGGAAATATTGCGCATAGAGCGGATGCCGCAACGCAGCTTGGGACAACACGATCCTGGCATGTGAGCGCTCCAGGTCGACGATGCAGTAGTTATCCCGATCGGCAACACAGACCATGAAAGGCAATCCGAGACGATAAGTGGGCGCGGGCGGACAATCGACGGCATCGCTCTCAACCAGTTGCACGTCACACCGCACTGGAGGCGCATTCTGCTGATGCTGGAACTTACCCCAAAGCTCGCCATATTGCTCCAGCACGGCATGCGAGTTGGTGCGGACCTCGGCGAGAAAGCCGAATGGGTAAAAGACAGCGCGCAGAGACAGAGCGGAGGACTCCACCATCTGGTGAGGAAGCGACGAAGAACGCGGATCGTCGCACACGGATTCAATCTGCTCGATCGTCAACATGCATCGATCTCCACTTAAAGACTCGTACTGAGTATGACGAGACGGTAACGTCATGTTGTTATCGATTTGTCATTTCATTGTCCCCATCTGCATCGGCATGAGCTTCGGCGGCTGGGAAGCGGCTTCTTCAAGCAGGCGGCCAGCTTCGAGACGGTAAACGCGGGCGGCAACAGAACCGGAGTAACTGCGATGGGTGACGAGAATGACCGCCAGCCCTGACTCTGCAAGATTCTTCAGGATGCGGCCTTCGGTGTCCGGATCGAGGGCGGAAGTTGCTTCATCGAGAAGAAGTAGATTGGCGTCGCGAAGCAGGGCCCGGGCCAGCCCGATACGCTGGCGTTGGCCACCGGAGAACAGCACGCCGTTATCTCCGACCCCGGTATCAAGCCCAAAGGGCTGTGCCTCTACCAAGTCGGACAAACAAGCTGTTGTCAGGGCTTCCATTAGAGCCTTGTCGTCTTTGCCGGCAAGGCCAAAAAGTAAATTGTTTCGGATGGAATCATCGAGAAGCGACACTTCCTGCGGAACATACGTGACGCGGTCGCGATCAACGCGCACCACGCCGGCAGTGGGGCGCAAAATGCCGGCAATCACATTCAGGAGAGAGCTTTTTCCGCTGCCGGAAACGCCGTGGATGACCACAATCTCACCCGCGCGCAAGCGGAGGTCCAAGTCCCAGAGAATCGGCGTTTCGGCGTGAAAAGCAAAGCTTACGCGCTCCAGTTCAAGCACAAACTCCGGGGACGGGTTGCGGCCAGGAAATGGAGCCTCACGAAATCGCTCGCACTCTTCGAACTCGCGATCGAGGACCTTCAGGATCTGAAAGGAGCCCTCCATCTGGCCAGCCATCAAGGAGACTTGGCTGATGAGGGGAATGAGGCGCCGGGAGAGAACAAAATAGAACACCAACAGAGAGAGCAACTGGCGAGTGTCGCCCCGCAGCAATTGAGTGACGATAACGACAGAGAGAAACAGCAGAACTACGCCCTGATCGGCGAGGATGCGCTCCAACTGCGGCAAGAGAGCCGCGCGCAGACCATGGCGGGCCACACGATCCGCATGGTGGCCGAGGCGCTCGTGAAAGAAACCGTGGTTACCGTAGGCGCGAATCTCCTTGCCGGCGCTCAGTGCGTCGGCAAGACTTCTGTGGAGCGCCCGCTGCGCATGATCGCGGCCGGAAGCGGCCAGCCGGATTTTTTCCCGCAGCAGAAAACGGTGGACCAGGTAGAATGCGGCAACCGCGGCGGCCAGCGCGCAGGCAGCGACGGCACTCTGCCAGACAAGCGCCGCCGTCATCATTAAAATGACAACCCCGGAGGCGCCCATCTCAACGCCAAGGAGATAGAACTCAGCGGCTTCGCGCGCGGTGTGGATGGCGTGGTTCATCAGTTCGCCGCGGTTGCGCTGCACGAAGCGGGCCCAACTCATGTGCATATAGCCGTGGATAAGACGGGAAAGAAACTCGGCACAAAGAAATTGAATGCGGCGCGAAATAGCCCAGAGGAATGCATACTCGAGAACGGCTCTCACGAGCACGAGCAGCGAGGCGAGCCAAGCAGCAGAGAGAACTGTCCTCGGCGCCCAGGGGATGGGATGCAGCGGAGCCGCTCCCTGGAGGCGGACAAATAGCAGATACATGGCGGCTGCAAGCAACAGGTCACAGAGCCCGACGGCAATTCTTTCAGCGATGAGCATCAGGAATGCGATGGACTGCCTACTACCTATAAGTCGCACGGCAAGCCGCAAGCGGCCCGTCCCTGGAGAGCCATTCGAACGGGAAGGATGGGATGCCGTGAACACCATAAAACCGAAGTTAGCAGGGGACGAAGCCGGGAGTTGTCAGGGTGCGGTCCTACGAATGTCAGAGCATTGTCATGGAGAAACTACAGATGTGAAGTTCTGGACATAATCGAGTCGATGCGGAAGCAAGACCTTGCTCGTAGAACTCGTGAAAGGAAGCTGCGCACCGTTTTGTGACATTCGAATGACAGCGCACTGACAAGCGGATTTCCTTTCCCCGCTAGAGTTTCTATAGCTGACGATCCTGCCCGCGCAGGGCGCAGTGCATTGAGGATCGAACATGACCGCTCTGCAGCAAACCAAGCGTGCCATCAAGAAACTGCTCCTTGGGGAAACGACAGTTCCTGAGAGATTTTTTGTCGGGATGGCAGAACCACAGACCGAAGTCACGGTGTGGCTGCAGGGAATGGGGACTCCGCTCGATGTAACGCTGCGGCACTCGATGGCTTGCGCAGTGCCCTTGATCATCTGTCTTGCCTTCGATAAATCCGACGACCTCGGCAGGCGGCATTTCGACCGTCTATCCCTGGCTTTTCGCGAGGAGCGGGGCGAGCAGAGAATGCTGGGGGAAATCGGGCTCAGATATCACGGCACAATTCCTCACCCGCAACTGCAGCTCGTGCTGTTCACAGTGAAGAAGGTTGCGAATTACTGTCTGCCCGGCTTCCGCATGTCGATGCACTACCTCATCCGATCGTACAGGCAATGGAAGGGCTCGCGGAAAGCCGATATCCAGATGTCATTTCTCGACAAGCGCGCCGTCGATATATTGTTCATCTGCCCGCGGTCAGTGGTGCTGGTAAGCGCCTCCGACGCGAGTGGAAGAAATATGTTCCCGATGAATGTTATGGGGGACCTAGCTCAGGGCACGTTTGCCTTTGCGCTGAAGAATTCCAAGTGGCCCGCGCAACTGGTGGAGCGCACCCGCCGTGTGGTGCTAAGCAGCGTACCACAGGCGCAAGGCTCGTATGCCTACCGGATCGCGGCCAACCACAACCGTGAGTCAATCGACTGGTATCAACTTCCCTTTCCGACCAAACCCTCGACCTCTTCCGGGATACCGATTCCGGAGTTTGCGCTGCGAGCGAGAGAGATGGAAATAGAAGCAGTCGAGCACCTGGGCAGCCACACTTTTTTTATCGCTCGGATTGTGCAAGACAAGCGATACGCGACGGGCGTCGAGTTATGCGTGATTCATGGGTTTTACCAGTCCTGGCGGATGGAGCATGGAGTGGATCGAAGTTCCTCGCTGACCGAGCATGAACGGGTTAGAACAGAAGCGCACTGATTCAGAAAGTTGAGGATTTCTCTCGGCAACCTGCGCAGCCATGCCAGCAGGAACCAAGGCGCTGAATTCACAAATAGTCAAAGCCCGACTGCGGCACTCCCCATGCCTTCTGAGTACAGACCCACAAAAATTATGAACGGGCGCTCGACCCAGCGGGCCTGAAGTCCGGCAGCAAGGATTTAGAGATTGCCTGCGCCGTAATCGAGATGCTCTCGCCCATCGAAGGATCAGCGTATGCGCTGTAGAAGCGGGCGCCCAGATATAGGGCGTCTTCAAGTAACGAGCAACGCCTTCAAGGCACCGGCTGTTCGAAGATAAGATTCGACTCTTTGCGGCGTGAAGAAACCGTCGCCTGAGCAGCGGGGACAGGCAGAGACAGCAGAACCCAGAGAGATGCTGGAAAACGAAATCCAGACCCGCCTTTCCACTCCACAGGACGATCAAGAGCCGCGTAGGCAAAGCGCTCGACCAGGGGCCGAGTGATGGCGCCCATCGCAAGACGAATGAGGCTGGCGCCTACACAGGAGTGGGGCCCGGCTCCCAGGGTCAGGTGACGGTTTCCGCGGCGCAACACATCGATGTCCTCGGCGCAGAGAAATTGTTCGGGGTCATGATTGGCAGCCGTGATCCTGAGGAGAATGCGATCTCCTTTGCGCACGGACGCGCCGCCAATCTCAAGGTCCGCGATGGCCTTGCGAAAAAGAATGCGAGGAAGCGCGGCAAACCGCAATAGCTCTTCGACCGCGGAGCCGATGAGGTTCGGGTCCCGATGAAGAATGTTCCACTGCCGCTCATCGCGCAGCAGTGCGAACCACCCGTTGGCCAGCAGATACGGTACGGTGTGCGAGAGAGCGACGAAACCGGAATCGCGCAATGGCTCGGGACCCGAGTGGAAGCAGGCGCGAAGACTCACATTGGCAGCGTCTGCCCTCTTCTTCAGGCTTGCATCATAGGGATCCGCGACAGACGCGGAAACCGGCTCGGCGAGCGTGCGAAGACGCTCCGCATCGCGCGGATCGACGTTTGTCACCATAGCCGCCAGAGCGAGACAGAGAGGCCGTGCATAATCGCTCATCAAGTCCACAGGCTGGCCGACAGTCAGGCTTGCGGCACGAACATGCGCCTCGGACTCAAGCGGCCCACGCCAAGCCCGCAGTTGTTCGGGCGAGAGCGCTTCCTGTGTCTCAGTTCGCATCGACAGCATTTTATCCTCGTCCGGAGCTGCCGAATTGGCGTCGTCGCGGGGACTGGAAGGCGCAAGATCGGGAGAACGGAATGCAGACAGAACGTCGGCATAGCGGCTAAGGATCCAGGCTCCCGCAGCCTCGTCAAAATATGGAGCGGCTGCATGCGGAGAACAAGCGCTGTCCGGGCGGGCAGCACAATCATCGGGCTTTCGCATTTCTCATCCTTCCAAGAAACTGCTTCTCTTCATCTATACCTATTCTGAAAAGCGAGCGTGTCATCACAGTGTCATCCTGCAGGGAAGCTGTGACCGCCGAGCAGACATCCGACTCAATGCAGGCCCGTCCTCGCAATGCGCACGATCTCGACACCAAGCGCGAGAAGGTAGGCCGCTTTACGAATCCGTGTCCAGCCCGCCTTTGTAGTTCAGTGAGCAAACGCAGCGCTGGCACGTTGGATCATCTTCCACATTCAAAGACGCACGAAATTCGAGTGCCCGTTCTCCATTGACTGCTTCCTCCAGAGAGGAATCCAGAGCATTGCCAACCTTGTCATGAAAGAAGCAAGGCCGAATGGAGCCATCTACCTCCATCACGGTTGAAACCCAGGGTGCATTACACAACGGCGCGCTCGGTGGCAATTCGCCAAGCTGTTCCCGGAACCGGCGCACAAGATGACGCAGCTTCTCGCGCGACTCAACGATATAGCGCACATCAATGTCGGCTGCGTTTTCTTCGATAAGTGCTTCAATTTCTCGTTCCAGTATTTGAACCTCCGAAGGAGTCAACACCACTTGGCCTTGTCTCGCACCAGGCCATATAAGTTGGCGATTGAACGCCTGCGAAGTAACATCGGCGGCCAGGAACGAGATGGAGTCGAACGAGAGGCGCCTTGCAGATGCGACGGTTTGACGAAGGCACGCATGGTTCGCCTTTTGCACCGTAGATCGAGCGTGGATCGATAACGCCGGTTGCCGCTTTCTTATCTCATGCACGCCCGTTTCGATGAGGTGGAAGGCGCCCTTCACGCGCCGTACTTGATCATGCACCTCTTCCGGGCCATCGAGCGAAACGATAATTTCGTCGATTAAACTTGATACGATCTCCGCGCGCTTCGCCAGCAAAAGGCCTGTAGTTAACAATGTCGTCCGTACACCACAGTCTCTCAAGAAGAGACAAAGCCCTTCGAAATTGCGATGCAACAGGGGCTCCCCGCCGGTAAGGACCACCTGACGGACACCAAGACGCTGGATCGATTCGCGTTGTCCTGCGAGCCTTGCGAGATCAAGCTCACGGCCGTCTTCGCGCTGCCAGATGTCGCACATGACGCATCGGCAATTGCAGTTCTCATGCACATTCAACAGAAGAATCGGCAGCCTGGAAATCCGCTGGGGAAACAAGTTCGCCGTTCCCAAGATGCTTTCTGGTTGGTGCTCGGATACGTCAGCGCTAGCAGGCATTGACAGGCTCCTTGGGAAGTTCTTGGCCGGTGACAAGAGATCGTCTAAAAACAAGCCGCTCCGATAGGCCAGACAACCATATCTCCCACGGAAATGAATATTGATTGAAGCGGAGCCGGCACCTTATCGGGAACTGCACGATAGCTCTGGTAATCTTACGTAGCCAGGTTTCATGCGCCACTTTCTTGCGAAGCTGGTTGCTCAGCAGGAAATAGGAAAGCATCCGATTGAAACGGGCAAGATCCGTTCCCTGAAGCCATGGCAGAACATTCCTACCTAATCCAAGATCGGCCCACTGCTTGAGTGACTTTGGTTCAGGCACGTTTAGCTCACGCAATTGAGGCCAGATCGGGATGCCGGGATACGGTGTAAAGACGTTGGGGGAGAAACTGACGTTATGAAACTGACGACCGATGTCGCTCATCGTCTGGAGCGTCACGATACGGTCTCCCTCCGTCTCGCCCGGGTAACCGAAGATCAGGTTGAATGTGACGCGAATGCCCCCAATTGCGGCGCGGCGAGCGGTCTCGTACATCTCGTTGACCCGCTGATGGCGCTTGTTCATCAACTTCAATACGGGCTCGGATGTCGATTCAGTTCCAAAACCCATGAGGGTGACGCCACTGGCGCCGAGCAGCCGCAGATCATCTTCACTCATGCGGCAGACAAAGTCTGTCGAGGCCTGAAATGTCCACCGGAATTGGACGCCGGATTCCTGAATTCCCTTCGCGATAGCCATCGCGCGCTTCAGGTCCACGGGAAAATTGGAATCGAGCAGCGCTACCTCTTCGATTCGGTAGCGCTTGACCAACTCCGTCATCTCGCGGACCACGCGCTCCGCGGACAGTGCGTTGAAACGCCGTTTATAGAACACCATATCCGTGCAGTAATTGCAGGCATACGGACACCCTACGCTGGTGGCATAACCCACCTTGCGAACGCCACCAGCCCGCTCATACGCATCGACGTCCATCAGATCATAGGCAGGCATCGGCAGATCTTCCAGCGGCTCAACCGGTCGATCGGGGTTATGGGTTCGCAGTACGTCAATCTTCCAGGAAATGCCGGCGACATCGCGCAACGATTTTTTCTCCGACAATGCTTTGGCCAACTCGCAGATGGTGATCTCGCCTTGACCTCGCACGACGATGTCCACGTACGGCTCAGCTAACGTCTCGTCCGGCATAAGTGTCGGATGCCACCCACCGAAGATCACCGGAAATTTTGGCGCTATGGCCTTCACCGCTTTGGCAACCTCAATAGCGCCATGGATCATAGGACCGGTGAGCACAGAAATGCCAAGGCAACACGCGCCTTCCAGTTCCTCACAGACGCGGCGCTTGTAACCGGGTTCGATAGCCGCGTCAATAATTACCGGACGGAAACCAGCCTCTCGCAACGACGCAGCCAATGCTAACAGGCAGGCGGGAGCACCGAGCGGAGGCCCTTCATACGCCGGATAGAAAAGAATGACCTTGTTCTGCATCCGTACTTCACCTCAATCAAATCGCTCTGCAGATTCAGTGTCCGGTCTAGCCTTCTGCAGATGCAGAATATAGATCGCTGGACTCCCTGCTGCCTCATGAAAGCGCTTCAGTCGATCTGTCATAGCAAACACTTCGCGCTCGGGATCCCCAAACTCAGGCTCAAACACAGCGCGCAATGTCCAGCCAGTCTCACTGAAGACGTGAATAATCTCCCCAAGATCATGCTGCTGAGTATCCAATACAATCTCGCTGTGATCGTCCGTGAACGAACGCTTCCAACCCAGCAGGCGCTCCGTTTTAGGGTGCATGTCGGAAATAAATAGCTCGCATCCGTCCCGAGCAATCCTGCTCATCTCCGCCGCCATGCGCGACAGATCCTCGACATAGCTGAGGACAAATGACGAGAGAATCAAATCGAAGTCCTCGTTGGGAAATGGCGTCTCAGCGCATGAACCAGTAAATAACTGGGCAGCGGTTCCCTTCTCCGCTGCAACACGAAGCATCTCCTCCGACGCGTCGATTCCCTTGAGGCTCGTTGGATGATGACTGGCCAAGTGCCCAAGCCATCGCCCCGAGCCGCATCCGGCATCGAGCACATCGCGCCCTGCAATCCCTGGAAGCACTTTCTTCAGATATCGCTCTTCCAACATCAACAGAGGGCTTGGCTGGGCATCATAACAACCTGCCCAAGCCGCAAACGCCTGCTGATTGCGCGAGATATGATTCGCTTCCACGGGTTCGGCCATCTTTCTCACAGACTCTCTCGCTTCGGCTTCCGCAAGTTGATGAACTGATGAGCAAGCTGAAGCTCAAATGGGAAGCTGTAAAGGTGCAGTGCATAGCGCCAGGCACTTAACGTCTTCAGCAGCAGACGGCTCCAGCGCGGAGTTCGGATGTCCTGAACGGTTGGCCACCGCGACGCAACGACGAGCTCAAAGTTATCAATCAGCTTTTTGGTCTTGTTCTTCATCCAGGGCGCACTGGTGTCGAGACGCAAGGTAAAGTCCATCCACTGTTTGCTGGCCCACTCTGCCGGAGTATCGGGAAAAGATATCTTATCGTCGACGTCCCCATACATATTGCCGGGCTGCGGGGTCGGAGTGTAGTGCTGGACAATAATCTCCGACTCTGGATTGATACGCTTGATCCGCCGGATGAATTGCAATGTCTCACGTGTATCGCGCTCGGGGTCCTTCGGATTTCCTACCACGAACGAGAACTCGGGAATGATGCCGAATTGCCTCGTCCGTCGCGCCATGATCAGAGTCTGCTCGGTCGTAATTCCTTTCTGCATCTCTTTCAACGCCCAGTCAGAGCCAGACTCCGCGCCAAAAAATATCATCGTGCAGCCGGCACGCTTAATGGCAGCCATCGTGGCATCCGAGTAACGCGACATGATGTCGACACGCGCCTCGCACCACCAGCGCAGATTCAGTGGTGCAAGCAACTCGGCAAGCTCAACGGCATGTTCCTCTCGAAGAAAGAAGTTCATATCGTAGAACTGCACCGAATCTGCTCCGTACTGGGAGATCAGATGCTTGAGAATCGCCACTGTGCGCTGTGGCGACTCCATCTTTTCGTCCCGGCCATAAGCCGCATGAACACCGCAGAAACTGCAGTTGAATGGGCAGCCGATACTGGCATGGTGAACAGCCGTCCGTTTGCCGAAGAACGAGGGACGAAGATATCTCTCAACCGGCACGCGATGAAAGGGAGACCATGGAAAGCTTTCAGGCCCCTTCATGGGCCGCTCGCGATTGCTGCGGTGCAATCCGAAGGAATCTTTATAGCCAAGGCCAAGGATGGACTCGAAAGATCGCTTGCCTCGCAGCGCATCGAGCAATTCCAGCAGCGTATCCTCGCCCTGCCCTCGGACAACAAAGTCAACATACTTTGCATTCAATGCGGCATCGGGGTAGATCGATGGGAAGTAGCCTCCCCAAACGATCTTCACCTTCGGACGCAGTCTGCGTATTTCGCGGGAAGTTTCCATCGCGGCGACCATCTGCGGTCCCGGCATGCAAGAAACTCCCAGCAACTCTACGTCGTGGCTGTCAATGAGTTTCAGAATCGCTTCGACGGGCCGGTCTTCCAGATTTCCATCAACAATTTCATATTCCTCGCGCCCTTCCAAAACCGCCGCCAGTGCAAGCACGGCAAGCGGCAGGCGACAGTTGCGAGGCTTCGTTGCGCGCGGATGAAAAAGAATAATCATGCGATCTTCCGTGTGGAGTAGATACGGAACTGAGATGGCTTGCGGCGCCCACGAAGCTTCGCTACCAGCGGCCGCATGGCCCATTTGAGGCCGTACCACGGTGTGTAGATATCCCATTGAATTCCGAACTCACGCGCCAATGCATCAAGACGTGCGTCCGTAAGATATTCCAGACTCCGGATCGAGTCTGAGGCTGTTCCATATGTCTTGCGGTAATGCGCCTGTCGTTCCGCCACCATCTGCAGTCCACTTTCTTCATGCGAATACCACGGTGTGTCGCTGATGATGACCACACCGCCTGGCCGGACGCATCGCAACGCCTCGCCAAGGCTCGCGCTATAGTTCTCCGAGTAGTGGAACGATGCGTTGAAAATCACGATGTCGAACTGGGAGCTTGCAAATGGAAGATGGCAGCTTTCCGCCTGAAAACGTGGAAACAGCTTTGGTAGAGATACGCGATAGTGCTCAGCCGCGCCCAGTCCGTCGTCGTTGTTCGTCAACAGGTCGACCGCCACGGGCTCATAGCCTTGCTGCGCCAAGCGGAAGCTCATCCAACCATTTCCCGCGCCGATGTCCAGAATGCGCGTCAAGCCGGCACGCGCCGGCATCTTCACCAGACGGCTGATTAAGTAATCGAAGGTTCGCGCTCTCATGGCCCACTGCACGCTGTTGACTCCCGACAAGTCTTTGTAGGGAAGCTGCCTGTAGAACTCAGGATGAGAACTGCCACGCCCTTGAACTGACCGCACATGCTCATAGTCGCGCACGAACTGGGCATAATGCGCGAGGCGCTCCTCCGGCATCGCACGCCAGATGCCGTGCTCTTGGCGAAGGCTGAAACCACACCTGTCGCAGAAACAACCCTCCATCTGTGTGTTGCAGCGCGGGCACTGCAACTGCATCGCGAGACCGCGGTCTTGCTCCTGCAATAGAAGACTTTGCGTTGCGCTCATAGTTACACCCTCTCCAGATGCAACAGCATGTGATCGCCCAGCACTCTCACGACGGGCCAGCGGCACACAATCGCGTCGGCTTTCTCGCACAAGCGCAGGAGAGACGGATGCCTTTCCGCCCAAGCCTCCACATACGACGGGGGAACGAAGACCCCAACACCAGTAACGGACCGAAGCCTGAAAAACGGCTGAAACGATCTCGACACCGAATGCAACAACGGATAGTAGACAGAAAAAGCCTCTGGCCCCAGGCGGGCGCGAGAAATACCCTTGCAACGGCGAAACGCTCGTTTCGTGTCAAGCTTGGCCAGGTAATACAGCATTTCCCACACACAGAAACGTGTTGACATACAAAACAAAACCGGCGCTCCCGGACGCAGACGTTTCGCTAGTTGTCCTGCCACATCGCTGAGATCAGATACACAGTTCAGTCCGGAAAAATTCGAGAACGCGCCATCAAAAAATTGTTGAGATGGAAGCTCATCGATCTGTTCCGAAGGCAGAACATGATATTCAACCGACCCGCCGCCACCCTCGACCACTCGGCGCTGCTGAGCCTGCTCAATCATGCGAGCGGAAACGTCGCACGCAGTAACGGCTACACCTCTGGACGCTAGAAACGCCGCATCTTCCCCGGTTCCACAGTTCAGTTCCAACACGCGGCTGCCCGCTGGGAAGAGGGCTGCGGCGCGCTTCCATACGACGGAACGCTGTGCGCGGCCAATCAGAGAATTGGTGAACAGCCCGTCATAAGCCTCCGCGACGGAGTCGAAGGCCCGGCCAGCGGCGTGGTTCTGCTCGGTGATGGCGATCATTGCTCCACCTCCGCATAGGTCGCTTGCATGCTGGCCCGCGCTTCGCGAATGCTCTGCTCAAGAACTCCAAGGCTGCTGGCATCCCTCGCGTCCGCCTCGTTGAGGAGCCGAGCGCGCGCGACCTCATCCCGCAACAGCTTATCTGCGTGTGCGTAGAACTGACGCGTATGCCGTCCTTTGATCCTGAGCTCGCGGTCAGAAGTTGTGCTCCACGGCCCAAGCTGCACAAGCTTGTCAGAGATTTTCTTGTAATAAGGCGTTCCTTTGATAGGATAAGAAACAGTGGTAAAAAAGATATCCGGACGCGAATGGCTGACGTGCTGAATCGTAGCTTCGATATCTTCCAGTTCCTCCCCCTCATATCCCCACATGAGAAACATGCCGCTCTGGATGCCCCGCTCACGACACATATGGACCGCGCTTTGCACCTGATCGATCTTCACACCGCGATCCATGGAGTCAAGAATGCGCTGAGAGCCACTCTCCGAACCGATCCAGATCCGGAAACAACCAAGCTCCGCAAGCAGATCGAACATCTCTCCATTCAACCGGTCGGCACGCGAAATGCATTCGAATGGAACGCGCAGTCCGCGCCGCTTCATCTCAGCCGCGTAGGTCCGAAGCCATGCGTGATTGATGGTGAAGACATCGTCGGAAACCCATATAATGTCAGGCGAATATTTGCCGAGCAGCCACTCTACCTCATCAACAACAAGAACCGGATCGCGTCGGCGGTGCGACTGCCCATAGACCTGGTGACTGCACCAGTTACAACGATACGGGCAGCCGCGAGCGGTGATAAAGTTCACCGATCCGGTCCCATGGTGCGTACGCCACGTATCCACATAGCGCTGAATATCGATAGCCTCTCTTGCAGGCCATGGCTGCAGATCCAGATTTGCAATCTGTTCGCGCGGTGCTCCCTGATACAAATGCCCATCCTGCAAAAAAGAGAGCCCTGCGATCTTCGTGAAGTCACGCGTACCGCTTCGCCGCGCCAGCAATAACTCCTCCATCGTCATTTCGCCTTCGCCGGCTACGACGAAATCCGCCCCCGCCTGTAGATATTCAAGCGTATAGGCTCCTGGTTCCGGGCCACCGACAACTGTCGTCCATCCGGCCTCGCGCGCAACCTGCAGAACCTCGATCACATTGCCACGCGTCATCAGGTTGGCATAGATCCCCAAAACCGAAGGAGGTTCGCTGCGAAGAACACGAAACAACTCCTCACGGCTGGAGAAGGTCGTGTCGAAGACATCCACATCGAACCCTTTGCTGCGCAAATGCGAGCACAGATAGAGAATCCCCAGCGGGGCGTACGGCTTCATAATCTGCCGCTCTTTAGGGTCTTCGAAAAGAAAATATCCGTGCGCAAGAAGAAGTTCTCGCATCTTAAGCCTCCACCGCCGGCACGAACTGGCTGATTGGGACGAGTGCCGAAGCGCGCCTTGAGAGAGAGTACAGATTAGGATTCCTGGTGATCGCGTCCAGATCACATCCACTCAGCCAAAGAGCCGCAACATCCATCTGCAGATATCTCAACACGCCGCTTCCGCCGGTGTGCGAGCTAGACGTTTCGCATCGACCGCGGGCTTTGCGGCCACATACTGCTTGATCTTGGAATTGACCCACAGTTCCATCGGCAGTCCATAGGTGTCGTGATCAAGCCTCCAGCGCGCCGGCAGCGAGATAGTCTTCTGCACCAAGCGCGCAATGCGCCCGCGTCTATCGGCACCAATCGGAATACGATCGAAGGCAATCCGGAGATAGTCACGCATCACCTGGAGCCGTTTATGCTCCGACCCATTGAGCCACGGCAGCCGAGTGTATCTGGGGAAGAAGTCGGCCCACCCTTCGAGCGACTTTGGCACCTCGATCCCTAACTCTGCTGTCCGTTCAAAGATGGGAGATCCTGGATAAGGCGTAAAAATATTGGTCCAGAACTCAGCCCCAGGAAAACGCCGGCAAACGTCCATCATGAATTGAATCGTCTCGCGGCGCTCCTTCCTACCTTCCCCCGGGTAGGCGAAGATAATGTTGAACGAGGGGCGAATTCCAGCCTCAATCGCGCGCGCAGCGCTCTCATAGATCTGCTCGAAATCCTGCCAATCCTTGCCCATTGCCTTGAGTACAGTTACCGATC
>JAATGG010000092.1 GCA_015654835.1 Terriglobales bacterium
CCACCGCGGCGCGATTGTTCGAGCGCGGCATGGACGCCATCCTGCTTCAGTTCCCACTGCAACTGGAAGAGGGCCTCGACGGCGCCGTCGAAGTCGGCATCGATTGCGACCCACTTCGAGCGTTGCGTCTCCGGGTTGATGGCATAGAGATTGATGGTGATGTCGCCGTTCAGGTGCATGCGCACCACGTCGGCATCGAGAGGCTTTGGCTTTTTGGTCTGCCAATCCCGCGCCAAGTAGTACGGAACCGAACCGTTGGGCAAGGGACGGGCAGCCTGCATCCCGTAGGCGCGCCGGTTGACGAAGAGCTTGATAAACCGGTCGGCCGTCTCGCGGCTTACACAGAAGGTCGTATACATGGATCTCGCTCCTTCCTGAAGTCCTGTGTTTGTACCCCGGCTCCAGAACTCGGTCAAATCGGTGGCGTGTCGACTGAATGGCTGTTTGCAGGTGCAAAAAAGGATGGCCCGGAAGAAGACGCCGGGCCATCAAAGCGACGAGGAAGTTGGGCTGGATCAGGTTCTTCAGATATGGTGGGCGAAGCGCAGCCGTCCGCGCTTGATGTCGAACGCGGGTTTGCGGTTGGTGGTGAAACCGTTGGGTTCGGTGCGGAGGCCGGGAAAGGCGGCAGCCTCGGCCAGGACATAACGAGTTGCGAGCGAGCGAATGCGGCCAGCGGATAGGCGCATGGGATTCCTCCTGGTTGGAAGTTGGATTTGAAACGGGTGGGCCGGTGGAGCAGGGTGAAGCGATCAGGCCTGACCCAACTGCATCTGGGAGAGCAGCAGGCCTGGCTGATCGACGTAGTTGAATAGCTTGTATTCGGAGAAGACCCGGTCGAACAGATCTGAGGTGAACCTGTCCTCGCAATCTTCGAAGGAGAGCATGTACCAGTCGTCGCGCTGCCGGTCGAAGACGTAGATCGCCCCGGATGCGCTGTTATCGGGAACCATCTGTAGGAGCATGACGCCCTTGCGGGTCTGAATCCAGCGGGTGGCAACCGCCTCGCCAAGTTCGAGGAAGGCTTGGACGGTCTGCTGGATGGTGTTGGCGGCGCTGTCGCGCCAGTTGAACAGCTTGTAGACGGACATCTTTCCCAGGCTGCGGGTCATAGGAACTCTCCTCTCTTTGAGAATTGGGTTGAACGGGTTTGGGGTTAGTTCGACCTGACAGGCAGTGCCAGATACCAGGCTCTTGCCAGTGAGGCGAACAGGGAAACGAAGAGCAGGACGATCCCGGTAAGCCGAACTGGGTGATGGGCGGAGACGTGACAGAGCGTTCCGCCAAGGGCGATAACGACCCAAGAATCGAGCACGGTAAGCAGGATACTGATTGCCATACGCGCAGTGTTGCGCGGGAACAGAGCAGGCTCGGCTACGGCGGACGGAGAAGCAATCGACAGGGTTTCGGGCATAGTGATCCTTTCTGAAGGACAGGCCTTCGATGGGTGGGATGAATTGTGGGTCGGCTTCTGGGAACCAGGGCTGGATAAATCGGAAACTGGATTCTTTACTTCAAACAGGTCAACCTTGGACGTTGATCGACTTGTTCCAGAACTTTGAAACGGCGTTCAAAGTTGCCGTAGAAAAGGGAAGGAATTCCTGGTCAGTCATCGACTCACATGAGCTTCGGCTGGTCATCTTTCCCCGTCTCACAACACTCAATTCCAACCACCACCAAAAACATCGACAAACAAGGGGATAGTCAGAATGCATCTTCCTGATCCGGGGCAAGATGCGACCTTGTGGATCTGTTCAATAGGAAGGAAAACGGAAAACAATCGGAAGGCAATAGGTATTCAATGCTGAACCATTTGCAATTGATGCTCCAAAGATGATCCATTGTCGGCTCTGCGTTCGAAACAGGACATCTCATCCAAAGAGAAACTCGCGGAAGGTGACGACATCATTGGCCGATGCGTTGGTGAGGACGTTGGTCGAAAGCAAGCCGGATCGAAACGCCCGACTTAAAGCAAAGCCGATTCGCTTATCAACTGTGCGCAACTCTGCGGCTAGAAGGTAGAGAATGGAAGGGTCCGGCGTCAGATAGAGGATGGTATCGACGCTGTTCTCCGCGCTGAGCACCTTGCGCAGATCACCGTAGCGGGCCGAGCCCTTGGCAGTCCGCTCGAACTCAATTGCGAAACTCCTCACACGATTGTCGTCAGAAACTTCGGCCAAAGCGTCGAAATCTTTCGCGCATCTTCCGCCATAAACAAGGTTCTGCGAGAGGACTTCAAGCTCCCACTGCCACGATGTCAGCACATGAGCAGTGGTTAGCGCTGCGCAGATTCCTGCCAACTCGACCGAGTGAAGTACCTGCGATCTGCGCACAATGTCCTTGACTGTCGATGGAAGTGAGACCAGCGCGTGACCGCGCAGTTCGAGCAATTCAAGTCCAGAACGCGTAACAGAGAAGACCGGTTCTGGAAGCAAGCGGCCACAATCGATGCGCTCGACGAGGCCGTTCTTCTCCAGCCGAGCGAGCCGCCAGTGCACAGAGCGCCGGCAACTCTCCGTTCCATTGTTGAGCAATAGCGCGCAAATCTGGTCGCAGGTAATGGCGCGAGCATTGCGAATCGTGACGAGCATCGGAATGTCCCGATCATCCGAGAGTGCGATGAAGCCGCGCCGATATCTCATGCAATGCGCTCCGTTGTTCCGGTTTCAAGTTCGATCCGTCTGCCATCTGCCGACAGAATCCACCTGCCGAATTCTGTTTCGACCCAATCTGTGGCGCCGATCAGCGCCATCGCTTCGTAGCGAGCGCCGCGCACGCTGACCGAGATGGGTTGAACGCCAACCGATCTCCATGCGCTGGTTGCGAACGAAATACGGCCATGCGTGCGTTCGTTGAGCGTGACCAGAAAGCGATCTGGGGCGTCGCAATTGGCAGGAAGACGAATGAGAAGGTGCATTCTGCCGTTAAAATAATTCAACTCCGAGCACTCGAATGTCCTGCCGATTGACTGCAATGGGCGATCGGGATCGAAGTCGCTCGTCAGATTGAAGCGGATTTGTCCGGGGAAGGCCCAGTACATGCGCAGCCTACGCCCGTACTTGAGGCCGGCCGAGTTGAACCAGGCCGCTTGCCGGCGAAAGCAGAACGGGTCATTCAGGTCGCGCGAGTGCGCGGCCCACCAATTTGTACCCAGACCAATTATGCGGACGCGCACGGCTTCATGGCCTCAATCAGTCCCTGCACTACGGCGCGCGCCTGGAGATTCCTTTCAGGACCGCGCAACCGGTCAAGGAACCAGATTCGTTCGAACGAGAGTGGCGGCAGAGAGAGATTGTTGTCGCGATAGTGCGCGAGCAACTGCCCCAACTGTCCTATCAGCACCTCATACTCTCTGTCGCTTTTCGCGTTTTTGGACAAATCCCGGCTATACAGTGTGGCGACAAATTCTTCCCATGGAAGTTGCCCCGTGGAATCAGCAGATCCTGTATAGTGGCGCCAGAACTTATAGCAAGGGCTCGTTCGCGTGAGGTGCTCGAGCAGTGTGTCGATCACCTCACGCGGATCAGTTTGATTGTCGGAGTGCTCGGCAATGACCGCGGCGGATTTACATTCCGACATCAGTTGCATGGTTGCCGTTGCGAGGAGCAAGTCATTGAGCGCTTCGAGGGCCTCGGTTCGCTCGGGTTCGTTGAGCTTTGCGATGCGGTCGAGTTCCGCCTTAACTTCAGTAGGCGGTTTCATTTCACGCAGTTTGTAGAAGCACAGAAAGAGCTGCGTGCGCTCGAACGCCAGCACATAATCAACGTCCTCATCAGGAACAAATGCGCGAACATAATCACGCCACTGCCTTGGATCGGCGAAATCTTTGGACGATTTGATCTTTAACTTGTCTGTCATCGCTTTACCCATTGGCTCCTTTGAGAGTCCGATTGCGTCTCCGCTCCTCGTCCAGCTGCGTGTTTACCTGGTTTAGCCGCTCCCGCAGATTGTGTTCGCTATTTTGCGTCGCCTCCAGACGGCGCTGAAGAAGCAGCGTCTGTTGTTGCTGACTCATTGAGCTATTCCCGACTGGTGAAGGTGCAACCAAACTTGTATCGGACACATCTGACGAATTCTTGGCAACGTCCTTACCGCCTGTCTTAGTTCTCCGCTCGAGGACCTGAACCGTGCGCTTGAAATCCGATGTATCTGGTTCCGCCGCTTGATTTGGCTGCTGCTTCTCTATCAAGGCGCGCTCGACTTCGGCGTTACGCAGTTCGACCAGTTGATTGAACTGCTCGGTACGGTGTAGGATTTCGACTCTGTCGCTGGCGCGGCCATTCCAAAGTTCAGCGATAATGGTGGCGGCAATGATCTCCTTCTTTGCCGCCGAACGCCACTCGAAATAGATAATCCCCGCAGCACAAACGAGCAGGCAGAGTGTTATCACGTTCGACCAGAAGTAGAGATCGTCGACTGTATGACCGACAAGATCGCCTCGTCCGTCTGCCAATGTCGCGCCATAGTCGATGTTCGAGGGGTTGATCTTGCCAAGCGCATAGTCGAAGAATCCCTGCCGCTGACGCGAGGTTTGTCCGCTTATCGCCGACTGAACGGTATGTGTTTGGGCGACCAAGGCCGGCGCAACTGCACAAATGAGCAGAAGGAATGCGGGCAATTGAATGGCAGATAAGCGTCGCATCTTTAACCTCCATAAGGCGTATCGAGCGAGATTCCCGCGATCCGTCTGCGCCGCTGGCGGCGATTAACTGCATTCTTGAAGCGCAAATTGACCCCGATCTCTGAATCCAACCGACTGTGCATCTTGGGATAGAGATACTGGTCGATTCCGTCCACGTGATAGCTGGGCGCGCGGCGTACATGGAGATGGGAGTGGAGCGTTCCCTCGCGCGGATCTGTCATCAGAATCTCCATCTGACCAACAGGAAGGTTCTTGATGTGGTCTTCCCGTGCTCTTGTCTCCTTCGCTTCGCTCTCGCTTCCGGTACCGGTCTCAATGTACTTGGGTGTAAAGATGCCGGTCTTGCGCACAGATAAACTGCGACGTTTCGTCGCAATCCTCGCCGACGCTTTCAGAAACCACTGCGCAGTATTTTCCTCGGAGACGTTCATGATCATCTTGGTTCCGGGCGCTGAGGAAACCTCATCGGAGAAGGATTGGCTGACGCGTTGCAACTGCGGCAGGCTCTGAAAGGAGAACAGAAACGAGACTCTTGCGCCGCGCGCCGTCTGCAAAACCTGCGTGAATCCCGGATAAGCAAAGGGCGCAAACTCATCCAGGATCACCGAAAGCATCGGCTCGTCTTTGGATTTTGCCGCGCTTGTCTGCGAATATCGCTTGCCGACCATCAATTGAATGTTCTGAAGAAGGATCTTTCCCAATGCTTCGACGGCGCGCTGATTGCGATTTGAATTCAACGAGACAAACAAGATCAGATCGTTCTCAAGCACATCGTCCAGCGTCAGCAAATCCTGGTAAGAACCGGTAACAACTGACAATTCGTCTTCGAGGAAGCTCAGCAATTCGTTCAAAAGCCCCTGGATTTTCTCCACGCGCTCGCGGTCCTGAAGCGATCGCTGAAGCATTTTGACCGACATCTCGAAGTTCAGCCGCCTCTGCATTGAAAGGCCAGTGAGCGTCGCGATGCGTGCCTTGGCCGCTTTTATCTGGTCTTGGAGGACATCCTCATCGAGCGCCATGACCAGCACATCGTAGACATTAAAAAGCTTGCCGGTGTACTGCAAAACACGGACGAGATCTGAGAGGTAGGCTTCCTGGTGGCCTTTGAAGAAGTCCTCGCGCAGACCGAAGGAACGGAAGATGAAGTTCACATGTTCCTGATAGGCATCATCGAGCGAGTAGAACGGGTTGTAGCGGCAGGATTCCGTTGGATGCGTCGGGTCGAGAATCCGCAGATCCTGGAGACGCCCGGCAGCGGCGATATGTGGCAGCAGATGGTCGAGAAACTCGCGTTCACCCTTGCCATCGAAGATAATCATCGGCATCTTGCGCTCACCAAAGCGGCGCGTCAGATCCTGGGCAATGATGTTTTCTAGGAATGTGGACTTGCCAGCTCCGGTGCCGCCGACAATCACGCCGTGCTTGATTCGCACAGCATCCGGCCAGATCCATGGTTCTTTATGCACGTTGTAGCCGAGCAGAGTAGCGCCATTATTGTGCGCATCCGTGACGATTCGCGCATCCATTGCTGTAGGCACAACAACAGCAGGATGCGGCCAGTTTTCCTCGCGCTTCTGTCTTCGACCAGCAAAGTGGGCTATGACAAGGCCGCCGCCAAAGAAGAGAGTGGCGCAGTCGAGGAAGATTTCGAGGCATTGATCGTTGCGTAGATGCAGGCGGGAGACGGCGATATACCAGAATAATCCGAACATCGCGCAGCCGAGCAAAACAACGACGCCGGCGAGGTCTTCCGGTCCTGTACGCCTGTAGCCGGGCTGATCATAGTAGGAACTCATAGGCTTCGACCCAGTGAGAAGTAGAGGAATACGCCCAGCAATGCGAAGACAATGACGCCAACCAGAATCACCAATGAGCTGGGCTTCCAGCGTCCCCGTGCATCGACAGGCTTCAAGTCATCGGCCAGCGCGGCGCGTAATGCCTTCTCTGGATTCGTCTCAATGTCCTCAGTGTGCAGATTTCGAAGCGCCAGGCGCACATCGTCGGGCGTGACATACCCCGTGGCATCCATGACTAAAGCACCGCCTCGGCCGTAACTGGACGATTCCGGTCGACGCCGAAGTTCAACTGGTAAAGTCGCGATTGATTCCCGTCCGTGCCCTTGATGGCAATGACTCCAGTCGCCTTCTCACCTGGAGCCAGATCGCGTGGGTTGGACTCTGTCTGCGCAACATCCAGCGCAACCCCGCGATGAGCTTTCAAAGATGCGTATGTTTTGCGCTTGAGTTGGTGGTCATGAAGGCTCGCCAGTGCGACAGTATTTTGACTTGGCGCCTGCGCGTAGACAGCCGGTATTGTCACCCGATACGGCGCCTCGGTTCGATTCGTTATCAAGTACCGGAGGTAGATTTGGTCTCCAGAGCGGTAGATCTGCCCAATCGCAACTTGTACGCGATTGCTCTTTATCTTGGTCGAATCCTGCACAATGTCTTCCGCTCCCGCGAGCGTCTGGGTGAGAACAAGGGTCGCAATCTTGTGAATCTTCTCTTCGGACAACTCCGCATCCGACTGAGCATTCGCGCGCGGATTAGGAGCGGGATCGGTGTGAATAGAAACATCCATGCAAGCAAGCGAGCCGGACGGATCGAGTTCGTAGCTCAACTCCCGCGACGCCGTCCACACGAAAAGATTGGTCGAGATGCCCTGCTGGAGCGGCTTGATGAAGACCTTATCTTCGTGGCGTTCAATCTGAAAACTGTCGGCATCGCCAACGGCAAGCGTCGTTACCGGTTCACCGAATTCGAGAACGGTGAGGTGGTTCATCGAAGTCTTTACATGCAGGATCTGGCCTTGGCCGGTCGTCTGCGCCTCCGCCGCGGCGACTGCAACAACAAATATCAATGAAATGAGCGTCTTCATAGCGGCCTCCTCGGCGCAAAAAACAGAAAGGAGAAGCCACGGCTCGCGCAGTGACTTCTCCTTTGGGTTAAGAGCATTCGAGCGTGGCAGGAATGCTCGTGTCCTCAAATATCAGGTTCCGCTTCCCCTTGTACTGGAAGAGGAATACCCGCTTCAAGCCTTCCGGTCCGTCAGGATTGGCGATCCGCTCTGCGAGAAACGCGCGTTGCTGATCGTCAAACCAGACATACCCGTTGATGGTCTTCGGTAGCCGAACCCTCACTCGCTGTCCGCCGGTTGCCTCCGCAAAGGCATTGACGATTTCCTGCGGGAAGGATTGGAAGAGAACCGCTCCGGAGCCTGTGCCGTTCGTGACGATGGTGTTCATCGCCTGCGCCCATGCCCTACGATTCTCCTGCTTGCCCTGCGCCCAGTAGTGCACAAACAGGTGGAGCGAGCTGAATTGATCGCGCGCTTCCTGTTCATGTTCCCAGAGTGCAGATTGTGCCTTATTGCGCGCAAGCACTGCCGACCTGCGTTGTTCCTTGTCCTCGCACTTGCGCATTGCATCCCACAGCGCCTGTGCGTTTGCGAGTTGGAGTTTGACCTCCTCCTCACGCTCGACAATCCGGCTGGCGACATCGGCGTAGATCGAGTTGACCAGTTGGCATTCCTCGAACATTCCCTTGGTGACGGTCTCGCCAGAGAAGAGTCCGCGGAAGTCCTCGATCGACATCCGACCTTCTAAGCCAGTGCCGGATTCATTGGGCAGAAAGCCAAGCTCTTTGCGCAACACATTGTAGAGCCTGCCTACTTTGTCGGTGTCCGCTACATCCAGATGAGCCGGCAGATCCGACACTCTGCGCTCGCGTTTGTACTTGAGCCAAGGCGCCGAAGCTACCTCCTTACGGATTTCAATGATCACCGATTCGTCGATCTCAACCCGGTGTTTGAGCGAGTCGAGAGCGTTCTGCAGTTGTTCGACGAGCTTGTATGCCAGGTCCGGTCGTCCAGCAGCCAAGCACGAGGTCTTCAGATCGGTGATAGAGCCGATCCTATTCCCGCGCGCCTTCATGGCAACCAGGCAGACGTTCCACCAGGGAGACTTCGCCTTTGTAAGCTTGGTCTTCTGTTGGCGAAACTGCTCTCCGTATGCAATCCGTCCCGCAACAAAGCGCGGAAACTGATCGGATGGCATGATGCAGACAGTGTCGAAGTCGAAGTCGCCGCCATTCCGTTTCGCCGTCTCCGAGTGAAGGATGTAGGTTCCCTCCATGCGAAGTTGGCGTTCGAGGATGTTGGCAATCTCGGACTCTTCAAGGTCCGCACCCAGCGTACGTTTGAGCGATGAAACAAGTTCGTCGTTGGTGAGATGGCGGATGGGAAGCAAATCCTCCTGCATCCGAATGGGATACCGGATGCAAAGTCCCTGTTCCGCCGTTAACGACGTGATGGATGTGTCCAACGGTATCCAGTCCGAGGCCGAGAGAATCTTTCCCCGGTGCTCGATCAGGACGCCGTCATCCGCCAGAGCGAATGCCGGCAGCCGGAAACCTCCACCTGTGCAGATGCGAAATGCCCATCGGGCCAGCTTGCGGTTGATCTGGTTCGACACGTAGGGGAACTTGATGCTGGTTCCGCTGCGATCGGCCAGAAGCACCGCTTCAGCCGGTTCCCACTCTTCGGAAACGTGACTTACGCCACTCTCCAACGATTCAGGATCAAAGCTCGAATCCTCATCTTCAAATGCGGCAACATCGGACGATTTGCCCAGGAGTTCAAGCAAAGCATCGTAATCGCCCTCATCCCAAGCCTTTCTCACCTTGCGAATCTGCTCAATGGCCCGAGGCATGATCTCAAGTTGAAGGCTGTCTTCCGAAGCGTGCTCGACCAGCGTATAACTCGATCCAAACTCCAATACCCGGGAGATTTCCTTGATCCCGAGAACCGCTGGACCCGTATACAACCGGCCCGATGTGCCCAGCTGTGGAAGGAAGCGAAGGCCTCCTTTCAATGCCGGTTTCGTGGCGCTGTCGGGCAGAATGAGATCGACCCCAAGCCTGTCGGCCACGCGGTCGCTCATCGCCTTGAGTGCGCCTTTTGCCTGCTTCGGTTCATGCGCATCGAACGCCAGCCGAAACTGGCAGAACCTGTTGGTGCCGATCTTGAGCTTGCGGTAGACGGACTCCCGAACCCATCCACGGCAGTCGTTGGTGCCAAGAGCGTGCTCCTGGACAACGGCGACGCGGAAGTTTGGTTCGTCCACCATCAGCCTGCAGTCGGAGACGAGAATGGCAAAGTACACCATCGCCGCCTCGGGCCAATGCTGAAAGCGCTCAGCAATCTGTTTGGAGTGCGCGAGATCGACAAAGTAGAACTTGCCATCCTTCGCCGAGTTGCTCGCGCCCACCAAACGATATTCGACCCCGCCGTAAACTAGCTTGGCCATGCGGTTTTCGACCACTGACTGCTCATACGGCGTCAACTCATGCGGCACGCTGACGCGCGCTACCTGGATGCCTGGATAGATCTCGGCAAGCAATTTGCCTTCGAGCGTATCCTTCCGGCCCAGTTGGCTAGGCTTGCGGGTCACTTCTCCGGACGCATCGATGCTCAGCTCAAGAATGAGCCGTTGATCGATGGCCGTTTTCTGTGTCCTCGTCGCTGTCATTTTCTCCTCACTTGTCTGGCGCTTCGAGACGAAGTGACTAGAGATCTGCCGATCCCGGTCATGAATCTCTTCGCCTGGCCGCCCGCGTTAGGGGTGGGTGATGATCCAACCAGGTTCGAGATTTCAAACCGGGTCAGCGGAATTCCTCATCGCGCGTGCGATAAGGCGTCAAAGGAGGATGACAATAGCCGTATTTCAGGTTTGTATCCTCTTTGATTCCGTTGACCTATGGCCCTGCTATTTGCGCACGAGCCGTTTCACCAATGTCGGAGAGCCGCCCTGGATCTCCGCCTCCGCCTTGTAGACCACGACGGCGTAGAGCAAACCGCTCTTTGTTTGAAATGCCTTGATCAGAGCCTCGCCTTCATTTGCAGCCTCGGCACCAAGCTCTGGCTTATCGGGCGACGATCCATCCTTGGCCAGAAAGTATCGGGCTTGTTGATCTTCCTCGTGACCACGCCTGCGTCTATGTTTCGGCTCAGTAGCCGGCGTCGGCAATTGCTCGTTTCGGGGTACGCTCACTGTTGCTGTCGCCATCACTGGCCTCCTTGATTTGCTGCGGTCTCGTTGCCGCTTACGGTGTCTGGCGCATTCAGGATCTGATTGCGACGTTCGCCATCGATGGGTCGCTCGCTGTACTCGGCAATCCATAATCCATCTGGATTCGCATCCGATCTTTTGTCCGCAATTACCCGGATGCGATATTCATTCACAAAGTGATCGGTGACCTCATTTCCATTCGAGAGATGATGAACGTCCTTGATCCCGTAGACCAGATAGGTGAGCGGTTCTCCCGATACGGCGTCGAGTTCGCGCAGATGAAAGGCTGATTGAATCTGTCCATCATCGATCTTGCCGCGTGTATTGTCGTCGGTCATCGCCTTCAACGTGTATCCACGCAAGTTGCGGGTCATCATGTTGAGGCTTGCCGACCAGTGATCGTCTACATCGGACGGCGAGTAATTGAGATAGCTCGTCAGGAATCGTTTGACAAAGGCCTCGTCGAGAAACTGGTCCGTGCCAGCTGTGGCGAGATCAGCCACCCCGCCTTTGGCTGGCCTACCCACAATCGAGGCGTCGCCATTTAGGCCGATGCGAATCACGGTTGGCGGTTGCATGCGCGCAAAGACAGCGATGCCGATTGCAGCCAATGCGATGGGGATCGTTAGAAACGCCAGCAACCAAGCGCGATTCGCATTCGCTCGCAGCGCACCATCCACTTCGTAATACTTGGGCCTTACAATGGCGGCCTCGCCTGAAGCATCCGCATTCGTCTTCATGAAAAACCTCCTATTTCTTCTCTGATGATCGTTTCGTCACATTCGCCAATCCCTGCGCCGCAATGCGGGCCGCATGATAGGCACCCCATGTTCCGATGTTGTAACGGTGGACGCTCGGTCCACGCCTAGCTGGCGCGGATGTTCTCGAATGGCCAGTGCCTTCCCGATTGGCTGCACTGGTGGCCTCTGCCGAAGTGGCATCCGGAGTAGTTTCACTCTCGGCCGGACCATCGCTTGAATCCGATCCCATCACATCGCTAAATGAACCGCGAATCTGATCGGCGTGGCCGTTGATCGTTGGGCTGTCGACGGTGGAGCCCGATGTAGTCGCTGGCAACATCTGAGGCGGCGCAGGCTGATTCGATCCTGCCGATGAGCCAGTTAACCGTCCCGCAGATGCCGCAGTACTCGCGGCGCTACTGCCCGCCTCTGCTCCGTGAGAAGCACTGGAACCGGCAGCGGCAATTCCAGCGGCAGCACCTTCTCCGGCAGCGATGCCAGCGGTCACAGCCGTAGCCGCTGCGCCCATCAATGCAATGGCAGTTGCCCCAACGTCGCCGCTGACGATTCTCTTTGCGATGAACGGAATGACCGCAATTGCCAGCGAGTAGATGATGCTGGCAATTCCGATAAGGAAGGAGCCTTCGAGATTTCCCAAACCGCCAAGAAAACTATTCTGGCTGAGCATCTGGCCGACTTGGCCCATTTGTACAGCGCTCAACAAGGCGCCGAATCCTCCGTAAAGGATTGGCCAAGAATTCCAGATGAAGACATTCTCGATATAGGACTTGGCGATGCGGTTCGTTGCTCCGAGAGGCATAAGAGCGATCACGATTGGACCAAAGATATAGAGAATGCTGCCGTAAAAGATGTAGAAGAATCCGAAGACGACAATGACAATCGGATAAAGAATGTAGGCAATGATGATCAGAATACCGTCAATTACCCCAGCAATTGCACCTGTGACTAACCCCCATAGATTTTGAAAACCATTTTGGCTGAACTGGTTGTATATATCGTTCCGCCAGTTATCAAGTACATTTCCTCCAGAGGCGTTACTGATCCAGTTCCCGGAATTGACGAATCCCTGATTGATCGTTGTGAAGACAGTGCCATAGTTCATTATCACGAGTGCTGTGACAATGTACTTGATCAGATTCGTTCCCAACCAGCGCACGTCTCCGCCGTGCAGGGCCGACTGATAGACCTGCCAGAGAAAGCCAACGAGCAGGACGACGTAGGCAACATTCTGCATCCCGCTTGTGATACTGGTCGAGTCGATCCCGGCTACGGCCTGCGTCAGAAAACGCTCGAACAAATTCAGTTGCGTCGACTGGAAGAACGCAAGCAGCGTTACGGAGACGTGCGGATTTGGGATTAGAATCGTCATCGCGCATTACCTGTTCGTCAGCGCCCCATTGATGAGGCCGTTGTTGCTCGTGTTGTTTGTGGTTGCCAGTTTCGCTGCCGCGCTTTGATTGGCGAGATCAATTCCTCGTGTACGCATCAACTCGGCGAGCGCCGCCTGGGTATAGGCGTTAGCACGAACCACCCACACATCGGCCTCGGCTTCAAGAATCGGCGCACTGCCGGGTGCCGCTACCGAGATTTGTTGCCCCATCTGATCTGCTTCCTTGAGTTCCGCATCTGCAAGCGCATCGATCTGTATGGCCCGTTTCATTGCATCCTGAGCCTGAGCGTCGGTCATATCGGTCACTGTTCGCACAGCAGGCGATGCCGTATTCTGCGCCATCACGACGCCGTAAACGGATTGGTACTGACCGGAAACGCTGCCCACATTGGTAGCGTTGCGGGAAAGCAACAGGGATTCGAGGTTTCCTGACTTAGGCAATGTTGCACTCGCGACGTTCACATGAAACAGATTGCTTACCTGGTTGAACTGGTTCTCGAACTGCATTACGGAGTTTTTGGCCTGGTTGATGGCTGCCAGGGGATACATCACCTGCTGTTCATACTTTGCGGTCGTCTGTTCGTACTGATTGACAGTCTTCAACGGCCCCGCAATGTAGGTTGTCATCAGCGATTGCATCTTTTGCAGTGCCGCAAGAATCGCTGCAACGTCGATGCCGAACTGTCCATGCGCTTTCACCGGCAGAATCGTAATCGCAATGAGCAGAACAGCCGCAACCTTGAGCAGAGTGGACCGATACCAAGGCCGCTCTTCTGTCCTGGCAGTTTCGATTCTGGAACTGAGCGTCACTGCCGCAGATGCTGGATCACGTCGGCGCTGCCAGAAGAAGGGCTTGCGCACTTTGTTTGTAGATTTCTTTGCCTCTGTCATCACACTCTCCTTAACGCGCGGTGAGCGCTCCGGTAATCAGGCTGTTGATTCCGCCTGTGATGGTTGTCCTGCGCTTCAAGAGAGCATTATCGTGCGCAAGACGTCCTGCCTCCTGGCGCAATTCCGCAGCCAGCATCTTCTGCATGTAGGCCTGGCAACGAAGATTGGCGACCTGCGCTTGCGCAGACAGATAGGGATTGGAGCCAGGTGTAGTGACCGCGGCCTGGTTCTCCATCTGGTTTGCGGCGTTGAGAATCGTGTCCGCGCCTTGATCGGCGATGAGCGTTGTCTTGAGGTTTTCCTGCCCCAGTGCGTCGTCCATGTCCATCATCAGCCGATCCTGCGGCGCGGCATTGTTTACCTGCGGAACTATTCCGTAGTTAGCCGAGAAGCTCGCCCCAAGAGCCGGAATCTGCGACGATAGGCGGCTATGCAGAATCGACTCGAACTGTTGCGGACCCGCTGTAACCGCGCTCGAATAGCGCGTGCTGAATACCTGGTTCATCTGATTACGGAAACTGGATATCGAATTCGCAACGAATCCACGGGCCTGATTGAGCGCAGCCAGTGGCCACATGGTTGTCTGGTAGAGTTGCTGAACCTGTTGCGTAATCTGATTGATAGACTTGAGAGAATCGCCAATGTCGCTCTGAATCGTGCCAAAGAGCTGCCCAAAGACATCGAAGATGCCTGCATGGGCACAAACCGGCGTAAACAGTAGCACGGCGCAAAGGACTGATGCCGCCATTGCCCACTTCCATCTACGGCGAGGAATTCCACTGGTCGCTCCGGACTCACCCGTGTAGGAGACACCGTTCAACATCAACTCTTCTTCCGGTTTGGGTTCGTCTTGTTTCATTGCGCAAGTACCTCCTGAACTTCGCCTGAGAGTTCTTCTGCCAGAGGAGCAAACTCAGCCAGTCCGCGTGGAAAGCGCTCGGCGAGCTTCTCGTAAGCCTCGATCCGCGCCATCGATGCGTTTTTCCATATCCACCACTTGCGGTAAGTGCGCTCCCGCGCATAGGTCGTGGTGATCCAGTAGTCCACCGGACTCGGAACGATGCGAATCGAATGCGTGGATTCCGCTTTCTCACCGATCGCAATCAGGAACTCGGCGCTATGGCCCTTCTTCGGATGGGCAAAAGTCTTGATCTGATTGAGCGCTGTCTCATTCAGGTGGACGTGCTCCCGGAGCGCGGTCATATCGCCGGGCTGCTTGCCAATGATCTTTGTCGTCGCGTTTTTGACGATACCCGCGCCGTGCTCGTTGGGCTTGTCCGGTGTGCCCACGAAATCCTCCGGCGTCTGGCTGATCCCCCAGACGCTGGCATTGCGCTTGCGCGCCGTGCGGAAGAGTTGCACGACGACGCTTGCAAGAATCGGAGACTCCAGCAGCGCCCAGCATTCATCGAGCAGAACGATGCTTGGCTGGCCCGTCCATCCCGATGCGCGATAAGTGGCCGTATGCGCAATCAGCAGGCTCATGGCGCGCTCCAAGCGCGGATCGTCTTTCAACTTTTCAACATTGAAATAGAGCCAGGGATTGTTCAGTTCAACGGTTGTCGGCCTATCGAAGAGCCGTGCATACGGACCCTCATCCACCCAGGCCCGCAATTTGGTCGAGGCCATCTGGGCCATCGTGTTGATCTTTTGGTTGCGGTCCCGGTCCTGCCAATGCGCCAGTTCCGCCGCCAGATCCCCGAAGAGTGGAATCGGATTCGAGGTTTTGGCGCTGCAACGCTTGTACGTCGATCCGATGGCTTCAAGCAGCACACTGTCGAGCAGGTCTATATCGAGATCCGGCGGAGTGTTCTCGCCCAGCATATGTCGGGTCAGGTTCTTGAGAAAGGAAATCTGATCGTTCGATGGCCTGTCCTCACCCCTGGGCAGATCCCAGGGGTTGATCGTTTGCTCTGAATCGAGCGACATCTCGATCATCTCGCCGCCCATCAACTCCACCAGCGGTTGATAGGAGTCGCCACGCTCCAAAATCGAGATCAGCGGGTTCGCCCGCGCGGCCATCAGAAGCATTTGCTGAGCAGCCAGTGTCTTGCCGCCGCCGCTTTTCGCCATCAGAAGGCCGTTAGCGTCCGACAGATCCGGATCGAACATCGAAAATGGAATGAGCTGCCGGAACAGCGTCTCGAAGAGGATCAGCGGACTCCTCCTGGTTCCGGTCCACGGCATCTCGACGGGAACCAGATCGGCCACATTCGAGGTGAGCATATCCTGGTCGCGCTTGTCAGCCTCGGCCATCCCTGGCAACGTTCCAAGAAAGATGCGGCGCTTGGCTATGGTCTCTGCCACAGCTTTCGCGCCATTCATGTGCGTGAAGGCGTTCAAGACCTCCTGCGTGCGGTTGGCCAACTCGCGCTCCGATTGTTCGAGATCCCGCATTGTTACCGCCGGTCGTGAGGTCCGCACGATAACCGAAACGCTCAGCTTCGCTGTTTTGAGCGATGAAGATATGATGTCGCGCTGCACCTGGATCAACTGCGCCTGGGCAACCTCGGCCTCTGGATTCGACTTGAAGTTGCCGTTCGCATCCTTCTGCGCTGCGGTCATTTTCTGCAACCGCTTCTTGTAGCTCTTGAGCACCTTTACCTGATCGGGGATCACGACCTGTCCGCTGACGACAATGGGAAAACCGAGTGTCGAAAAGTTCTGCAGCATTCCAGGGAACGTTGCATCAGGTAGTTCCTTCAGGCTCACAACACCGTAGAGATACCCATCGATGTTCAGGTAGGTTTCGGTTTCATTCTGAATGCTCGCCTCCGCAGCCTGTTCTCTGGCGCTGCGATACTCGATCATCCCTTCGCCGGGAACGTAAGGCCGGTGGTCACGGCGCAACGGGTGCTGAGCGTACTTCAGTTCCTCGAAGAGATCCTGCGTCATGAGCCGACGCGGGCCGAGATTAGCGGTTTCCATCGATCCCTCGATTCCACGCAGGATCGATTCGAACTCCGCAAGGTAGGTTTCATGCTCCTTGCGTGTGCGCTGGATCGCCTTTTTCTGACTCAACGTAAGACTCCCAAGCTTGCGATTCTGTTCAGCGGAGTGGTAGAGCTTCGCATGAATTCGTGGATCCCAGATGAGGTAGACATGCAGACGGTTCTCAAAGTAGTATCCGCGGCGTTCCTTCTCGCGCCACATCTGCAACCGATGCGCATCGAGCGCCATCACCTCCGACTGAGCCGTGCGCTGCTCGTGAAGGTAGTTGTCCAGAAGATCGCCGAGATGCTCGGATATCTCGTAGCGGAACTGGATGCGCACACTGACATCGGGAACGCTGCGAAAGAGCGCCTCCAGCATTGCTTTTGTCTGGTTTCGATCGCTGTCCGTAGCGAAGTAAGCGAGTATGCCGCGCAGTTCATAGCCAGCCACGAAAGCGCCGTTCGTTCGGATCATGACGTTGTCGCCCTCGGGCAGATCCCGCAGAGGAAGCAGTTCGCAGACCGCCGGCGACTTCATCTTTTTCTCGTGTTCCGCATAGGTCATTGGCATGTTGCAACTCTCCTGGCTGGCTTTTGGCGGTCTTGTTTCAATCCCAGCTTCGCAATTGGGGTCAGTGGCCCGATCCCCTCGTGAAATCTCGCCGCGAACAGCACGCTTGCAAAAACCGCGCGGGCAGCGTCGGCATCGAGTTTGAGAGCGATCGATCCGTCCGTGATTTTTTTGATCGCGGCCTGCATGGCTAGTCCTCCTCTTCGACCAGATAAGCCTGCGTCAACTCGGAATCTCGCTCAAGTGCGCACCAGGCCTTTGGAGCAAAGAACGAACGCACAAGGTCGGTGAGATAACCGCGCGGACGACCGTACTTGAAAACGATCAGAAACGGAACGGCCAGCGCTGGTACGACAAACTCCATGAAGATGTTGAGCGGCATTCCAAAGACGTGAGCATTGCCGCTAACAAAATGCGCAAGCAGATTCATCAGCGCGGCAAGCGCAAGCACCAGGATCAAGTCCTCGAACTCCAGTCCAAGAAACGTCACCTTGGTATGAAGATTGCGATGAACAGGCGTCAGATCGAGACTCATACATACCTCCTCAGATGCCATGCGCGTGCGTGACCATTGACTCCGCCAGGCGCATCATTCCTGAAACCATCAACGCGGCGATTGCAGCCACGAACTTCCTGATCCAGGTTGAACCTGGATAAATCTCCGCAACTACGCCGCCCATGTGCAGAGCCATTGCGGCAAGTTGGGTCAAAGCGAAGACGGGAAGAATCACATTGGCGACCCAATTGACCATGCTCATCGTCGCCATCCAAAAAACATCCGCGCTGGTCGGTCCGGCGTGCTGGACAAACCCCTCCAACGCCCGCAACATTCCAGAACACATCAACGATGCGAAGCCGCCGTACAGCAACTGCTCGAACTGGCCTCCTTTGCTGTAGCGGAAGACAGCGCCAGCGAAGAACAGTCCAGCCATCGTCGGCATCATGGTGTTGCCTGCCCAGGAGGCGAGGTTCGTAATCGCACCGTCGAGACTCATTCGTTTTTCCTCACGCTGCCATGGCCTTGAACAACGCCAAAAGTCCACTCAAACTTAGAAATGCGATTGCTGCAAAGACCAACCGCACCCATGGCCTATGCCGTACATAATTGATGACTGCGCCCACGCACGCCAGTCCAGCCGCCGCCGGCATGATCTGACCGGCGATATAGTTCCACAGGGAAGTGAGCATATCGGTTGTCGCGTATTCGCCGCCGGAGTTCCAACCCTGAAGCAACTGCATCGTCGCAGAGATCGACATCAGGAAAAGCGCGGCGATAACTGATGAGAGCGGATTCTCTCCTCCTGCCACGTCGAGCGTTGCCTTCAGAACGAAATACGCCGCTATCACCGGTACCAGCCGTGCGACAACAATCTGATTGACGAAGTTCTTGAAGGCCGTTTCCATACTGGCGAGCCAACTTGTTCCAACCGATCCGCTAGCCGACGGAACTTGAATGCCTTGTGCTGCAATCCATGAGAGAAGCTGTGGAATTGTAAGAAGAACAACTGTCCACAGAATCCATTTGCCCGCCCGACCGTTGATATGGAAATTAATTCCACCCTCCTGCCGAAGGCTGACGCCCGCGGCGGCCAGAGTGCAGAACGCCGCGGGAACCGCCAGATCGAACAGCAGTTGCAACAGGTCGAGAAGGAATTGCGGCACGGGCATCCGGCTCTCCTTACTGAATGCCTTGCGCTTGCGTGATGAAGCCCTCGGCCATGCGCCCAAGTCCGGAAATCACCATCAAAGCCACGCCGGTGACTCCCCAGCCCATGTACCCGCGACCGCTCTTGAAGTGCCAACCGGCCACGCCAAGGCAAGCTATTGCAATCACTGGAGCGATGACGTTGCAGCCCCAGTTGACGATATTGAGGACTGTGCCCTCGACCGTGGTCGCTTGCTGGCCCTGCACGGCCTGACCGAACTGCGGGCTTGTTCCAAGGTTCTGAGCTCTCGCCGCGAAAGGTGCCATGAGATTGCCCAGGAGCATGAGGCTCAAAGCAAATTTCAAGACGACGTGCAGCCAGTTGATTTCATCAGGGCAGTGAAGAACGAGCGTGGTGGATGTGGCGCTCGCCGGGGAGCGCCGCCAGAAGGCCAATGCGGTTCTCATACGTTTTCTCTCCTGGACGCGGTTGCTCTCGGCATCCGTGTCGAAGAGAGAATGTGACTGATGCGAAACTCCGTCAAATTGCCACGCAAATCACACTTGCCGAACGCTTCAATCTTCAGGTGTGATTGATACCTCAATGGAACCAGTACATATCGCGCATTTCGTATAGCTCTGATTTCGATAAGGAGCTAGAATCCTATTCGTAAGAGATTCTGGAGCCTGTCGCGGCCGACGCCGCGTGGCTCATAGGAATAGCGAATGGCGACCACGGGACAACAGACGGCATATTGGTGCGATCAGTGCGGTAGCCCTGAGATCGTGGCCCTGTCTCTGCTATACGAGCAGGGAACCCGCAACTTCTCCGGGCGCTTCACCTCGGGCGTCAGCCAGTCCTATTCCGCGAAGGCAGCTTCTCCGCCAAGACCACGAGGTTATCTTCGCGCTTGTTTGGGATGGGGATTTCCTATAGTTTTTTGTTGCTTCTGGGGACTCCTCGGATTGAGCGCGATATTGCAGCATTCAAAAGCGCCCATATCTTTAGAGATCACAGTTGCTGTCCTACTGTTTTTGGGTTGTATGCTTACCCTGAGATTGCTCATTAGCTTTCACAAGACAGCCCGTTACAACAAAGAGGTGTATACACGCCTTTCTTCGAACTGGGCACATACCTTCATGTGCCGCCGTTGCGGAAAGTATTCTCTGATTCGTCAGTAGCCGCTGGAGTGAGATTGCTCTACGAATTTGCCTCAAACGCACAACGAGGCAACGGGATCGATAATGCCTCAAGTGCGTGTTGAGGAATATGAATCAATATGCCTCAACACGCACATTGAGGCATCCGGACCGACAATTCATCAAATGCGCTACGAGGAATCGAAGGCCTTTTTCCTCAAACGCACAATGAGGCATCTGGATCGATTATTCCTCAAGTGCACGATGAGGAATTGAAGGGAATATTCCTTAAACGCACAACTCGGCAACGCACAACTGGAACTATCCTCGCCCTTCATCGTTATCTTTCGCCCATAAAAGAGCCCTGGCCAAAGCCAGGGCTAGTAGCGACCATCACGATCTTATTGGACGACTGATGCGACCTTGTGAAGCTCTGCGGGGTTCTCGGTGTGCTTGGTAAAAACGATGTATATCTTCGTATCGGCGGGCACGGACACCACAACGCGACTATTGGCGTTCAAGCTCATGATCTCCGTGTCGCCGGCTGTCCCGATATTTTCGGCCAACCGCTCCCGCAACATGTCGCTTTCGGAAAACGCGGCGCTTGAATTGTTGCCGGCCACCTCGGCAAGCACGGAGCCAATGCCAGAAGCCGCGCGAACCAGGAAATTCTTGCCGGTGTTTTTTCCGTAGACGCTGCCTTTGATTGGTCCGAGATCGAGTCCTGTGCCCACGGCTTCGATCTTCTCCCTGGCGCCGTCCAGCAATTCAACCTCCTCAAACTTCAAGCTGACCAGCCCGCTGCGATCTGCCTGTTGAAGCGATCCATAGACTCGTGCGCCGGCGGGTAGAACAATTTTGTCGCCGATCGCGTAGGTGTACTCGACCACGGCCACAACTGGAGTCAGCACCGCGCTTGAG
The DNA here is from genome assembly GCA_015654835.1 of Terriglobales bacterium. Taxonomy (GTDB): domain Bacteria; phylum Acidobacteriota; class Terriglobia; order Terriglobales; family Acidobacteriaceae; genus Telmatobacter. Next base: position 20,962 of record JAATGG010000092.1, read on the forward strand.
ATCTGCGTTTCGAGCTTGGCCTCAATCCGCGTTCCAGGAGTGAGATCAAGTCGCGGCGTTGCGTCGCGACCGGTGCTCGTATTTGAAAGCGTCCCAACTGGACTCTGCGTCACGCTTCGCACAAAGACGAGCGATGTTTCCTTCATTGCGTTTTGTTGCTGTGTCTGTGCAATAGGTTGATTCGATGCTTCACCATAAGGCGCAGGATCTTCCCACTTCTGTTGCGTATCCTCGAACGTTGGCACACTGGCCAGCGTTCGCCCAGATCTTGGCTTTGCCGCAACAGGCTTCTCTGTAGGATCTGAGTTCGATTTGATTGTTGTCGAGCCTGTCAAAGCGCGTGTCCGCCGGATGTCGCCTGGGCCAAGTTGGCCGGCCGCATTGTCTGGCGCCGCGGTACGCACAGTGTCCATAACAGGCGTGACGCTTCCCTTGGCTGGCTTCGATTCTATCTGCTTCTGTTGCTGCGACTGTGGCTTTCCCGCAATCTGTTTCTTGGGCATATGACCTGCAATTGCCGTAAAGATGAAGAAGAGAACCGCAACCGCAAGCCCGCCGCCAAGTAGTAGCAGTTTGCCTTTGCTCAATCCTTTCGAGCTGTTTTTGTTTGCCCGCGTTGCAAATGTTGACGTGTCTTTCGCAGGCTGTTCTTGATCGATCCCGACACCTTGAGAAACGTCCTGCTCCACGGCGCCTTCCGTCGGAGCAGTCGAGCCAATGGTGCTGTTTTCGATGCTGTCGTTGATGCTCATAGTCGCTTGCCCCTTTCTACTGGCGGTCCGCTGAAATCGGCGGAGTGAATGGAAGCCGGATCAGAATCGGCCGGTCGACCTGATCTGCTTGCGCTATCTGCAGGAAGAGTTGCTCGGTGGACTGTTTGAAGTTGGGCCGGTCAAAGACGACTACACCATCGGCGCGCGCTCCCGGTTCAAGCCGCGTTGTGCTGAGCTTGTAATCGCGAATCTCCATCTGGTCGGAGAGAATGCCTTTGCTTTTCTTCGACTTCTTCTTCTGCGGTTTGCGCCCAGCGATCTGGATCTGTGGAGGCACGACCTCGACCGCAGCGTCCGAGTTGTTGAAGATCGAGTAAGCGACGACCGTCTCGTTCTTCCACTGCCTGACACCGCCGACAGAAGTTTCGACCTGGCGACCCTCCCACTTCGTCCACGCAGGCGCATTGATCTGCGCCTGTTGCGCAAACACCTCGTCGAGAGCCGACCTAGGCGCATCGAGGGCACCTGAAGGTCGCTCTGCGGCGCGCGAACTCGTCTTCCGTTCCCGGATATTATCCGTGGTCTTCTGCGCCATCGGTCCAGGCGTATCGCCAGCAACCAGGAAACTACGCATCGTGCGGTACTCGATCAGGAAATCTACTGGGGTCGTGTCGCTTGCGGCGCTCGCGCCAGCGCTGATCAACTCAATCGTCACGTGCTGGCCGGACTTGGTTGCGATCAAGAGGTTCGATTGCGCCGGTTCCTTGGTGATGGGTTTGACGTAGACATACTGCGGTTCGCCCTCGTTGTGTTCGGCTTTGAATGCGCCAGGACTGCCCAGGATCACGGACGTGACATCCTCGGGCATTCGGATCGACGACTCGAACTCCGGGCGCAGATTGAGGATCGTCACCTCTCGTGGATCAATCGTGAGTGTGGCGACCCGCGCAGGAACGGCATGATCCGCCGCGAATAGCCGCAACGGAATGAAGAGTGCTACTGAAAGCAGCGTGTAAAACCTCATCGCATTTACCTCCTTTGCGGCCCCTTCGCCGCTCGTTTGCGCATCGTGTATCTCAGCCGAACGGCCTCGACGTAGGCAACAACATCCGGATTGTCATAGTTCAATTGCTTTTGCGATACCCAGCGATCACCCGCATAGTAGGCGGCTGACACCAGCCTTATGTCGCCATGAAACTCCCACATCAATGCCGTAACGTAACGCGTGCCCGCCGCGATGTTTTCCTCCACATCGAATGGATGATTGGCACCGTAACGTCGCGCCGTTGATGGCATCAACTGCATCAGCCCCATCGCGCCCTTGTCCGATACGGCCCGTGGATTCCAGCGCGATTCAATATCGATCAACGCAGCGATCAACTCCGGCTGAACACGATAATGGGCCGCGTATCGGCGCACGCATTGTTCAGCCTGAGATGCGTCTGGCTGCGCGCGAGCGCAGGGCAGCATGGCAAAGAGCAGGAGAACCAGCGGAAGGATTCTCTTTGTCATTCCGTCGCCTCCGGAACCGTGAGCCTGGCGGCAAACCGCGCGCCATCGTCGAGCAGGCTCTTGAACCCCTCGCGCAAAAGCAGATGCCTGCGATCTTTTTCCGTCTTCGCAAGAAACGGCAGCAGCACATCGCGCAGGTCTTCCGTTACATGGTTGGCACCGAGCAGACGAAGCGCGTGTGCGAAGTCGATCATCTCCGAGACTGAAGGAGGTTTTTCGAGGGAATAGTTGCGGAATGAAAGCGCGATGCCCGCCATCTCCCTATGGAATCTCGCGTCGGCATCGGGCGTGCGGCTGGCGATGATCTCCGCTTCGCGACTTGGCGTCGGATGCTCGACGCGCACATAGAGGCTGCGCCGCCGGATCGGATCGCCCAGTCGGCGCTCTTCATTGCTCGTCAGCACAACAAAGGGAATACTCTTGGCCTCGACCGTACCGAACTCGGGAATAGAAAGCGTCCATGCGGAAAGTATTTCCAAAAGCATTGCTTCGAACCCTTCGTCTACTTTGTCCAACTCGTCAATGAGCAGCACGCACGGCCGCTCGCATTCAAGCGCGCGCATCAGCGGACCCGCTCGGTAAAAGTCACGCCCCCTGAGGCTCGCCTGCACACTTTGCCAGTCCCCGTGCTTACCCCGTGCGAACTCCATATAGAGCCGCTGCAACCCTTCGTCGAATTTCCCGATGGCCTGGTCCTCTGTCACGCCGCGATAGCACTGCAGTCGCTCGATATGCGTTTCGGCGGCCCTGGCGACCGAGACGGCTAATTGCGTCTTGCCGCTCCCAGCAGGTCCTTCGAGCAGAAGTGGCTTCTGCATCCTGGCAGCTAGATAGACTACTTTCGTCATGACGGGATCGATGAAGTAGCCGGTCGCCGCCAGTTTGGCAGTGAGTTCTTCGATTGAATCAAACACAGATTCCCTCCGGCGGGTGGCTGCGAAGAGTTCAACGCGATTCGGCTTGGCCGAAGTAAAGGCACGCTCGCCCCCATCTTCCACCCGAAGTTCCAACTGCGCGCAAGCGTGTACCCAATCGCAAACCCGGTCAAATCCAGCCGGAAACACAAGGCCGGAGTTGTGTTTCACAAAAGTCATCTGTGGGCACTCGGAAAGCAGATTAGACTCATTTGCCGACTGCGCCAAGACCTATGAGTATGACGGCCCTGTCATGCGCTGGCAGCGAGTTTGGGGCGCGCAACGCTCTTCGGACCAAGCCGTCTTCCATTTCCCGCAGTCGGCAACTTTCCTACCCAGGACGAAATGTCCGCCTCGCGATACCTGACCATGTTGTTGACCTTCACGTATGGCGGACCTTCTCCCACAAGTCTCCAACGACGGAGGCATGCCAGACTTACTTTGAGGCAGGTCGAAACTTCGTTTTCCGTAAGAAGGGATTCCATATTCACCTCGCGTTTGTATTGAAAGCTCCTGCATGCCTCCATCGCGTGGGCGATAGAGGTGTGCAGGCGCTCAACATACTTCGGTTTTATGTCTCGGTCAAATTCCGAGACTCCTTGTCGCCGTTTTCTCTCTTTGACTGGCTGGCCTCGAATGGTGGTGTCACGATGCTCTCAAGTGCCTCCCGTTTTGCCTTCATGCGGACATGGAGATAATCTCTGAGAACCTCTTTGGAGACGTGGCCGACAATCTGACGGATCGTCTCCTCTCCAGCCCCGCCTTCGGCTAACTGCGTGATCAGAGTGTGGCGATGGTCGTGCCACCGTCCTGTCACCTTCGCATTCGTGCGAAGATTCCTCCACGCGGTCTTGATTGTGGTCACATGCCGCGTGGGATCCCAGGGGCGTGGTCTTCCAAAAGGAAAGACATACCACTCCGGGCGCGTGTCTTTGAATTTCTGCCGATACCACGCCATGTGCTCGACGATGGCCTGCTGGAGTACCGAGTTGATGGGAATCGTCCGTCCCTCTCCTGCGGCAGTCTTGCTCTCTCCCACCTGGATGTAGCCCTTATCCATGTGAATTTGGCTCCAGGTAAGCGACTTGATCTCGGCATCGCGCATCCCGGCGTTGAGCGCCATCGTCAGCGCGAGATGGATGTGTGGAGAGTGCGACTTCCGTGACAACTGGCCCATGTGCTGGGTTTCTTCTGGCTCGTACGCTTTTCCAATCTTCCGGCGGGAAGGCAATTTTAGCTTTTTCTTCTTGCGAAGCCGAACCCGAATCACGTCGCCGGGCTCGCCCATCATGGTCAGAAGGAACCGGACCTCTTCATTGATTGACTTTGGTGCTGCTGATTCTTTAAGGCGCGTACTCTGATAGCCGATGACTTCCGTCTCGTCAATGTCTACCAGCAGTTTGTCGCCCAGATACCGCACCACGTGGCCGATCGCATACTCGGCGAAAGTGATGCCGCGAAATCGCAACTTGTAATCTGCAAGGTACTCGTCCGCCACATCGCGCAGCAGACGGATGCGGTTTTCCCGCCTCTGCCTCAGATTGTGAAAGCCCTGTTCGAGTTCACGCCGCCTCTGATTCTCGGCATCCTTGGCCACGGTCTTTGAAGTTGACTTAGCCGACTCCCGAATGAACTGGCCGGCGAAGTAGAACTTGTACCACCACACCCCGCCTCGTTTGAAAACTGCCATAGAGCGCTCCTGTATCTCGGTGAAGCGCAGAGAGTCGAAATGCTCCGCGCGAGTGGAGATTGGAGCAGGAGGGAAATTCGCGCAAATGGGCGATCAACCGAGGGTCAGAGGAGTATCGAGTCGATTCACTGAGGAGGGAAACAACTGAGTAGGATTGCTATGGACAGGGCATCCATTTTGAAGGAGAGTGGGCACAAAAATGGGCACAATTTGAAAATTTGGCGGATTTTTGGCTGCTCAATCTTGCTCTAAGTTGTTGATTTTATTGGCTCCTCAGGTAGGACTCGAACCTACAACCCTTCGGTTAACAGTCGCCTTGAGGCATCGGAGTGCCTGTATTTTCAGTGATTTACGCGGAGTCGAAAGGCAGATTTGGAGCCCATTCGGCGCTAAGTTTTCCCAACTTCTTTCCCAAGTTTTGAGCCGGTTCTGCGTCCCCTGGCCGTGGACTGAACAGGCTAACCTCCCCGGCCTGGGCTCCCGGAACTAGAAAAATCTGGATTGCCGTTGAAGCATCTATTACAATGAAGCCATGGCACGCTCGGTCACCATCTCGACCCCTGTTCCGACGCTCGAAGAGTTCGGGAAGAGCCTCGGGCTGAGCAAGAGCCGTCGTGACTCTCTTATGAAGCTTGTCCACCGCAGTTCCGTCTCGGGACGCTTTCTGACCAAGAAGAGCGATAAGGCCGGCCAGCTACGGAAGCGGGCAGCCTCCAAGAGCTAGGGGCAACCCAAGTTCGATGCAGCTTCCCTCAGTACTCCCGAACTCGGTCTTCATTAATATCCCTTACGACGAACGGTTTCAACGGCTGTACCTGGCGTACATCGTCGGCCTGACCCATCTGGGCTTGCAGCCTCGCGCGACCCTGGGCATCTCCGGCGGCGAGCGGCGACTCAATCGCATTCTGGCACTGATTCAGAGTTGCAGGTATTCCATCCATGACCTCTCTCGCGTCGAACTGGATCGAAATGCGCCACCCACCCCGAGATTCAACATGCCTCTGGAACTAGGCCTCACGGTGACTTGGGAGATGCTGAATCCGACTCGCCACACTTGGTTTGTGTTCGAGACCCGTCACCGTCGGCTCCAGAAGTCCATGAGCGACCTCGACGGAACAGACCCGAACATCCACGGTGGAACCGTGGAAGGTGTCATGCGTGAGCTGTGTAATGCATTTATTCGCCGCCGCGGTCCGCGGCCCACAGTGCCGGACATGATGCGGGTCTACCGACGTACCTCGCGGCAGCTTGACGATGTGCTTCGGAATGCAGGGACCACAAACGCTTTCGCGGCGAGAGTCTTTGAAGATCTATGCTTTGTCGCTAAAGCAAATTCCGAATTGAACTGAATAGAAGCTGCTCTTCAGAGCCTTTCACTGATGATATGGCGACTTATCGTTACCCAATGGCTGCCATATGACACGTCAGCCATGATAAATCCCACTTATGCACAGCGCGAGGTGAGCCTCAAATGACCATACTCTTTATTTATGGTCGAGAACACGCCGGGAGGAATGAACCTCAATCCAACTTCGACGGGATCTGCTGGCCCAATCCCACGCCCTGCATATTGCACACCTCAATGCTAAGCAAAGGGGAAGCGCGCGCTGGCGCGATCTTGTCAATGTCGAGGGTGTCACAGCGCTGCACATGGTCGCGGGAAGAAGTATGCTTTCGACCATGGTTACCTCAAATATTCACCGCATGTTCCCCGAAAACCGTCGGTCGGTCCGGAACTGCCTTTTCCCGCGGAGACTCCCGCGTTAATTGACGAGACCGAGCGGCCTCAGCCGGAATAGAGGCTCAATTTTCTCAAGTAGTTAGGAGCATTCAGTGAGTTCTGAAGAGACACGGAAAATTGCAGAGCTGCTTTCGAAAGAAGAAGACGCGATACAACTGGTGCGCGGTGCGGTCTGGCCATCTCGACCTGGCAATTCGTGTATTTTCCCACTTGAAAAGTTAGTCGGCGAAATTAGCGAAATCGATGATGGGCCGGAACAAGACGATGAACCATACCTTTACACACCATTCGAAACAATGTTTCGCAAACTGTATAAACAGACGGAATCGCCAATCGAACGAATTCTATTTGGGGCGCTTTCCATTCGGCTGCGCTTCGGCTCGCGTCCCTATCATATCTTCGTTCACGAGCCAGCAGCCGATTTAGGGAAGTACATCCGCGATTTCATGGCCTACTTGGACGAGTACACCTCTGCATATGCATGCTATGCGTTCGCGCAAGGTGGGGAATGGCCGGATGAGAACGACATCTGGCTTGGTGCGTTCCGTTGGGGGGACCCGTTCCTGAACGCCATGATAGAGGAAGCGAATCGCGAGTACGTGGACATTGTGAACGCCGTGCATCTGGTTCCCCAATCGGTTCTTCCGCTTTTCGGGAAGACGATCAGGCCTGATCTTGCACTATGGTTTCCTGCAGACGATAGCGTTCGCCTGCTAATCGAATGCGACGGGTACGAATTCCATTCAAGCAGGGACAAATTCAGATCCGATCGGGCCCGAGACCGGGAGTTACTGGAGCATGGATACAGGGTATTGCGGTACTCGGGTTCTGAGGTTACGAGCGATCCAATCGCCTTGGCTAAAGGAGCTTTGGACCTTCTGGGTACGTTGTCCATACCTGTACGTCCAAATCTCTATCGCTGCATGGTAAGCAAGTTGAATCTCCTGAGGTCGTATTCGGCGGGACTCGCAGGTCTGCCGGAAAGCATTCGCACGATCGCCGAACTTAGCCGAGCTCTTGCCGAAGCTTGCGACGAGATTCACGGCTCTCGCCAGGTTGCAGGACTCAGCAGCGCCGGAAGGGAACAGACCCCGGGAGAGATCCGGTCGCAATTGGTTTTGGCTTTGGAGCGACTGGACGACGACGAACTCCACGAACTCTTAGGCGCAGTGCTATTCGGACGTGATCATGATCTCAAGCAGGCAGATGCTCCAATGAAGTTTCTGGCAACGGTTCAGAATGCTCGACGCCATCCTCGTGATTTCTGCATGCTTAACCTCACGAGGAGGCCCATTGATCAATGCGTAGACAAGGCTTCGCATTATCTGTCGCGGTCTCAAGCTGGGGCTACTACTAGCTAGATCGAAAGATGTGTCAGCAGAATGCTCGAAACGGATTCTGTGAATGGCCAAGACAGGTATCGGTAAACGCCATCGCGACGGCGATCATCGATCCCTCACTGTCCGTGAGATTTCAGTCGCCATGGCGACTTACCGGGACCGATCTGACGCAAACGAGTGACTCGGCGATGACGCGCATACTGACGTCAAATGACAAGGCGTTGGAGGCACTGATCTTCATACATTCCGGTGAAGTGTCCTCATCACGTCGTCATGCCTGAGATAATAGGGAATTTGAGAGTGCCGCATGAGAATCCACTACATAAGTTTTTTCCGTGAGAATGATGGAGCGGAACAGCCGCTCAACGACTATCTGACAGAGTTGCAGAACGAAGCAGACACCGAACTAGCGATTTCAGAGATCAGGGATGTTTCGAACTGGAAGCCTGCGCTTCAATCGCTCAATCTCGACAAGTTAGACGTCCTTATCGTTGGCTGCCACGGTCACGGCTCTTTGACAGGTTTCTATATAGCTGACGAACCTGTGCGATGGCATGAATTGGCGTCCGCACTGAAAAACAGCTTACCTGTTTCCTGCTCATTTATCTTCTACTCGTGTAACGGAGGCTATTCTGGTATTGCCCATGTTTTTTACGGATCTGGCGGACCAGACTTCCTGTTTGGTCCCTACATTCAAGTCGATGCAGATGCAATGAAATACGCGGTTCGCCAGATCGTCGACTGGAAGCGTCGAGGCTCCAGTACTCCTGAAGAGGCCTGCGGCCTAGTAGACGCTATAAATAAGTGGGCTAAAACTATGTACCGGCGTAAATACGACCAGAGTTTTCTGCGGGTACAGTGGACAGACGGCAAAAGGACTTTCCGTCACCCAAATGGACCGGGACCCGACAAACCTATTCTTCCTATCATTCCATTGAAAACAGGTCTGTGAGTCCTTGTTTTAGGAATCTCAGTTGTTGGCAACAGACCTTACCGCTCATCCAGCGGGAGTGTAGCCTAGTTGCAGGTCAGTTTACGACTCGGCGATTGCGCGGTGATCGTGTCGACCACGTCATGACTCAGAATCCCAACAATCGGGAAGAATAAGTTTCGTAATGAGTTCTGGGCGGTCTGGATTCCCGGTACCGATAAGCAACTTTTTGGGCGTCCATTCGCTTAATACACTCTCTACAATCTCAATTGCCTGCTTTCGAACGTTTAACCGCAAATCAACAGGAATTCGTTCGTCAACACAATCATCATGATAGTGTAGAAACCTGCCCTGACAAAGATGCAAACTAGACTTAAGAATAACCTCGTCGCGCAGAGAAAATGCGATTGCAAGGGAGGCTTCAAGCGGATTTACATAGATACCCGCAGAAGATTTGGATGCCCAATCAGGATCAGTCAAACGGATAGTCACAGGGGTTTTCATAACGCGACTGAGCCCATTTCCACAGCAAGAACAATAGTCGATCGGAAGCGGCTCATTCACCACAGCCAGCTTAATCTTTGGACCGATTGAAACGATGTCCTGGCATATCTGCTCAATCAACTGATCAGCGCTACGGCTTAATAGATGATAGGACTCTATGAATGCGATTGTTTTGTCGGGCCAGTGGAGTACTAACTGAAGCGAGTGGATAAATTCTGTAGTTCCATATAAGGAGAGCGTCGCAAGCACCATTGGTTCAGGCTTTCGCGCTTCTTCAACGAATCGCTCCCAAGATCGTTTCGAGTTGAGAATCTCTGCTGCTGTGAGTTCTGTGTGATTCAGCCTTCCGGTATATGTTGCGGGACGATGATGCTGGTCGTGATCCATGACGCAGAGAACAGCCAGATTGGTATCCACCGTATTTCCGCGATTCCCATCTATGTGATGTAGCTGAAGTCCCACGTTGCCACGTTTACAAACACAACAACGATAGGCGTTCGCTTCAAAAAGGCGGTTTCGCTGCTGGTTGGTAGGTTCAACTCTCTTCCTTTGCTTCGTCTGAGCCATGTTCTCTCCGCTTCTTCACATTTTTCCGATCAGAAACAATATTTTGTCACAGCTATTGTTCGCCGCATTGAATTTGGGTTCCCAGGGGGGTCGCCTCTCCGAACAAGTCAATTGGCGCATACAGTCGTGGCTGTTGAAAAAGTCCTCCTCAGAGAACTCGCGAAAAATTCATCGCGCCGGGATGCCCTACAAGCGATTTCCTCGGACCCGGTAGACATTTTCTATCACCGGATTTGAGGCCATTTGTGCTGAAGACGAGTTTTTCAACAGGCACAGTCCATCGCGCTCATCAAGAACGATTTCCGCGACGGACGCGGGATAGGTCCTGGTAAACGCCGTTCCCAACGGGGAACATTGATGACAGACCCGATCCGGGGATTCGCGTCGTCATGGCGACTTTCCGTTCCTATCCGGGATCGGTGAGTGACTCGGCGGAGGTGATGTAAATTTAGACGCATCACCTCCGCGAATCGAGTTTTAGGGGCTCCTTCTTGGGCGAGGTATCGGTCGATGCTGGCCGAGGTGTTTGTATGGAGTTGTATGATTGTTCCGAACCCGCCCAATGCTCACATTAGGAGGCCGGATGGCCATGGAACAGCTCGCAATACGGGTTTGGTTCGTTCCGCTGGAAGCAAGCGCATCCAAATTCTTTGGCTTTTCCGAGTTCCTTGCAGGTCTCGCACTCATGGTGCTGGCTTGGACCATTGCGGACACACGCTACCGATTCCGCATTGGGTCTGCCCCAATTCCACTTTACAGATCAACCTTCGGCGTCGTGACAGTAGTCGGGACACTGACCCTGCTGACGGACCTCTGGCGCGTTCAGGGATGGCTTGTGCCGAAAGTAGGTTTCTTCACTCAGGCTTCCTGGCAAGCGCTCCTTGCGGGAGCCTATTTTTTGACGTTTCTGATTTGGGTGGCCTTCGCGTTTATCAATCCGGCGACCTTCAGCAAATGGAATGCTAAACGCTTCGCCCAGATTCTCTTCGGTGTAATTGTGAAGGGCTCCCCTACAGAGTTGGCTGTCGTTGCCGACGAGCTTCGTCGCTCGGTAAAGGCGATTGTATCTTGCGCAACAGATAAGCCGACTTTCACGCGATTTCTGCCCAATGCCGCGACAACGTCAAAAGAGCCATCGATGGTAGAGCGTTATGCGAACGACATCCTATCACTCATAGCAGACAAACGATTTTGCCGAGCAATCGTCGAGTCTTCGCCTGGCACGGCGTGGGCCTTCTTCGGGGAGATGGGAGAACAAAAGAAGTACGGCATCCAAATCCAGACCTTCGCAAACAACATCGTCAATGAGGCACTAGAGAACAAGGACTCATTTCTCTACCATGAAACCGCAGGCTACGAGTCAGGACTGATTGGAAGCTACAAGCCCGTCTGCCAGGCGATATTCTCCAACTATGAAATGGTCGAGGCCATCGAAACGGTACTTGACGCCGACTTCACGAATCGATCCCAATGGGACGGCGAACAGTGGGAAGCCTATTGCCGCGCCGTCCTTATGACCTTTCGTGACTACATCGAGAAAGGCAACAATGGGCATTCTTACGTGCTCTATCGAGCACTAGATAACATCAAAGATGCGCCATCCGATCTTTACAAACTAAATGGAGTTGTGAGTAGCAATTGGGGTGACGATGTGTGGGAGCGTCTTCGGGTAGTCGTCAAGTTCATCAAAGATGCAGTAGAAATTTTAGAGAAGAAAGGTGTTCCACCTGATCTGATAAGGCGAAACGGGAGAAGAAGTCCGCAAGATGTCAAGAATATCTACGAATACCTTGCAGACTTGATCTATAAGGTGATTCTTCACGCCTCCGCTGTGAAATCCCCGAGAGACCTGTGTTGGAGCATTCAGCACCTTATGCTCTGGGGCGACTTGTTTAACTTTGATAATTTGAATGGACAAGCAGGTAATTTCGTGAAGTATAAGGTTTGCCGACTCCTATACAAAGATGTCGTCAAGATGGACCGCTTTCCAAACTACCAGGGAGCGAGAATCCTTAGTTTCTGTCTGAATGTTATGGGGTTGGAGCGGGGACAAGGAGACTATTACAACGACAGCCGCGCCCTGCACAAGGCGATTCTTATATGGACGAAGAAGAACTTCGCTTGGCTGCATAACTACGACTCACGCGTCGCTGAAGCCTGCCTCGTAGATGGCATGACCTACGATGCTGCGAGCCGTAGGATTGTACGGACGTATCCTGTCGGACTTGGGCAGCGCGTCGCGGAGAACATTTATTTCAGTATTGCCCCTGCTCCGCCTACAAGCGAGAAGCTCGAAGGGCAAATTGACCCGGCTTCAAAGTAACCGGAACATTGACAGGTCTTCGTAAGCAGCGCGCACAGCGGTGAAATCTCCGCGACTCAATCGATGAAAGAACAGTAACGTGAAAGTTGGCCTGTGTTTACCAATCCCCGCCCCAATTGGCGGTTGACAGTCCAACACACTCATCTAGCATTGGTTACGTCTGTGGTCTCGAACGGAGCGTATGAGCGCTGGAGCAAAATAGGCCACAGTGCGCCGCGAGAGCGGGGCATTGCGGCGGAGTAAATGTATGGTCCGCCGCATTTCTGCAAGCGAAAGTTGAGGTCGGCAGGTTGGTCTGCGCAAATGTATTCGGCCTCTGCTGGAGCGTTGTCGGCTCCGG
>JAATGG010000021.1 GCA_015654835.1 Terriglobales bacterium
GACGGCCAAGATTGATCCACAGGAAGAAGCAGGTGGCCATGCCGCCGAGAGAGAGCGACATGGGGAACCACTGCGACCAGCGGCCATGACGCCATCCGCGCAGGATCGAAGACAGGTTTACCCCCATGAAGGCGAGCAGGGCGCCGAAGTTGAGTAACTCGGTGCCGAGTTGATAACTGAATGCGAGGGCACCCAGCAGGCTGATGGCTCCAATGAGGAGGACGTTGTTGCGCGGAATCTGATTTTTGGGATGGAGAGCTGAAAAGAAGCGTCCGGGCAGGGCACCGTCTTTACCCATCGCATAAAGCAGACGGGCCGCACCCATTTGGGAAGCCATGCCGGAGCCAATCGTCGCCAGGAGCAGAGCGGCGTTGACGATGGCAAAGAGAACCGGGCCGCCCATACGTCCCGAGACATAGACATAAGCGGTGTTGATATCGGGGAAGGCTGCTCCGCGGGGCCACACAAGCTGCGCAAAATACACTTCAATGCTGGCGAGGATGCCGGTGATGAGACAGGTTAAGACGATGGCACGGGGCACGCTGCGCGATGGATCGGTAGCTTCGTCGGTCAATGTAGAGATGCCGTCGAAGCCTATGTAGGTGAGCACCGCAATCGAGGTGCCGCGAAACAGGCCGCTGGAAGTAAAACTGGCACCGTTATAGAGAGGATCGAGGAAAAGCCCCAGAGTGGGATGAGTGAGATGCAGAATCCATCTTGCCGAGGCCGCTAATACGAGCAGAATAACGATGCCGAGAGCAGCAGCCATCCCGGTATTCATGCGGGCAGAGGTCTCGACTCCATTGCAGTTTAAAGCGGTAAAGAGAAGCGCAAAGAAGATAGCCCAGACGAAATAAGGAACGCCGGGAAGAAAATTCATGGAGGCGCTGCTACACCAGATGGTGCAGATGAGCGGGTTGAGCACATAGTCCATCACCAGGCACCACCCGGTGATATAACCGGCACTGGCGTGAATCTCTTTGCCTACATAGAGAAAGGCCGAACCCCCATGAGGATAGGCGCGCGCCATGCGGCCATAGCTGATGGAGGTAAGCAGCATGGCCACCATGGCGAGCAGGATGGTCAACACTACATGACCGTGCGACTCCTGATAGAGGACGCCGAAGACGGGCATCGGCGCCGTGGGCTGAATGAGGATGATGCCATAGAGGACCAAGTCCCGGAAGCGCAGGCTGCGCTTCAGTTCAATGGTCCCGGTGCTGGCATCCATCGGCGTCCTCAGTGTGCCGCGCCGGCGGGCGTAGGCGTAAGGGTGAGAGGCGCGATATTCCAGCCTTCAACCTGGACGGCGGGAACGGTTGTCATGCTTTCAGGCAGCAGAGCGGTTAGTGTTACCGACTCGCCGGGAGTCATCTCGATCCAATTGTCGGACCAGAAGACGGGCGCGATCAACTCACCGGAGCCGGTGCGCACTGCGGCTCGAAGCTGGAAGGCGAGGGCATTCGAACGGTTGTCGAGATGCAGATGCAGTTCCCGTCCACGCGGCGTGTTTTCAATTTCCGCATGAGCCTCCACAGCAGCCTGGGGCAATTTAGCCAGCGCGGTCAGATCCTCATAGCGAGCCGCGGGCGTATGCGTGTAGTCTGTTTTCGTCCAATCGAATGTAGTGAGAGTTGCGGGCACCCAGTAAAAATTGCGGCTCACTACATGGCCGGAGGCGTTGGTCAACGTGAGGTCGATGAAGAAGATTCGATCCGGGCCGGCGTAGAGACTCTCTGGAATTGCTACGACCCGTTGTACGGAATCGGCTGCCACGTTGACGGCAGTCTCCGAAGTAAAGAGTTCCTTCCACTGGAGATTGTGCACATGAATGCTGGCATGAAGCGCGGAACCAGGTTCATAAGTGCTATTCACAACCACGACGGAGCCATCGTCGTATGCGTATTGAATATGGAGCGGCTCACAGGCCTTCTTGGTGGCGAAGTATCCGGCGCCGGCGTCAAGGTAATAGTCATAAAGATGCCAGATCATGGAAGGCCATGCATTATTAAGCATCCACTGAATGACACCGGTGGAGGTGTATTTATTTTTTCCGTAAGCCTCGAACATGGCACGTTCGGAGTCATACTCCATTGTCTGCGCGAGGCGTTCATATTCGGCTGCGGATTGCGGCTTGGCATAGACCGCCTCCATGGCCTGATCGAAGACCTTGAGAGTGGTGAAGCCTCCGCCGCCGTTATGCAGGTTCCAGTTATTGCTTGGCGGCCAGGCTTCGGCATCGGGCAGAAACTTGTGACGGCTGGCGAGCGAGGGAATGGCCGGTCCCGGGCTGGTTTCGGTATTAAATCCGAATGCGCCACCGTGCTGCCGCGCATACCAATAACTTGGCTCGACATAGTCATAAGGGCCCGACATTTTTACACCGCTGGCGCCGCTGACCGTTGTGGGCGTCGCGGTTGCAGAAGAAAGTATGGGATTAGGCCAATTAGTCTCGGACTCGACTTGCAAGTATGCGCTCTCCACGTCAGGAGGCGGAGGATTGTCGCTGCCATTTAGCCATACCAGCAGGCTTGCGTGGTACCGCAGCCGCAGCATTTGGGCACGCAAGGATGCCTTTGCAATGCTCAAATCTTCGGGTGTCCAGTCCTTCCAATGCTCCCAATGGTCGCAGCAACACCAACCGAGCATGACCAAGATACCTTGCTCGTCGGCCAGATGAAAGAACGCGTCGGTTTCGAGTTTGCCTTCCAGCCGAATGGTGTTGAGATTCATATCGCGCACCATTCGGAATTGATCGCGAAGACGGTTTTCATCCGCGCGCAAGAGCATATCCGGAGACCAGCCTGCGCCACGAACCAGGATCGGTTTTCCATTGACGCGGAAGAGGCGATTTCCATCGGCGGTCAGCTCGGAGGTGACCTCACGAAATCCAAAGCTCACGGTTTGCTTGTCCGATAACTGCCCTTGAACGGTGAAGCTCAAAGCCAGAGGCTCCAGATGAGGCTCGCCCATTTGATAGGGCCACCAAGGCTTGGGATTGCGGATTTGCAACTGTGAAAACTGCTCAGGCGTCAAAGTTATGTTGCGGTCTTCATGCGGCGCCAGCTCAAGCGTCTGTTCAAAACGGGCACCGGCGGCAGACCCGGCCAACACGCCTTTCACAGCATGATCAGCGGCGTTGTGCAGGAGAGCGTGAATGGTTAGATCGGCGGCGGCAAGCGAACTATCGCGGAAATGGGTGACCGCGAGCGGAGAGCGCACCGTGACGGGACCTGTTGCGATCAAATCGACAGCGCCCCAAAGTCCCATATCCTTGTCGGGCGGGCAGGGATTCCAATCGACCCAATTGATGCCTAGATCCTTTTCTGTGGGCGCGAAGGTTTCAACGGCCAGGACATTTACTTCGCCGGGCTTGAGGAACTCCGTCACATCGAAATCGTAGGTGCGATAGGCTCCGGCGACGGCTTTGGAATCGGCAATTCTATGACCGTTCAACCAGACCTCGGCGCGATAGTTGATGCCGCCGAAATGCAGCCAGGAGTGCTGTTCCTTCTGCGCGGCGACAGGCGCTTTGAACTCCGTGCGATACCACCAGCCGCATCGATAAGGGCTGTCCTGCGGCATCGGCAGATTATTGAAGACAGCGCCCACGGGATAGCTGCCGCCGGGAAGGTGGCGCAGATTGTCGCCGAAGTAGGGATCGGGAACGATTCCGTTGGCTGCCTGGATGGCCAACACTGTGCCAGGAACCGCAGCCTTCAACCAACTATCGGTTGAAAATCCTGATGCAGCAATCGTGTCACCGGCGGACTGGAGAGTACAGGCTGACTGCAGGCGCCATCCCTCACGAAGAGGCAATTGAGTCTCCGCGTGGAGACCTGCCGATAGAGCCAATGAAGCTAGAAGACAGCACCAAAATCCCTTATTGAGCACCAGCACCTCTCGTGTTGAATACCGCAATGGCTTGTAGAGCCGGGAGTTGCGCAATAGCCAATTCGAATGGAAGACGGTCGGCCTGAACTGGAGGTTCAAACGTTTGAATTAGACGGAATCATTACCCAGAATTACGGCTCTGTCAAGTCAGAAACCGGAAGCACTCAACAATTATCGTTTTTTGACTCTCTTGCCAGGCGGCGGTGCCGACGACATGCGAGTCACGAGTTCAGGCGTAGAGCGGTGCAGCCGCGGCGCTGCTTCGCGGCCTTGTTCGCGGGCATCGAGCGCCTCCAGCATCCAGTTCGCTGCCCTTGTTCCCATCTCCTTTATCGGCTGGCGAATCGTGGTGATTCCCGGCGTGGCCACGGCAGCGGGGAGCACATCGTCAAACCCCACCACGGAACAATCCTCGGGAATGCGCAGACCGGCTTCACTGAGACCTCGCACCACGCCCAGCGCCGTAAGATCGTCAAAAGCAAGCACTGCGGTGAAAGGACGTTTGGATGCCAACATCTGCTGAGCGAATTTCAATCCGCCTTCAAATCCTGACATTGGATCGACAAGATTGGGGAGTCGAAAAACCAATTTCCGATCAAGTCGAATGCCGGCTTCGTCCGCCGCACGCTGTATGCCGATCCAGCGTGGCTCACTGTCGAACAGGTCTTTTGGACCGCGCACGACGGCGATTTTGCGATGGCCAAGATCGCGCAGGTGCCTCATCGCCAAAGCTCCGCCAGCTTCGTTATCGACGAGCACCGAACTGATTCCACGCCGGCTCAGGTCGCGGCTGACAATGACGATCGGGACATGATTTTTCTTGATATCCGCCAGCAGGTTGGTTTCTTCGAACACCCAACTGGCGATGACGATTACGCCTTCGGCGCGACGCTCCAAGATCATGTTCAGATATTTATCGAAGAGTCTTCTCTGGGTTTGGGCATCCATGAGCAGAGGCAGGTAACTTTCCGAATCGAGTCGGGCTTGAATTCCGCGCACGACCGGAATGCAAAACGGATCGGAGAGATCGAAGGACAGAACCGCGATGGTCTGGCTATGCCGGCTGCGAAGGGAACGGGCATATGCGTCGGGATGATAGCCAAGTTGTCGAGCAGTGGTCAGAATCTGATCGCGCGTGGCGGCGGCAACATTGCGCGACAGGGGCGCTTTGCTGAGCACAATCGATACAGTGGAAACGGACAGACCACAGGCGCGGGCTATATCGAGCAGCGTAACATGGCCCGATCTGCGTTGTGCCATTTTTCGTTCCTCTCGTGTTTTCGCATATGGATTCGCGTTGCGACAGTCTAAGCCTATTTTGCCAGACAAGCATGAGATGCACTCACGCAACCAATGCACAGGCTCAATTGCCGGAAATGAGTTTCGGATGCTCCAGCAGAATATCTCATACGGTCTGCCTGGAAAGAAGTTGAGTTCGCATCGAAGAGCCTGAGTACCAAAAATTCAAATCAAATTGTTTTTAGCTTGACAAGCAAAAGGATTGTCCATAGATTGACGTTTATATTATTCAAACGATTGAATACCAAGCGTTCGCTAGGAGATGGCCATGAAAACCCTCAGCTCCTCGTTCCTGTACAGGTCTATCTGTATTGTGCTTCTTCTTCTTAGCACTGGTTTCGCCGCACTTGCGCAAGCCGGCAAGGGCAGTATCAGTGGCCTCGTGTCGGACCCTTCGGGGGCCATTATTTCTGGAGCTAAGGTAACCTTGCTCAACCATGCGACTGGGGTGGCGCAGCACACGGTCAGCACCAACGCAGGTCTTTACACCTTTGTCTCACTCAATCCCGGCACATATCAAGTTACAGCCAGCCTGGATGGGTTCGAATCCATTCTGCTGGACAAGATAACCGTAAATGTCGACCAGGAAGCGACGGTCAATATCGGCCTGCATGTCGGCAGCGTCAGTGACACTGTGACGGTATCGGAAGGTGTAGATCTGGTGGAGACGAGTAACTCCACTGTCGGTCAGCTCATCTCGTCCGAAACGATTGACCGGGTTCCGCTGTTGACGCGCAATGTATTCGACCTTGTGCAGTTGAGCGCGGGCGTAACGCCGGCAAACGGGGCACCTAACTCATCCAGTTCGTATGCCATCACGAATATTTCAAGCGGCCGGCCAGGTGTCGATGTCTCGTCCTACACGATCAACGGCGCGATTGAAGGATCTGTGTATTACATGCTCGACGGAAGTCCGCTGGGTGTTGCCGAGCAAAACGCGGGCGCGATCATTCCGGCTCTTGAGATTCCCGAGGATGGCGTGGAAGAGGCACGAGTGGAGACGCAGAATACGCCGGCCTCATACCAAAGTGGTGGCGCCGGTGTGATCAGCCTGGCGAGTAAGTCGGGCGGCGACAAATTCCACGGCGATGTCTTCGGTGTCTTCCGCCCGGACGTGCTGGCGGCCAATGAATATTTCAACAAGCAGAGCCAGATAGCACAAGGCTTGCAGAATACATCGCCCTCTTTCCATCGCTATCAAGAGGGCGGAGCTATCAGCGGTCCCATATTGCACAAGAAGCTATTCTTCTTTGGGGACTATGAAGCTACGCAACAGCAGCAATTTGACGGCTCGAATCGTTTTACCGTTCCTACGACAGCAGAACGTACCGGTGATTTCTCCGCTGACAGCTTCACTATTTATGATCCGACGAAGCCGGATCATCCAGATGGAACGCGACAGGCATTTGCCGGCAACAAGATTACCAATCCAAATCCCATTGCATTGAAGTTTCTATCGATGTTTCCGAAATGCAATACTCCGAGTCCGACTGCCTGCGACGCGGCCACCAATGGCGCCTATAACAACCTTTACGTTCCGGGCGTGGACCCATCGACGGCACAGAGATTTGACGTTCGAATCGATTATGCCAAAAGCGAGAGCCAGCGCATCTTCGGCCGCTTCTCATTCGCCAGGCTATTTACCTCTGGCGTTAACGCATTCAATAACCCCTGGGATTTGAATTATGCCCAGAACGTCACCAACGGCCGTAACTTTCTGGTTGGCGACGACTACACTATCAATCCAACGACTGTCTTGCAACTGCGCTACTCTTTCACGCGTCACTATGAGGCTCAGGGTGGCGATCCAGGGCAGAGTGCGGTTGATGACTTAGCCTCATTGGGATTTCAGTCTCCGACTGCTGCGGATGAAATCTATAAGACTCTCCCTTACGTAACTTTTACCGATGCGGGGGGGGGCATTGGCGGTACGGCGAACTATAACACCTTTATTTATGCGAGCGAGAATCACGACGTCAATGTGACTCTCACCAAGGTTCACGGCAAGCACGAGATCAGCGCGGGCGCCGAGTTCATGAAGAGACTGATGAATGTGGGCCAGCCTCCGGCGCCTTCAGGAAATTATCAGTTCGATGTCTCAGGTACCGACCAGTCCACGGCCAACGGAGGCGGTGGCAGCGACTTCGCCTCGTTCCTCGCAGGTATCGGACAAGCACCCGGAACCGAATCGACTAACTTTACCAAGGACCTTTTTGTTGCTGAGGCAAGTCCGTATTATGCGGCCTTCATCGAGGATACTTATCACCCGACGAAGGCATTGACCCTTACTGCGGGCTTGCGTTGGGATATATTCGGCGGGAAAACAGAGCGCCATAATCGGCTGGAGTACTTTGATCCGAAGGTTACCAATACAGTGGGTTCTATCTCTTATACCGGTGCGGAAATTTATGTCAACGACGGCAACCGTTCCCCCTTCACGACTAACCTGAAGGACTTCAGTCCACGTCTCGGACTTTCGTGGCAGCCCATCAATCACATGGTCGTTCGCGGGGGCGGCGGATTCTACTATGGCCCGAGCGCACAAATGGTGGCAAGCGCCAGCCTGGATAGCGACGGTTACTCTTCCACGACGACATGGAACGCTACCTGCCTGAACGCGGATGGCAATACCGTTTACAACGGCACCTCATCCTGTGCGGGCGCGGCTCCGGGCAGCCCTGCTCCAAGCTTCACCGGCATCTACTCCTTGAGCAATCCGTTTCCCCAGGGCGTAGTCCCGGTGATTAGCGCACCGACGGGATTGGCAAACAATCTTGGTCTGTCGCTCAGCACGATGCTGCATTCACAGCGCACACAGCTCACTTATAACTTCAACTTCGGACTGGAGTACGAACTTCCGCACGCTGTCGTTGTCAGTGCCGCCTATGTGGGAAGCAGGGGACTGTTCTTGCCGCTGGCAATGGTGGATATTAACCAACTTGACCTGGGGACAATCGGCAAGTATCAATCGGCGCTTCTCAATACTATGGTCCCGAACGCATGGGAATCAATTCAGCCGAGTACAAATGTCAATTATGGTTCTTCGACTGTGCCGTTGTGGGTATCGCTTCAACAGTATCCGCAATTTGGCAGCGGCAACTATGGAGCAGGTAATGGCGTCAATGTTCACGGGTATCCGGGCGGCGACTCCGAATATAGCTCTTTGCAGACGAAGTTACAGAAACGTCTGACGCAGCATTTCACGACGTTGGCCTCATTTACCTGGGCTAAGTTGATGACCGATGATGGCAATCCTCCACTGGGTTTTGTGGGATCTCATGCAGGTGCACCACAGGACTGGAAGAATTTAGGCCTGGAGCATTCTATAAGTCCGCAGGATGTCAAATATCAACTGACATGGGACGTATCCTATGACCTGCCCGTCGGTAAGGGGCGCCTTGTCAATATGAGCGGAGTTGGGGATACCGTTCTCGGTGGGTGGACCGTCAATGGTATCGCCTATGTAAGCTCGGGTGTCCCGATCAATTCGCCCACGGTTGGTGCGGCGGCTCCTTATTTCAACCAGCGTCCCAATATGATCTGCGATCCGAGCAAGGGCGCACCGCATACGGCGGACGTGTGGTTCAGTTCGGCCTGCTTTACGCAGCCGAATGATCCCAACGCTCCAAGCCCGTTTGTTGCAGGAAATGCGCCTGCATATCTGGATCACGTCCGCACCATGGGCGCGCGGGATTTGGATATATCCCTCTTCAAGAGCGTGAAGCTTGGAAAAGAGAGGACCCTTCGCTTCGATATCTCCGCCTACAATGTGACCAACAAAGCCCAGTTTGGTGCGCCCACAGTTACGTCGGCATATAACGGCTACACTCCGCC
This sequence comes from Terriglobales bacterium, assembly GCA_015654835.1. Classification (GTDB taxonomy): domain Bacteria; phylum Acidobacteriota; class Terriglobia; order Terriglobales; family Acidobacteriaceae; genus Telmatobacter. Next base: position 9,028 of record JAATGG010000021.1, read on the forward strand.
GGCGTCATCCGCAACAGGGGGCGCGGGTACACCGGGCTACGCTACTTTCGGCCAGGTATTGAGCACCGTCAACTCACCGCGTCAATTCCAGTTCGGAAGCCGCTTCACATTTTAATTTCGTTCTAAAGAATGCGCCTCATCCGTTTTAGCGGATGAGGCGCATTCTTTTTATTGTTTCGCCGACTGTATCGATATGATGCCGCTCTTGACTTTATGCCAAAGCCGATCCCCGAGGCTGTTTCTCTCTAGTGAATGATTTCGCCGGTCGATGTATTATTAATCATACTTTCGCTTTTTTAACGTGCTGGTTTGCATCTGCTGGACGCTCCCATCTTCAACAATGGTTCGGCTGGCGGCCCGGTTCTGAACGCAACTGCGGCTTTCTGGCTATTCTTGAATGGTAGATTAGGAAATATGAATTCCTGTCGGTTGGACGATTCCGATGATCTATGCACTGCTACGTCATCCAAGAAAATCATTTATGATTTCGGGGCCAATAATGGCGATGACATTCCCTATTATCTCAAGAAGGCAGAGCTTGTAGTTGCTGTCGAGGCGAATCCTTCGCTCTGCCAGAAGATCGAGGAACGGTTTTGCAGCGCGATCCAAGAGGGAAGACTGCGGGTTGAAAACTGCGTTTTAGTCGGCGATGGTAACGCACCGGAAGTGTACTTCTATCTTCATAAGCGCAATCATGTGTTAGGACAGTTTCCGCAGCCGGACGAGAACGTAATAGAAAACTATACGAAAGTTTTGCTGCCTTCAAAGTCTGTGATGCAGATATTGGATAAGCATGGTGCTCCCTATTACATCAAGATTGATATTGAACACTACGAGGAAGTTATTTTAAAGGAACTCTTCCGGCATCACGTCCGGCCTCCTTTTATTTCCGCCGAATCACACAGTAGCCAAGTTTTTGCGTTGCTTGTCGGGATGGGCGAGTATAGCGCCTTCAAACTGGTGGATGGTGCGACGGTCGCCAAGAAGTATAAGAATTATGCGATTTGCGTGGGCGGTGGCCAGGAGATTTATTCCTTCCCCCATCAATCCGCAGGCCCTTTTGGCGAGGACATTCTCGGCGAGTGGATGGATGCGGACGATCTGTTCCATAGGCTGGCCGCGAAGAAACTAGGTTGGAAAGATATACATGCTACTAACCTGGTCCAGCTTGACTCGACTTCGCGCGCCCAGAAGAGACAATCCATGCGGCGGCATATACGCGGATGGATCCTGGTGAAACTTCGGTCGTTTCGGAAATCCCGGATGAATAAAAAAGATGGATAGCCTCTAACTCCATGGTGGTTTCTGCTTCACGCGCAAATGGATTTGGCCTTTGCTCCCATGGCTTATAACTAGGTCGGCAGGGCATCCGCGTACGGGGCCGCGTACCGACGGTCCCACACATTGTTCTTCTCCAGCGCACGATCCCAATGCGAGTTGGGAATCGCGGCAGGCGAGCTAAATGCCAGCGACAGCCATGCCGCGGCTGTCGGGGAGAAGCGCTCCGTCCCAGCGACAACTCTCAATTCTGCCTCACTGAAACGCCGGTTTCGTGCGAGCTGGTTCCCGAGTGCCCGCAGATGCGTAACTAATGCGCGGTTTTCGTTCTCTGGCATTAACGGAAGCGACCACCCGCTGCCGCGGACAATTGTTCCTGCGTAGGGGGAACCGAGGCGGCGCGCAAGCTTTTCGAAATAATGTTCGAGCGGGCGCGAATGCAGAGCTTCTTCAAAGCCGGATTGCACAAGGAAGCCAAGCGTCGGTTTCTGGTCCCGCTGCGACGCCGATTCCACGTACGGCGCAAGAGCTTCGATGTAAAGTTTCACCAGCGCCGGCATCGCATCTGTATAGAGCGGCATGCCAAGCAGCACTGTATCGGCTGCAGGGAAGTGTTCAATGGCGCGTTCGAACTCGCCGCGCTGCGCCAGATGAAGAACTTCGGGTTCCGGTGCACCAGAACTTTTCCAGCCCTCGATCACGGGGGACATCATGCACATTGAGTTGGAATGCGAACCTCTCGGCGATCCATTAAGCACAAGCAATGAACTCATCGGCTACCTCCTCGATCGGCCGACCGGCAACAGCGGCGCAGACCAGGCGCGATTTGAAGTCGCGGGCAAAACTGGTCCATATTTCCGTCGTGATCTCGATATCTTCGTTGTCGGCATCCGCACCGGCACCCAGCAGCAGTGCGATGGCTGGATAGCGCGCATAGCGGGGCCGGTGATGGAGCTCTCCACCGTCCATGACAAAGTAGGGATGAAGCAGGGGGATTGCCTGATCGGCCGCGCGTTTGAGCAGCGCCGTGGTGAACCCCATGGTGATGGGCGAGGCGAGCACCCATAGATCGGAATTGATGGCCGATCGACAGATCCGTGCGCTGTCGTCGCGCTTTACGCATTCACCGGGCGTTTTTACCCAGCAGCCGAAGCAGCCGGAGCATCCCTTCAGATCAAGGTTGCGCAGGTCGATCTCTTCGACCGTGTGTCCCAGAGACGCCAAACGTTTGGTCAGTCCGTCGGCATAGCCGCAGAATGCCGAATCGGCCTGCGGGTCTCCGTTGAGAATCGTAATCCGCATAGGACGGCTCCTTTCATCAGGCCAGAGTATTTCTACAGCGTAGAAATATGACTTGGGAGTATTCTACGCCGTAGAACAATTTTGTCAAAATCGCAAGGCCATTCTCATTTTGGATCGCAGGCCGTTTCTCATTTGCCGCTCAAGATGCAGGAAGTTGTCACTGATTGGCCGTCGCCTCTACGGCGTAGAATATCTCCATGTCAGGGAAGAAGAGTTCCACCAAGGCACGCGTACGCGGCAAACGCGTGGCCAAACGAGTACACCGTGAAGGTCAGGAAACGGCGCTGACGCGCGAACAGATTGTCACCAGCGCGCTGGCGCTTGTGGATCGGGACGGGCTGGATGCGCTCTCGATGCGGCGTCTCGGGGCAGAACTTGGGGTCGATCCCATGGCGCCCTACTACCATGTCCCGAACAAAGAGGCCCTGCTCAATGCCATCGTCGAGGCAGTGATGGCCGAGATCGATCTCTCAGGCAATAACCCGGCTGCGGCGGCGGAGGAGCGGATCATGCATGCCGCCCGCGCTTATCGAGATGTATTGCTCGCACACCGGAACGCACTTCCCATCGTGCTCGCGCGTCGACCGATCACCCCTGGCGCGCTGCGACCGGTCGAGTTGTTGATTGGTATTCTTCGGGACGCGGGACTGCCACCCGGCCAGGCGTTGGCAGGCATGCACGCAATTGCAGCGATGGTTCGCGGCATCGCCGGAATTGCTGATTTCGGCGATTTTCTCGAACGTGATTTCGAGTTTGGGATTCGCGCCCTCGCACGCGGCCTTATCGCCGAAGCAGGACAGACGAAGAAGCGCTCGCTAAGCCGGCCGTTGACGAAGCAGCGTGCTTCGTCAACTTCTCGCAAGACCGGCCATGATCAGGATTCCTAACCGGTAGCGAGACGTCGACCGATAGTGCCAGAGACATAGAGGGTGACGATCACATGGTTCCGCCGGTATTTTGATTCGTGCGCGGTAAATCATGATAACGGAAATCGCAATGGGGAGCTCCGCGCATGATTGTCTGCGTGCGTTGCAAGGCGATGCTGGGGTTGAAACCCTCAACAAAAGCGGCGTCGCGTTCGCAGGATAAGATGCTTCCCAGTTCCTCAATACCAAGATTGCGATAGAGATCGGCATATTGGCAGGCTGTTACGTCGAAATTCAATGTGCGGTCGTTTTGGTCGAGTATCCGAAGTTGCAGAGCGCCGCTGTGGCTCCATGGCTCGATTGCCTTGCTATAGGCTTCCAGATCGTTTCGCTTCAGTCCCTCTGCGAGCTCTTTGCCTTGTTGACGTGCGATCGAGGCGATTGTCTTCCGGGCGACTTCGAGGACTTGTTCATGTCCAAATTCATCGCCAAGGGCTTTCAGAAGAGGCGCCAGAATGCGGGCTTCAATTTCACGGCGCTTGAGGACGCCGACATCGTTCAATTCAACGTCGCTGCTCATTGGCTAACATCCTTCCTGCTGTGAATTCCAATTGATATGGTCATGTAATAGTATTTGTTGTTCCATAAATGTTTGCATGTCTGCTACGGCTCAGATTTGCATCATATCAAAGTGGACTCAAAATGGAGTTGCTGGTTTTCAGCCAACCGACCTATGCTCTCAAAGACTTCGATATCGCACATTTTCCGGCCTATTCCTTCAGTGGCTTTGGTGCTGTTTTGCAGCGGATCGTTCCTGTTCTCTCAGGCGCAGACTGCCCAGCCCGTGCAAGCTCAGCCCGGGCAGGTGCAATCCGGGGCACCAGTTGCTCTGCCTGATCCGACGCGCCCTGAGATTCAGCCGAGCCTCGATGTAGATCGCGACCCTGTTCTCTCGCCCGACCCTGAAGATAACGCCTCTGTGAATCCGGCCGTGCCTTCGACGACAGATCAGGCGGGCGGACTTCAGAAACGGCAGGATGGCGTCTTTACGCTTCACGAGGATGTGGACGAGGTTTTGCTCAATTGCACAGTCATCGATGAAAGGGGCCAGTCCGTCACAGATTTGAGTCGCGAAGATTTTCGTGTGTGGGAGGATGGTGTTCTCCAAACTGCCAGGTCGTTTCAACATCAGGACCTTCCCGTATCGATGGGGATCCTCGTCGATAACTCCGGATCGATGCTTGATAAGCGAGTTGCGGTCAATGCGGCCGCGTTGAATCTTCTAAAGGCATCCAATCCGCAGGACGTAGCTTTCATCGTGAATTTTTCTGAGCGGGCATTCCTCGACCAGGGCTTTACCTCAGATCTCGCGGCTCTCAGCCGGGGCCTTTCGCACTTCGATTCCAAGGGAACCACGGCGCTCTATGATGCCGTGGCAGCCTCGGCAGATGAGTTATCAAATCATGCGAAGCATCCAAAGCAGGTGCTTCTGATCATTACAGATGGAGCGGACAATGCATCGAGACTGAATCTCGAAGAGGCTATTCACCGCGTGCAGAATCTGGGCGGGCCGGTGGTCTATTCCATTGGGTTACTTTTCGGGACCGACAAAGATGAATCGCAGCGAGCAAGAAATGCGTTGGAAATGTTATCGCAAGAAACTGGAGGCGTTGCCTACTTCCCGCGTTCGCTGGACGATGTGGACAAGATCGCTGCGGATGTAGCCCGTGATATCCGCAACCAATACACCATCGGCTATCATTCGACGAATACGTCGGGCATTACCGGATATCGTACAGTACGCCTGGAGGCGAAAGCAGCGAACCATGGCAAGCTTATTGTCAGGACGCGTAAAGGTTATTATTCTAAGCCGCAGCAAAAAAATGTGCAGCGTGCCCGGACAGAGCAGGAAGTCAAACAATAACTGGACGATGGATGAGCTATGTCGGTCGTTGCTGTCCGATGAATTCTATCGGCGTGATATAGACCGTGGTGAGCGGCCATGCGAAGAGACCTAATGAGTGGGGAAATAGTTAGTAGGGCAGCGAAGACTTCGCCCA
>JAATGG010000072.1 GCA_015654835.1 Terriglobales bacterium
GATCGCGGTGCCAACTTCAATCCCTTTGCCCTGCAACAAGAAAGCATTTAACGAAACCAGATTCCTCGAATTCGCCAGAGCGTACTCAGGGCAGGGTTCCGTTTCGGTCCCCGCGGGCTTGTTTCCTTCCAACATCCTGTCCCGGTATAGTTACCCCTAGGATCACAACCGGGAGCCGAAGCCACATTGTAGGATCAATCCTACAATCCGCTAGATAAAAAGTCTGGCGCGAACCGTTGCAGCCGTTCTCAAAGCTCCGGCCTGCTAAAGGTTTGGAGAGGAAATAACGCAAGTGAGGAAGAGTGCAGTGAGACGCATTTTGGGGATGAGTTGTTTGATTCTGATGGGGTTGGCCGCCGCAGGATGCAGGCAGAAGGCCGCGCCTGCCGCTCCAGCCATGCAGGCAATGCCTGTGCAAACCGTGGCAGTGACTCTCGCCCCGGTGCCGCAGAGCAGTGATTACGTGGCCACGATCAAGTCCCGGCGTTCCGCTACCCTGCAGCCGCAGGTCGATGGCCGCCTGACCCAGATCAAGGTGCGCTCGGGTGACCGCGTCAGCGCGGGTCAATTGCTCATGACCATCGATCCGCTCCACCAGCAAGCCGCTGTCGATTCCGCCCGCGCCACCGAGCGGCAGAAAAAAGCCCTCTACGACTACAACACCCTTGAAATCGAGCGGCAGAAAAAACTCTTTGCGGCTGGCATTACCAGCCACGACACCTTTGACCAGGCACAGCAATCTCACGACAACGCCAAGGCCGATTACGAGTCCGCTGTTGCCGCGCGCAAGACGCAGGAGGAACAACTGGCCTACTACGCCATCCGCGCTCCCTTTGCCGGCGTGATCGGCGACATCCCCGTGCATGTGGGCGACTACGTATCCTCTACCACCATCCTGACCACGGTGGATGAGAACAAGGACCTCGAAGCCTATATCTACGTTCCCACCGAGCGCGCCACACAGGTTCGCCAAGGACTCGCTGTCGAACTGATGGACACCAACGGCAAGCTGCTGGAGAACACCAAGATCGATTTTCTATCTCCCCAGGTCGACAGCACACTTCAGGGCATCCTGGTCAAAGCTCCAGTACATCTCGCTCCGGAAGTGTTGCGTAACGCCCAACTGATCAAGGCCCGCGTTATTTGGAGCACTTCGCCCATGGCCGTAGTCCCCGTGCTTGCGGTGACGCGCCAAGGCGGCCAAAGCTTTGTCTTCGTTGCGCGCCAGCAGAGTGGGCATTTCATCGCCGTCCAGACGCCGGTCACTTTGGGCGATACCGTGGGCAACACGTACGCCATCACGGCCGGACTCAGCACCGGCGATCGCGTCATCGTGTCGAGCACGCAATTTCTCGTGAATAACATGCCTGTGATGCCGATGGGCGCGTAAACGCGCCTTTGGAAAGACGTCTCCCTCACTTGAGGAGGCAAGCGCTCGCTGCGTTGTTCCCACGCGAGCGGCAAGGAAGGAAGGCTCCAGTGTTTGTCGATTTCTTTATTCGCCGGCCGGTATTCGCTACGGTGTGCGCGCTGTTGATCATTCTCAGTGGAGCGGTCTGCATTCCCAACCTGCCCATTGCCATGTATCCCGATCTGGCTCCTCCGCAAGTCACCGTCAGCAGCAACTATGTGGGCGCCAACGCCGACACGGTCGAGAAGGCCGTCACCATTCCTCTTGAAGAGTCGATCAACGGCGTCGAGGGAATGCGCTACATCAGTTCCTCCAGCACCAACAGCGGAAGCAGTTCGATCACCACGACTTTTCAGACCGGCTACAACCTGGACATCGCTGCCGTCGATGTGCAAAACCGTGTGTCCAGCGTGCAAGGCCGTTTGCCCGCGGCCGTCAATTCCACCGGCATCAGCATCACCAAGACGAACAGCAACTTCGTTTTTGGTGCCGGCTTCTACACGCTCGACGGTCGCTACTCGAGCGAGTTCGTTTCCAACTACCTCGACGTATACGTCAAAGATGCCCTCAAGCGCGTTCCCGGCGTGGGCGACGTCACAATCTTCGGCGAGCGCAAATACGCTATGCGTGTCTGGCTCGATCCGGTACGGCTGGCAGCTCGCAACCTCACCGCTACCGACGTGGTCAATGCGCTGGTCGAGCAAAACATTGAGATTCCGGCCGGCCAGCTTGGCCAGCCTCCCTCGAACGACAAGCAGGCATTTCAAGTCCCGGTGCGGGTCGTAGGCCGGCTCACCGATCCGGTCGAGTTCGACAACATTATCGTCAAAAACTCCGCCAACGGCTTGGTGCTTCTCAGGGATGTAGGTCACTCTGAAGTTGGCGCCGAAGACTACAGTTCCTCTTTGAAATTCCGCGGCCACGACGCCATGGGTATCGGTGTCGAGCAGCTTTCCAACGCCAACGCCCTCGAAGTCGATCGCCAGGCCAAAGCCGTCTTGGTGGAGCTTTCGAAGAGCTTTCCGCCAGGGCTCGAATATTCCATCGCCTTTGACTCCACAACCGTCGTCGGCGACTCCATCCGCGAAGTGCTGGTGACCCTCGTCGAGGCTATCGTCATCGTCATCGTGGTGATCTTCCTCTTCCTCCTCGACTGGCGCGCCACTATCATCCCCGCCGTCACCATCCCGGTTTCGCTCATCGGCACATTCGCCTTCATCAAGATCTTCGGCTTCTCCATCAACTCGCTGACCCTCTTCGGCATCACCTTGGCTACCGGGCTCGTCGTCGATGACGCCATCGTGGTCATTGAGAACGTGCAGCGCCACATCGCGATGGAGCACTCCGACCCTCACCAGGCAACCTCACGCGCCATGGGGGAGGTGACCAGCGCGGTCATCGCCACATCGCTCGTGCTCATCGCCGTGTTTGTGCCCGTCTCGTTTTTCCCTGGCACCACCGGCATTCTCTACCGGCAGTTCTCACTGACTATCGCATTTGCCATCGCCATCTCGGCCTTTAATGCGCTTACCCTGTCGCCGGCGCTGTCGGCCCTGTTCCTGCGCGGCGAAGAAGATCGCCCGCATCAGTTGGACTTCCTCCACATCGCGCCCGTCTCCCGCGCTTTTGCGAATTTCATCCACGGGGCCGATGCCTCCATCACCTGGATGGCTCGCACCTATGCCAGGGCTATTCACTATGCCCTGCAGTTGCGCTACGTCTTGCTGCTGATCTTTTTCTTCGGACTCGGCGCTACGGTGTGGGTCTATCAGCGCGTCCCCACTGGCTTTATTCCCCAGGAAGATCAAAGCTTTCTGATAGTCATCGTGCAGGCGCCTCCGGGCTCCTCGCTGGCCTATACAACCTCTCTGGCCGACCGGGCCGACCACATCATCTCGCAGGACCCCGATATCGCCGGCTCCTTCCAGGTGATGGGGTTCAGCTTTTCAGGCGATGCCTCAAACGCGGGAATGATGTTCGTGTCGACCACTCCCTCCGATCAGCGGCGCGCCAAGGGCCACTCCGCGGCGGATATCGTCGAGCGGCTCTCGCCCAAACTGCAGATGCTCATGTTCGC